>CAXEMW010000142.1:0-8163 GCA_963997395.1 uncultured Planctomycetaceae bacterium
CCGCCGAATGTGGTGGATGTAACCGGGTGGGTTGGAGAGGGCGTCCTCGTGAGAGAACGTGCTATTCCGCCAGAGTCGGCGAATTGTTGATTTGCCCATCTCGGTGCGTTCGACTCATGGTTTTTGCCTAGGGATATGTGTTTCCCTCTCGATATCGCCCTGGTGGTACGGGGCGGATAAGAAACGGTTTCTACCGCAGCACGAACAGCTATTCGGTTCATCACATGATTGTGTTTTCTGCTTGGCAGTTACTTCATGAATAAATCATTCAGGTGAATCGGCAACTCGACGTGTTTGGTGGTTTCAGAACGTGGCTGTTGGCCTCGTGGCGGAATACTCCCCGATGGGGCAGTTCAAAAATAAGACACGCATATTCTGGTCAAAACGGCCAGAAAAGTAGTTTTCGGAGCATGAAAGAAGAATATGGCAAAGCGTAGACGTTCTCGATCAGGTGGTCGTTCAGGCTATGGCGGCGGTCAAGGTGGCCAAGGAGGTCAAGGTGGCCATGGTGGTCGTCGCCGAAGGTATCGTCGTGGTGGTGGCGGACCGGTAGCCGCTGGAGCAGGTGCAGTCGACATGGAAGGCGAGGGCATGCGTCCGCCAGAGCCCGAACCAGAGGTTTCTGAGAATGGTGAGCCGGTACCACTTGAGCCCGGCGAAGGCGTACTTGAGCTTCATCCAAATGGATATGGATTTCTACGAAGTCCAGAAAATAATTATTCACGTGAACGAACCGACCCCTTTGTTCCGGCAACGATGATTGACCGATTTCGGCTTCGTGAAGGAGTCTCTGTGAAGGCAAAGGTCCAGCAGGGACGCCGGCAGCAGGGGCCACGAGTTCGGGAGCTTGAAGAAATTGAGGGGATGGCCCCAGAAAAATATGCTGAAATCAAAACCTTTGATCAACTCACACCAATTAACCCAGAGTCATGGTTGCGACTCGAAACAGGTCAGCAACCGTTGACGACACGAATCATGGACATGCTTACTCCTCTTGGCAAGGGGCAGCGGGCATTAATTGTTGCACCTCCGCGAACAGGAAAAACGGTTCTGTTGCAACAAGTGTCTCAGGCCATATCACAAAATCACCCAGAACTTTCCTTGGTTATGCTGTTGGTTGATGAACGCCCTGAAGAAGTCACGGATATGCGTCGATCCGTCGAGGGTGAAGTAGTCGCCAGTAGCCTCGACTGCGATGTCGAGAGCCATGTCCGTCTCTCACAGCTTGTTATTGAACGCTGTAAACGAATGGCGGAAGCAGGTAAGGATGTGTTTCTTTTGATGGACTCCATTACACGAATGGCTCGTGCATTCAATAAATGGGTTGGCAATACAGGGCGAACCATGTCAGGTGGAGTTGATATCAAAGCTTTGGATATTCCCAAAAAACTTTTCGCAACAGCTCGTGTTTTTGAAGAGGGTGGCTCGTTGACAATTTGCGCGACAGCACTCGTTGACACCGGAAGCCGAATGGATGAACTCATTTTTCAAGAGTTTAAAGGTACGGGGAACATGGAATTGGTGCTCGACCGGAAACTCTCAGACAGGAGGGTGTGGCCGGCGATTGATATTTCTCAGTCTGGTACTCGCCGCGAGGAAAAGCTACTCGACCCAGACACGTTGCATTCGGTCAACATGTTGAGGAGAACGCTTTCATCAATGCACCATGTTGATGCTATGGAGCAACTGACCAAGCAGTTGGCGAAGTTTAAGAGTAATCGAGAGTTCATTGCGCTCATTGCAGGTTCGCAGTCTGATGAGTGATTCTTCTGTGGTGGGTGTGCTGCTATGCTTTTTGACACCATGATAAATGGGTGCATATACTCTTTTTTTCTTTGGGGTGCGTGTTCGATCGATGGAATATTTTAGGAGACCCTGCCGATGAATCTCTATGGTTCGCTAGCCGACGACATGTACATGAACGTCAATCTAGCTACGGAGATGGAGTTGCCGGGTCATCGGGAGACAGTACTGCATTTTTTTGAATGTGTTCGCAAAAAGTTTCCGACGATGCGGAAGTTTCATGCTCGTGACAAGCGAGATTTCGTGCTGGAGGAAGATAAGGAGCAGGGACGGTATCGTTGGGTAGCTGTTGAGCCTCGGCGTTTTTGCTCTGGGCACGTGAATCCGGCTTCGATTGAAGACGCACTTGATCAACATCGTTTTTTGCTTGATCTGGCCCCAGCGCTTTTATCAATGAGTCCTCTTGATTGCGAGGCGATTGATGTCTTGTTTGGTTTCGACTTCGCATTTCGGGGAAACCACAACTCGCTCTTGGCAGAAGCACTTGGCCCAGGGCCAGCCCTTGAGGGTCTTGGTGATGTTCCGGGAAGCAAACTGATTAACTATGAGCCGTCGCTGACAATTGCGGTCGATGAAGAATGCCGTACTCAGGTTCGAGTAAGCACGGAAACTCGCACGAATGCCTTTCAGGTGCGGACGGGAGAGTTTGCGGAGGAACAGTTGAGTGTCTACGTCACAGCTCGTCAGTATGGAAGCCTCGAAGGCGGAGAGACCTATGTCGACACGGTTGAACGTCTTGCTCAGTTAGGTCAGGACGTCATTGAAAACTGTGTTGTGGAGCAGGTTCTTCGTCCTTTGGCGAGAACGATTGCATTGAAATAGCACATGGTTTCAGGTGGTGGTGCTCGTGTGAATAAGTCTTTTTAATTATAAGCAAAACACCCGGTCGCATTCCTTTTTATGACCAGATTGTGAGGGGGACGCGAGCAGTTCCCATGATTTCAAAACCGGTGATGGTCGGCGTTGGGTGAATGGAACAACTAGGATTTGCAGGGAATTGAAGCCCGTGCTTGCTCGAGTCGGCGCGGAAGATTCTATTTGGAAGTATGATCCGTCAAACCGATTCGTCTGACTCCCCGACCGAAGCCGCTCATGGCGAAGTTGAGGTTATCACTCCTGGGCGATTGCACTTTGGAATGCTTTCATTTGGGCAGCCACTTGGGCGTTCTTTTGGAGGTCTTGGAGCGATGGTGGCCGGCTGTGGCATTACGGTGAGAATGAAGAGAGCAACAACGTTTTCAGCAGCAAGCCACGTCGGTGAGCGGGCGATTGGTGTTGCTCGACAGTGTGCGGCTGCATGGGGGTTAGACGAACAATCGGGCTGCTCTATAGAAGTGCTCGATATTCCACGGCAGCACATTGGTCTGGGTACTGGAACACAACTTGCTTTGGCAATAGCTGCGGGCATGCAGCGACTGTATGTTGATGGCTCGGGTGACTCAATGCAGCCCATGTCGGCTAACGACGCCGCAGCCCTTGCTCAGGCGGCAGGAAGAGGGCTGCGGTCGAGTGTCGGTGTGTACGGGTTTGGCGCCGGGGGGATCATTCTGGAATCAGGAAAACTACAAGGTGAGGTAACCGCGCCGCTTGTTTCCAGGATTGCGGTACCTGAAGCATGGAGAGTCGTTTTGTTTGTACAGCGTGAGGCCGAGGGCCTGCATGGCGATGCCGAACGAACTGCATTCGCAGGTCTGGAGCTTGTCCCATTTGAACTCACGGCGGAACTTACGCGACTTGCTGTAATGGAGATTCTCCCGGCGGTTCTATCGGGTACGTTCATAGATTTTGCGTCTGCTATTACAGCGTATGGAAAACTCGCGGGGAAGCCATTTGAGCGAGCGTCATCACGGCTTCCTTATGCTGGAGCGACGGCGAGTCTTTTTGAATGGCTTGATCTTCAGGGGGTGCAAGGATTTGCACAAAGTAGTTGGGGGCCCGCTGTTGTTGCAGTGTGTGAGACACAAGTTGAAGCAGATTCTCTCGTTTCAGCAGCGAAAGCAGCAGGAATGGCTGAGCAGCATGAAATACGGATAGCTGCTTTCGATAACCGTGGGGCAATTATTCGTGAGGCGGATGAGACCTCAGTTTCTGCATGACAAGGAAACAGTGCGTCAGCAAATCTAATGAAGACCCTGCTTCCGTGCGTCACAAAGAAGGTTTTAAGATGCCCTCAAAGTATGGTTTCCGTAGCTGTTGTCATGGTTGTTATTGATTCCGTGTTCGTTGATGTTCCTTTTTGTAACGTGCGCTATGCCTGAAGCATTTGATCAGCCGAAGACGATTCGTTTCGGGAAATACATTCTGGCGAATAATGTCATGAGCTGTCTCGTTCGGTCGCAGCTGGCTCCAACAAGAACATTGACCATTTCTGAATTTCGTCATGAGCACCCAGAGAGTTCTCGTCTTGTTCAAGTGAGAGAACCTACCTGCGTAGAATCTTTCTGTTTCGATTCATGGACGGAAGATGAACACCTATCAGTCAGCCACTTGCCTGAAAAAGAAATCCCCGAGGCTTCTGTTCTTGTTGTTCCCTCTGGCAGGGTAGTAGGCCGAAAGGGAGACGTTGATGTGCCAGCGGCAGATGTTCGGCTTCGATATTCAAAAGATTTATCGCAAGAAGCTGCTTGTTTTGCTCGAACCATACGATTTGGGAGACTGAATCCACGCTTTTGGAAGCGTGTTGCTGAAAATTCTTTGCGTCAGCGATTCGTGCCGCCGGTGTCTCGATGCTCTGGACGGGTGGCAGTATTGAACTGTGAAGGTTCCCATAATTATTTTCATTGGATTGCTGAAGTGCTGCCCCGCTTATGGACCCTCTTGCAGAGTGGTGAGCAGGCTGATTGGTATGTTGCTGATTGTTATTCGCGATGGCAGCGGGCTTCACTTGCTGCCCTTGGCGTCCCACTTGATAGCGTCATTCAGCCTCATGCAACTTTTCATCTTGAAGCAGACGAGCTTCTGGTGCCGTCGTTGCACGCGACGCAGGCTATTTCGCCTATGGCACAGGAGCTGGCGAAAGGGCTTGGTCTTCAGGATGCCAATGGTGATGAGGCAAAACGATTGGTTTATATTGAGCGAGCGCATTCACGTCGCCCGGTGAACGCTGATGAGTTTTCAGCATGGCGACGGGAGCATGGTTTCGATGATGTCTGGCTTGAAGGCATGTCGTTAGCAGAGCAGGTTACCCTGTTTCGACAAGCAAAGATTATTCTTGGAGTTCATGGCGCAGGGCTTACCAATATCATTCATTGCAGGCCGGGAACGCTTGTTGTTGAGTTCATGCCGGCCGGTCTTAATCGCCCGTGCTATCCAGTGCTCAGCCAGCTTTTCAATCTCCATCATGTCATGATTAATGCACCACGGGCTGGACGTCGGCACGGCATACGAGTCTCGGTTTCTGTTTTAGATCAGATACTGGAGAAATTTCGAGCACCGTCTTAGGCGCGTTGTGTGCTGAATCGAGGAATGTTTTCTTGATGGAAGACGATCGGTATCTTCACGAGCAGCCAGAATGTTCTGCTTTAATGGGCGAGCAAGGTTCAGCTTCAACCGAGCTGTCGGTGGGTGGTTTTCCATAACACTCCATCATTCCTGCTACAGCAGCCAAGTATTCATTGATATGTGGGTCCATAGTACAAGCCTCCATGTTTGATACTGTGAAATCGCCCGAGTGTTGTACGCGAGTAGACCAGTGTTTGTTCGCCGGTATCAAAAAAGGGGGGCTTTGGGTGTTTGTTCCGCCCGATGGCCTGCAGGGAAACCAGGGTGGTACCTCAGTGACCGAAGTGCTCCAAGACGGTGGAGTCGCGTCCGGAGATTGCGTGAACCCTTGGAGAGTCTTCGCGGTAGATAGGGTGTGTACTTAGTCGACAGCAAGTCCATAGTCAGCCAGGACATCTCGCAGGCGGGCTGTGGGTTCTGCTTCGAGTGGAACCAGAGGAAGTCGCACATCTCCGGTGTCGCGGCCAAGCATTCTCATGGCAGCTTTGATTGGGATTGGATTACTTGCCAGGCCAAGCAGGTCACGCCCAAGTACGAAAAGCTTTCGATGAAGCTCTTGAGCTTTACCAAGATTGCCTTGGTCAAAGGCATCGAGAAGCAATTTCATATCGCTCGGTACGATATTTCCAACCACTGAGACCACACCTCGTCCGCCAACAGAGAGTAACGGTAGCGTCATGCTGTCATCACCGGAAAGAACAGTAAGGTCTGTACCGGAAAGTACCTGGGAAGCTTGGTCCATTGAGCCGGTTGCTTCTTTCACCATGGCTATGCCTGGAAGTTCAGCAAGTCGAAAGATCGTTTCCGGTTCAATGTTGCGGCCGGTGCGGCCAGGTATGTTGTACACACAGATAGGGATAGAAACGGCTTCGGCTATTGCTTTGAAGTGTTCGAACAAACCTTGCTGGGTTGGGCGGTTGTAGTATGGGCCAACAACGAGAGCCGCATCAGCACCTGCTTTTTCAGCGTACTGTGTGAGCCGAATCGCCTCGGAGGTAGAGTTGCTTCCGGTCCCTGGCATCACCAGAGTTTTGCCTTGAGCGGCTTGAATGCTCTCGCTGATGACCTGCTCATGTTCTTTGTGAGAGAGCGTAGGGGACTCACCTGTTGTCCCTGCCGGGCAGATGGCAGTAACCCCTGCCTCGACTTGAAATGCGACTTGTTCATTGAGTCGTTCAACGTCAACTTTTCCATCACGAAAAGGGGTCACAATGGCGACGGAAAGACCGGCGAACTGTTCAGCACGCGTAGGCATGGAGAGTCCTTTTTTTGCTTGGTATGTTGAAATATTCTTGAGGCCAACGGTTCACACCTGCCGGAAGCCGCCGACGTTCTGCTCGCGAGGATACGTGTTTCGTGAAAAGGCCGCAAAGGGTGGCAGTATGGCAGGCATTTTTGTGGTAACGTCGGATGCTAATGGGCTCTGAAAAACTATGGCAGAAATCTTCGAACGCATACGAGATGGTGAACAGCGGGCTGGTGCACGGCAGCCGGTCCCTTCACATGCTGCCACAGATATCGCGAGAAAGGTTCTTCATACCGGATTTGAGGACAGGGCTCCTCTCGCAACAAAGCCATGTCTTGGCATCGTACTTGGTACAGGCATGGGGTCGTTGGTCGATCATCTTGAAGACAAAAGAACTGTCGACTTTTCTGAACTTGGATGGCTTCCATCAGCAACGGCCATAGGTCATGCTGGCCGACTGGTTTGGGGCCACGTTGAGAACCAGTCAGTGGTGATGCTGCAGGGTAGGGTGCATGCATATGAGGGGCAGCCTGTTGAAATGCTCTATCGGGGCATTGAGCTTTTTGCGGCGATAGGGATTGAGCAAGTGCTTCTCACCAATGCATCTGGAGGATTGACGTCAGATCTCGTGGTTGGTGAGATTGTTGTTCTAAACGACCATATTGATTTTGTCCGGAATACGTTGTCTGCAGAGTATCTGAAAACAAACGGTTCTCATGTGTATGATGAATTGCTGTCAACTAAGGCCACCCGTGCCGCACAGGTGGCTGGTCATTCTTGTCGGCGCGGTGTTTATGCTTATTGTCTTGGTCCCAACTATGAAACCCGAGCAGAATACCGGATGCTGAAGATGCTTGGTGCCGATGTTGTCGGGATGTCAACGGTGCCAGAAGCCATCGTCGCCAGAAGTTTTGGAATGCATGTTGTGGCAGCATCAGTCGTAACGAATCTCGCAGACTCAATTGACTGTGAGGAGAGGCAGCCCATAGATGGTGAGGATGTATGCCAGACGGCCGCTTCTGCCACGAATGGAGTATGGACAATTGTTCGGGAACTTTTGGGTGAAATATGAGGTCCGGCGCTATGTTGCTGCTTACAAACGACGACGGAATTCATGCGGATGGGCTGCATGCTTTGGAAAAAGCGGCTCACCAATGGCAGTCAGATATAATTACCGTCGCCCCACTCGATCCCCATTCGGGCTGTGGTCACCGGGTTACAGTAGACCGGCCACTGGTGCTCCAGCAGGTGGAGGAAAACCGATACTACGTGAATGGAACCCCCGCAGACTGTGTGCGACTGGCTTTTGCCACACTCAAGTTGGATCAGCCGGGTTGGGTTCTTTCAGGAATTAATGCTGGCGGAAATCTTGGTGTTGATATCCACCATTCAGGCACAGTTGCTGCTGCACGAGAGGCTACACTTCATGGTTGGCCGGCAATAGCGTTGTCGCAGTATCACCGACGAGGGAAGCCTATCGACTGGGACATTGCATCGTCGTGGGCAGGGGCTGTTTTTTCAGCCATTAATGATTTTCCACCACTGGGGCCGGGCCAGTTTTTGAACGTCAGCTTTCCTCATCTAGACAATCCTCAGGCAGATCATCCCCCACC
>CAXEMW010000143.1:0-8034 GCA_963997395.1 uncultured Planctomycetaceae bacterium
TGGTAAAGAAATCCAAACGGTTACTTTTATTTGGATGCAGGGCGAGCGAGATGCAAAGGAAGAGCACGGAGACGTATACAAAAAAAGCCTCGAGGGCCTGCTTAAGCAGTTATCCAGTGATTTGAAACGAGACGATATCAACGTTGTAATCGGCCGTCTCAGCGATTTTGATATGGAAGATAAAAAATATCACCATTGGACTCTGATTCGTGAACAGCAGTCCGCCTTTGTGCAGGATGGTCCACGACGTATTTTAGTCGATACGGATGATCTCAATGATGGAATCAATCGTCGTGGAAAAGAAATTAGGGATGACTTGCATTACTCAGCACCCGGGTATGTCGAATTGGGCAGGCGATTTGCAAAGGAAGCTATTCAATTGATCCAGTCTTCGAATGAGCTCAGTCGTGGGCAGTAGTTAGGCGTACCAGACTTGCCATTAGGTACGATCAAAAAGGGGCAGGGGGACGAGGGATGGTGAATTCATATGTCAGAACTACCGGAATCGTTCTAGTCTTTTGGAATGTAATCTATCTGCACAACCAGTGCGGATGCCTCGGTTCGGAACCAAATATTCCTGAAGGTCGTGTTCTTGTAATTGGCATAGATGGCGTTCGGCCTGATGCACTTAAAATTGCAGATACTCCAGCTATTGACGAGCTTATCTCAGCAGGTGCATTCACAAATAACACAAAAATTCTTGGTGAACGCTATCGTGAAAATGAAACGATCAGCGGGCCGGGTTGGTCAAGTTTTCTTACGGGAGTCTGGGCAGATAAACATGGTGTCAATGACAATACGTTTCGTGGGCAAAACTATGATGAGTACCCACACTTTTTCGTGTATTTGAAGCGAGCGTTTCCTAAAGCAATTACCGGATCATTTGTTGATTGGGAGCCGATTGACACGTTTATTGTTCGTGATGCAGATGTACGAGAAGTCTGTCCGGCATCAAGCGAAGATAGTTTGTTACAGAAGGATGAAAAGTTAGCCAACCAGGCAGCGAATTTCTTGACCCAGCAAAATCCTCATGCTGTTTTCGTCTATTTTGGTCAGGTTGATGAAATAGGTCATCAAGATGGATTTCATCCAAGTGTGCCGAGCTATCTGCAAGCTCTACGCACTGTGGATACCCATGTTGCGAGCCTTATGCAAGCAATTCATTCACGTCCGAAATACCTTGAAGAAAATTGGCTCGTTGTTATTTCTACGGATCATGGAGGTCGTGGTAGGAAGCACCGTGGAGGTCATAACGTCCCAGAAATATTCACTACTTTTCTTATAGTCAGCGGTAATCAGTCCAAAAAAGGTGTGATCGAAGAGCCTTCCTACATTGTCGATGTTCCTGTAATAGCGATTACCCATCTTGGCGTTTCAATTGATCCAGCATGGCAACTTGACGGTAAAGTAGTAGGGATAAGGTAAGACGTGCCGACTCGAGTGTCTGCTTCGCAGAGTTTATTTGTAAGCACGTGTGATGTGAAAAGCATTTGTGACTTGTTTTGTGTTCCATTCCGTAGTGCCTTGCCACGAGGCCATCGGGCTTCTTGTAGTTTTTGCTCAACTAAGTGATACTTAGTATTTCACGGACGTACATATGGGCGAAGACGCCCCCAACAGAGTTCTTTCTTACTAATGCCTGTTCAAGCGACCGAAACCCCAAAGCATGGTGTGCATTGGGAGTATGCCATACCAATCGCGACGATTCATCTTCTTGCATGTCTGGCTATTTTACCTTGGTGCTTTAGTTGGCTTGGGCTTATCACTGCCGGTCTTGGCACGATAGTATTTGGCACCTTTGGTATTAATCTTGGCTATCATCGACTACTGAGTCACCGTAGCCTGTCAGTTCCACGATGGCTGGAGCGTACATTGGCAACTCTAGCAGTTTGCTCACTCGAAGATACGCCCTCTCGCTGGGTTGCAAACCATCGCCTTCATCACTGCCATTCCGATGATGACCCAGATCCTCATTCACCACGCGATGGTGTTGCGTGGTCACACATGGGATGGCTTTTTCGTCACGTTCCACACCGCAAATCACTAAATTTTCTTGATAAGTATGCTCGTGATGTTCTTGTTGATCCTTATTATCGCGCGCTTGAACAACACCCCATGGCAGTTCTTTGGATATACATTGCCCACACCACGGTCTTTGGGATTTTTGGTTTACTGCTGGGTCGCCTGATATCAGATGATTGGGCGGCGGGCGCTCAACTTGCTGTGAGTTTAATAGTCTGGGGTGTCTTTTTACGAACCGTTCTCGTTTGGCATATCACGTGGAGTGTGAATTCCCTTACGCATCTCTTTGGATATCGCACGTACTCGACGGGAGAAGATAGTAGAAACAATTGGTTGGTAGCCATATTAGCAATGGGAGAAGGGTGGCATAATAATCACCACCACGACCCAGCGAGTGCTAGCACCCAGCATAAGTGGTGGGAGTTTGATATGACGTATTACGTCATTCTCATGCTGAAGTCACTTGGGATTGCAACAGATGTCATTCAGCCGCGCCACGCTCGTCAAAAGCGATGACAGAAATAAAAAGAACCCCCAGCCGGTCTCCGTTATGGACCGGCTTGAGGTTCTTTTCGACTAAAAAGCTTAGTCCGTCTTTTTCTTCTGATTTCTTCCAGCTTCAAATTCTTCGAATGAAAGCTTTCCGTCGTCATTTTTGTCACGATTTTTAAACCATTTGTCAGCCTGTTCCTGCATCTCTTCTTTTTTAATAACACTCTTGAATTCTTCAAGTGAGAGAAACCCATCCCCATCCTTGTCTCGCTGTTTAAATAGTTTTTCGGCACTCGCTGGTTTTTTTTCGCCTTCTTCGCCACGTGTTTCAGCAATACCAAGAGCAGTGAGGGCTACAAGTGCAAGCCATGCTATGAATCGAACTGAACGCATTGTCGTACCTCGTTAGAATTAGGGTTATGATTTCCTCAAGTTGTTTGGAGTGTAAGTGTTGCCTTGTGGCCACGCAAGTAAACCAGAGTGTGGGAAGAATTCCTGGTCAATGAACTGTTCTTTAAGAGTTTGCAAAATCAGGTATGCATAGGGGAAGGTTTCTATAAAAACCGATTGCTTTGAAGACGGTCCACAAATACGTAGTTAGGGAAGTAATGAAACGTTATTTTTTTGTTGTTATGGGTGGGTGCTCAGCGATTCTTTTGCTGGTTTACCTGACATGTTCTTCACCTGCCGCTGGAGTAAACGGCTCTGGCATCCCTGGTTCACCAGAGATGATTAGGCTGCACAAACTATGGAAGCCGATGAATGCTTCTCCAGCAAAGCAGAGGGGGCGAGATAGATTTAATGAAAACAAGTACGGCATGTTCATTCACTGGGGGTTGTATTCTCAATGTGGTGGTGTCTGGAAAGGGGAGCGGATGGAAGATGGTGGCACTGGCCCAAAGGTAGCCGAATGGATTATGCGACGAAAAGAAATTCCACGAGCAGAGTACGCCACGCTTGCTAACACGTTTAACCCAGTACAGTTCGATGCAGATGATTGGGTTTCAATTGCGAAGGCAGCCGGCATGAAATATATGGTCATTACATCAAAGCACCACGATGGGTTTGCATTATTTGATTCAAAAGTGAGTGACTTTAATGCGGTGAAAGCAACGCCGTTCAGGAGAGATGTTATTCGTGAACTTGAGCAAGCGTGTGAACGAGGTGGGATTGCTTTTGGTGTCTACTATTCCCACGCACTCGACTGGCGCGACGGTGGCGACTCTGGGATGAAAGATTTTTGCAATGACGAGACGCCAAAGCAAGCCATGTTCGTAAATGATTTTGATCCTGCTGCTGTAACATTTAGTGATTACATCAATCAGAAGTCGTTGCCTCAGGTGAAAGAATTAGTTTCAAATTATAAGCTTTCTGAAATCTGGCTCGACACGCCGATTTATACTCCTCCGGATTTTAGTTTCAGGTTTTATACAACGATTTACGAAGCAAACCCGGAGATTCTTGTGAGCCAGCGCATTGGGAATGAGTTCGGTGACATTGGAACTCCAGGCGATAATGTTATTCCTGACGAAGCAAGTGAAAATACGTGGGAAGGCATAGCGACAACAAATAATTCATGGGGATTTAAGTCGTACGATACAGATTGGAAGTCGCCACAGGAAACATTATTCTGGCTTCTTGAAAATGTCAGCAAAGGAGGCAATTTTTTGCTTAATGTTGGCCCTGATGGGTCGGGCCTTATTCCGAAGCAATCTGTCGACAATTTGTTGGCAGTAGGCCGATGGCTCAAGGTCAATGGTGATGCAATATACGGAACAAAACCATGGGCGATAACCCATGAAGGTCCGGCCGGAATTTCAATCAAGGGGACCGAGCACCGCAGCAAGCACGGCTTTCAGCTCGATGTCACAAGTGAAGACTTTTGGTTTACGAAAAAAGGTCACAGGCTGTATGTGATTGGGATGGTGTGGCCAGAAGGTGGTACTGCTACAGTTCGATCACTGAATGACTACACCTTCACAGACATAAAGCTTCTTGGTTCAGAGAAAAAGATTAGCTGGAGAAAAGAGGCAGAGGCTATTGAAATCGACCTGCCTGAAATTGAATCAAAAGAACTTGGGTATGCCTTGGAGTTAATTCGTTAGCCCGATGATGTTCGCTTCCTTGCGTTTCTCATTGGAAACGGGAATTAAATCAGACACCTTTTCTGAGGAGTGGTTGTTTCAGGGAGGCTCGCATTATTCATTCTTCACTGGATGAAGATTGAAGGAATGAAATAATCGAGGACACTTCTTCGGCAGTGAGCAGATTTGCAAGTTCTGGCATTAGAGAGGTAGTTGCGGGAAATATTTCATCAATCTTCTTTCGAGAAATTGTATGAACTGTTCCTGCAGCATCTTTCAGTACAACGGGATCTCCGGCAGACACCTGCAGCCCACTCGTGACCGTGCCTTTGGTTGTAAGAACGGTCATTGTTTCAAAACCAGCAGCTATTGCTGCGTGTGGTTTTAGAATGTCTTCTTGCAGTGCAACAATTGAATGCTTGCGAGCGATCTGAGTTAAATCAGGACCTATTTCACCACCATAGCCGTCAACGATATGGCATTTTGCACATCCTGCTCGTTCGGAATGAAATACAGCTCTGCCGAGTGACGAACTACCTCTGACGTTTGAAAGTATGCCGGTTTGTAGAAGGTCTTTTCCTGTGTCGGATTGATCAACGAATATCGAAAAAGATATGTGGTCTGCGGTGTCTGGTACTTCCGATAAGACCCTGCAATTGACTTGGAATTGAAGTGGAGAGAAAACACTTACGTCATATGCAATTACAGATCGGCCTGTTACTTGTATTGCTGGCTTCGTAGTGTCGACTTGCGTCAATCCCGGAGAAACAGTCAGTGGTGGTCGTGCAGGTTTCTTTTTGCGACGTGCTGTGACCTCAGTTTGACTTGGTGGTGGTCCGCCCGGAGTTCCTCCAGAAAAAGCCATTGTCCAAGGGATTTGCGTTAGGTCGACAGTTGATCCCGTTGTCGTCACTGTGGGAGCAACCCAGAGAGCAGACTCTGGCTTGTTGTGGGTCGAGTCAACGACGAGATAAAGACGTTTTGCACCACGGATATCAATATTTATTGTTGCTTTCCCGTTACTTGTATAGACAGGTTGCCCCGGCGGAAGAAAAGATGTGTCGAGCCTCGTGCTTTGCTCAATCTTTTTAATCTGTGGTGGTTTTGGAAATATCTCGCTTAGCCGTATGTCTTTCCAATCATTTTGCACGCGATGCTGTCCCCACCAAGCGGCGTATCCACGGATGTCCTTTGGTCCATTTTTAGCAATATCCAGCATTGCTGAGGCTGCTTGAAAGCTTGAATTGAAGGCAATGGCATCTATCATTTTTTTTCGATCGCCGAGTGGTAATGTTTTAGTCATTGCTCGTGTTTTGAGTGAACCAACTGCAACATCGGGGTGCAGTCGCCACGCTATTCCCGAGAGACGGTGATCCCATGCAAGCGGATCTGCCGAAGGACTCACAAGAAGCTCATATGCTTTTTTTTCTTTTCCTTCACATGCTGTTCCCAAGGCTTCCAAATACCATCGGTCCCAGCCATCAAAACCATCGGCAAGCTTCTTCAGTAGTTCACGACACGTCTCAAAAGGTTCGTCACGAAGAGATATTGCGACCTCTCGGCGAACAGAAGGAGCAGAATCACTGCATGCTTGCTCTCGGGCTTGCAGCCAAAAGTCATGAATTTCATTCGAGGCATTTGGTTCAGATATGGCACGACGCAAGGACCGAAATGCAGTAACACGTATCTGTGGATCCTCATGATGTAGTAATTCATTGAGTCGTTTTAAACCCTTCTTTCCACAGTTTGGTAAAAGCCACACAGAACGGGCAGCGAAAAAGGGTTGGTCGGATTGTGAGAGTGCGATTATCTCTGGCGATGCATCTTCTTCGAGGGCCTGAAGAGAACGGAGCCCGAGAGCTCGAACGTGGACAGCGGGACTTTTTAATGCACGAATCATCCCGGAAACAGTGGAAAGATCAAGTTTATCAATAGTTGGAATAAAATCTTTTGGTGCCACCCGGTAGATAGTCCCGCTTCCTTGGGAATCCTGCATTCTGTGTCCACCCACTCCAGGATCGTACCAGTCACTCACGTAGATGGCACCATCCGGACCGATAGCAACATCAGACGGCCTAAACATACCGGAATGTGTACTGCCAGAACGTAGTTTCATAAATAAAGAACGCTGCAAGGCGAACCCCGCTCCTTGTGATTTTGGCGAGTATTGAAAGACTTCTCCTCGTGCAGACTCGCATACGAGAAGAAGCCCATCCGGATATATCTTCTCGAAGCATCCATTCTCTCCAAAGACAACGCCAGTTGGTGCGCCAAAACCGTACACATCACCGGCAGGAATTGTGCCAGGATCTTCCTGACGCCACTCGGCAATTCTGGTTGGCTGCCCTGGTCGTTGATCTAGTTTCCATTTCCGTGAGCCATCTGCGGAAGAGAATCCAGCGTTGCCGTATTCCATCAACCAAGTGGTTCTGCAGGCAGGGGGGTCGTCGTTGTCAGCGTGAAAGACGTCACCAAAAGAGGATAAGCTCTCCTCATATACATTTCTGAAATTATGACCAATTGGTTCAAGGCCGGTGCCATCAGGTCGTACTCGCATTGCAACACCACCGACCCATATCCGCCCATCATCACTTTTTCGCCCCGGAAAATTTTCCTTGAGATGCGGGCTGCCGCCAGCGTATGAACTGCCAGCTCGAAGTGTCCAACCAGATTTATCTCTGACCGTATGCGGACCTCCATTACCAGTATTAAAGTACCAATAACCATCAGGTCCGACAGTGACGCTGTGTAGGCTATGGTCATGGTCAAGGCCACTAAATCCAGTCAGGAAGACTTCCTTCGTATCAACATCCTTATCGAAATAGGTGTCGCCATCCACATCGGTATAAATCAAGAGGTTTGGTGCACATGAGACAATGACCTGGTTTCCCAAGACGGCTATTCCTAGCGGTGCAACAAGATCAATATCTCTGACAAATGTGTGAGAGGCATCTGCTTTTCCGTCACCATTTGTGTCTTGTAAGACAACAATTCGATCACCAGCTTCATTTGTAAGACCGAGGCCATTGTTCCGGAAGTTACGATAGTTTACCGCCTCAGTTACCCAGATACGTCCGTCAGCATCAATGTCGAAGTTTGTTGGATTAAAAAGCTGTGGAGTCGTTGCCCATACTGTCGCTTCGAAACCATCAGCTATGTCAAATTCGTGAGCAGGGATATGCTCTGCTTCGAGTGAATTGGTCAGAACATAAAAAAATAGTGCAAAGCATAAAGCAATTGATGGTCGTGTAGTCATAATCTCTCAGAATGTCATCATGGTCTATTGTGGGCCTGCGGTAGTTCAATAAATCAGATACCACCACTTTTTCATTCAGTTTCCTACGAAAGTGAGCCAGTTCAAAATATGTTCAATAAATCGATGTCTCGAACTACAAATATCGTACATGAGTGATCTCCATAAAATTGAGGTAGTATT
>CAXEMW010000144.1:0-7924 GCA_963997395.1 uncultured Planctomycetaceae bacterium
CAAGTCCAAATCGTGCACATGCCGTTGCAGTTGCCACACCATGCTGGCCTGCTCCCGTCTCAGCAATAATTCGTCGCTTGCCCATACGAATCGCAAGCAGTGCTTGACCCAGCGTATTATTAATTTTGTGAGCCCCTGTATGGCTAAGATCTTCTCGCTTGAAGTAAATCTGAGCCCCACCTGCTTTTTCAGTGAGCCTTCGGGCGAAAAGCAAAGGAGTAGGACGCCCAACAAAGGCTGCAAACAATCCTTCAAGTTCACTGATAAACTTCGGGTCTGCGATAGCTTCGTTATACGCCATCTCCAACTGATCGAGTGCTGCTGAAAGTGTCTCAGGAACATACCGACCACCAAAGCAACCGAAACGACCAAGATCATCAGGTACAGCAGAGAGTTTCTGGTCAACCATCTCAGCAGGAACACTTGGCATTCAAATCTCCAAACATTTAATCACGGCCTTCTGAGCCATACGTTCTATTATTCATTGCGCTTCAGCAAAAACGACGTACATTGGATTGTAGCCTGCTTTCATGAATTTTGACCTAGTGATTCTTCCCTTTCCCTCGTATCTCGCGTGAACGATGCCAGAACTCCCGGAAGTTGAAACGATGTGCCGCGGAATTGCCTGTTTCCGCGGGGAAATTATTAAAAACACCCACTTTCCCCGACATACACGGCGGCCATCTCCAATCCAACCCCGGCCGATAACAATGGCCGCCAAACTTCACCATGCTTGCATTCTGGACGTCACGCGTCTCGGTAAGCGGGCCGTCATGCGTGTGCGACAAAATGAACACCAGATGGATTCATTCTTGGTTTTTGAACCTCGGATGACTGGGTTGCTCCTGCGAGTAGCACCTCCAACCCACCAGCACGTGCGACTCATAGTCACCACAGCAAAAAAACAGCCTCTCATTTTTTGGGACCGACGTGGATTAGGAACGATCACACTATTGGACAAATCAACATTCGAATCCCGATTTGGTAGCCACGCATTAGGTCCTGATGCCCTTACGATCACTGGACTTGCCCTGCATGCAAAACTTCGTTCCTCAAGGCGGCATATAAAAGTTGCACTCCTTGATCAGAAAATTCTAGCCGGTGTGGGTAACATCTACGCGTCAGAGATTCTCTATGAGGCCAAAGTCGACCCACGAACGAAGTGTCACCGATTGTCTCGCGCATCCTATGATCGTCTAGCCACAGCATGCTCCCGCATTCTCCACCATGCAATCAAACTGGAAGGATCTTCCATCGGGGACGAAACATACAGAACAGCCGACAATCGACCCGGAAGATACCAACGGTTGCACAAAGTGTATGGACGCTCCAAAAATGAGTGTTTTCAATGCAAAACCACAATTCAACGTATCATTCAGTCGCAACGGTCAACTTTCTTTTGCCCCGCGTGCCAACAACGTTACTAATTCGTGATTCCTGCTATTATTTAAAGGCGGCGTACCTATGCTACGCTCTGAAATACATCGGTATCAAAACATTCCCACAGCACACTCGTTCAATCACCTCGTGTAGGAATAAAAGTAACAAGGAGCCTCTACAATGCCATCGAATCCCGCAGACAAATCGACCTCTCGTAGAAATTTCCTTACAAACGCCTCGGCAGCACTCAGTTTGACTTCGCTACTCCGTGGTTCTGATTGGAGTCATGCCTACGCTACGGAGGCGACACAATCTTCAACAGCTGAAACTCTTGCCGGAGAACTTCACGCCTCACTAACACCAACTCAGCGAAAGCAGGTCTGCTTTCCATGGGATTACAAGCATCCAAAATACGGACTGCTTCGTACCCGAGTCGCAAACAATTGGCAGGCAAGCAAACCAGAGATTGCGAGTGACTTTTTTACACCAACTCAACAGGGAATGGTCCGAAAAATATTTGATGGCCTCATTACACCGGAATGGCAACCTCGTTTTGATAAACAACTAGAGGATGACTGCGGCGGCTTCGGGTATTCGCAAAGCGTGTCGCTTCTCGGTGAGCCCGGGAGCGGCAAGTTTCAGTTTTTATTAACTGGCCGGCACATGACTCTAAGGTGTGACGGTGACTCTGCTGATCATGTTGCCTTTGGTGGACCTATTTTCTATGGACATGATACCGGCAGTTTTGATGAAGGGCCTACTCATTCAGGAAATGTTTTTTGGCCGCAAGCAGTCGCTGCGAACAAGGTGTACGCAATGCTTGATAGGCACCAGCAGGTCCAGTCACTTGCTCCGCGGTCACCCAAAGAAAATGCCATCGGCTTTCACGGAAAAGCTGAGCGACCGGGGCTATCAGTCACAGACCTTACGAATGAACAAAAGAACGAACTTGGGAAGGTCCTTAAACTTCTTCTCGAACCATTTCGACCAAGTGATCAGGCTGAGGTCGACCAATGCCTCGCCTCACAGGGTGGAATTGATGCATGTCGACTGGTTTTCTACCAAGACAAAGACCTCGGCAACGATGGTGTGTGGGACAACTGGCGTCTCGAGGGGCCGTCATTTGTCTGGCATTTTCGAGGAGCGCCACACGTCCACGTCTGGGTAAACATAGCTGACAGCCCACAGGTCCCAACGAATGCATGACTGTTGTATTGTTGGAGGCGGTGTCATCGGTCTCTCGATAGCATGGGAACTTGCTCGACGCGGCAGGTCTGTGTCTGTGGTCAGCTGTGATGTTCTGCGGCATGGTGCCAGCTGGGCGGCAGCTGGCATTTTCCCAGCCCAACCACAAGACGCGCTTACGCAATTACGGGGAACACCCATCGAACAATTGACGCAGTACAGCGATCGACTACACCGACAATGGGCAGAATCACTTCTGGAAGAAACCGGCATCCACAACGGTTTTCATCGCTGTGGCAGCCTTTCCATAGCGACAACAGAAGAAACACACTCCGATATCCTCAACAGCGTCGAAAAGTGGGAACGCTTACAAGTAGAGCATGAACCTATTTCTTTGAAGGACGTAAGGAAACTCGAACCTGCTCTCAATAGCGGCTTTATTACTGACCACCTGAGAAGTGCCTACTACCTTCCGGACGAGACACAAGTCCGTCCCCCATGGCACCTTAAAGCATTGCGAGAGGCGTGTTTAAGACGCGGCGTGACAATAATAGATGACGTACGGGTGCAAAGTTTTAATTTCGACTCGGACCGAATCGTCACAATGAACATTGAAGGCCGAAACCTAGCTCAGTGTTCAATGCATGCGGCCCAATTCTGCATTGCAGCGGGTGCATGGTCAGAGGACTTGCTTCACAAACTCAATATCAACGTGCCCACAAGACCCTGGAGAGGGCAGATCTTACTACACAAGACTGACCCTGGACTGCTCCGTCATATAATCAACATCGGCTCGGGTCTTGACTACATAATTCCACGAAATGATGGCCATATTCTTATCGGATCAACAATTGAAGATGTTGGATTTGACGTCTCGACTACACCTTTATCTCTTGACCGGCTAAGCACAATTGCTGGAGACCTTCTCCCTGATCTCATTTCTCGCGAACCGAAAGAAATTTGGGCTGGACTAAGACCGGGCTCACCTGACGGGCTTCCAACCATTGGACGTGTGCCGGCGGTAGACAATGCGTGGCTCGCGACTGGACATTACCGCTCTGGTTTCCATCTCTCCACAGGTACAGCCCACCTCATCGCTGATTCAATGTGTGAAATCTCAACTGACCTACAGATGGACTTCTTTTCCGCTGAACGAGCGGGCCTTGCAGAAACCACAAACCTTGTCTCGTGACACCGGGAATTCGACCGTATGAAAAATTCGTTTCCCCGTTGAGTGACCAACGGGGAAGGGGACTGGTCCGCCAAAAATACCCACCACACGAATGCACAACGAAAGCCGACTACCAAACTCCCCCATCGCTTGTACAACTGTGGGATCACTTTCCCACAAAACCATTTTCAATTCTTGACAAGTCAGCGCCCAACAATCGGTAGGCTAATTCCTTTAACTGTTTCTCTGAACCTTTCAGATGCCATGTCTGCTGCACATGCTGCATCGATTCGTTTGGTTTTAACGCTGCCGCCGGAGAAGACGTTTCGAGTTCATAAAATGGACCAAGCGGTGCCCCCCCTTGATCAGGTGGCCCGTCATTGTAGGCATTAATAACGTCTCCCAGGTAAGGCTCATCCTGTAATTCCCACATTGAATTGATGTAGCCAAAAGGAGCGTCTTTTACGTCGTATGTAACAAGAGTGAGCACTTTTCCAACTGCATCATAGCTACCCGCAAGCCCCTTGGAACATTTGGGCCCAACACCAATCTTTCCACGCCGCAGGCCGTTCCCACGAAAGAAGACTGTATCGTTACGAACATAGAGATAATCCGGTGGAACTGGACCAAAGTATTCATCATTAACACGACCCAAAGAGTCCGTCTCTTTTTCATCCCGGAGAGGAATTATGACAGTCGTATTTGGCGACGGGTTGTACATTCCAAGTATCCAAATAGACAGAAGCCCGTTCTCAGGGTCCCAAGGCTCATTGCCACGATTTGTGATTCGGTTGTCAGACTTGTACCCAACGAACTCAAGCCCTTGCGGCACATTCTGCCCAAGAATCACTTCCAGATCATTTTCCTGAAGCATTGATACTGTACGGTCAATTCCAACCTGGAAATGAGTGCCGCTATAGTTCTGAAGATTACAAAAATGATGAAATGATACTGAATCTTCCTGTTGTGCAACAACTTCATATGAATCTGTATCTATCGCTGCAGGGGTCTTCCAATTGTTGAAATTGAAACTTACGCCAGGGTTAAAAAATAGTGCATACTGACCGCCCTCAGGCCCTATCCAAAATCGTTCTTCACCACCGAACACGTGAATATGCTCTTGCATTGTTCCTTTTCTCTCAGACTCAGAGAGAATGCCCTGAGAAATGACCGGGCGATTGATCCAACCGAAACTAGGACCCGACTCTTTGTCAAATGTACTTGTCATCACTCGACCTTGATACGCAGGCGCGACAGCCACAGCTGCCGAACCTTTTCGGAGTAGAATGACATTTGTGCACTCTTGAAGAAACTCAATGTCGCTTTGAAAATCCATGATCTTGGCAGGCCTTTCTGCACCAAAAGAAAAATTGAGTCCTACAAGAAGCAGCATGGTGCACCACACAGTGATCCAGCCACGACGACGTCCATGCAAAAAAGGAAGACTGAACACTTGAAACATTACCGCTCGACCCTGAGACACATAAATCCAGCCAGCGACTGACTAGCAACCAGGCACGGCTCATGGGAACATCCCAACGGCCCTTATTTAATCGAAGAATACTGCTGAAAATAAACTCGTGGTGCAGTGTTATCGCACTGCATCAAAAAGAATTGCATGCAGGCTTGCTTGCTCCACGTTGCCTTCAAGGCATTGCACAGAGACTCGGTACCTGCCACTCTTTGGAAAATTGAGCCATCCAATCGGAAAAGTCTGATAATTATGTGAGGAATTCTGTTGATTCAGGATCGATTCACCACCTTCAATACCTACGTGCCACACAAGCCTTCCCTCTCCAGCATAATTTAATGACACCTGATACTCACCTGGCACAAGAACATCCACTTCCCACGACAGGTCAGCATCCGGACCAAAATCATGACCATGAACGATCCGTTTCCATTCACCAAACTTTTCCATCCATCGTTTTTCTGACTTTTTTACTCCATTGCTATCAGCGAACTCAACGGCAAGTTCCGTCTTCGCTTCCGGATCAAGCGTCAGCGCCGGATCAACAACTGGTTTTTCTTGGAATGAAAGTTTGATAACCGATGCGAGTGATTCTGGAGGTCGTGGTGGCAACTCAAGCACAACATGTTGCCCACGACGCTTCCAACGGAGTTTCGCGGACATATCACCGGGAAGCAACAAACGTGCCTCCCGGACATCCTGTTCGATGTTTGGCAGATAGAGCTGGCCGGATTCCGGCCATTCAAAAACTGTTAAAAATAACGAGTTTTCCTTCTGAGTTATATCACCCCATGGCATGGCATGCTTCCAAGGAGAGCCCTGGACGTCGTAGATAACCTGAGGATAGCGAGCAATCCACGCTCCTGCGTCACGCAACGCTGCAGCGCATCTAGTGGATACGCTTCCATCGCCACGGGGGCCTATGTTGAGCATGTAGGTGCCGCCACGGGCAACACAAGCAACCAATCGCTCCAGAATTTGCTTCGGAGACTTCCAGTTCTCGTCGTACCACGCATAGGCCCAGGAATCGTTTGTAGTGTCAACACTTTCCCAGAGCCCATCGACATTCACAATTGGCACCTCCATATCACCGAGCGTCTGATAATCACCTAATTCATGACCAGCTCGTCCAGACACAAGTGCTCTGGGCTGATTCGTGTGCACTACTTCAACAAGTTTCTCGACATAATGCTTGGGCATTTTCCCAGGCGTATCAAACCAGACGATTTCAATTGGACCATATTGCGTCGTAATTTCCCGCACCTGAGGAAGACATTTCTTCTGAAAATAGTCGTCGAATGTTGCTTGTTTGCCACTCGCATCAACTTGCGGCCCGCCGCCGCCGCCAGGAAAAGTCCAGTCTTGGTTATGGGAATAATAAAAACCGAAACCAAGCCCTTCTTTACGACAAGCCGCCGCCAAATCTTTCATTGGATCCTTGCCCCAAGGCGTGGCATCAACAATATTGAAATCACATGCATCAGATTTATACATCGCGAAACCATCGTGATGTTTTGCCGTAATGACGATGTACTTCATCCCTGCATCACGGGCAAGTTTTGCAATACCGCGAGCATCAAAATCTACTGGGTTAAACGTTTTGGCTAGTTTTTTATATTCAGGCACAGGGATTCCAGCCATTCGCGGATTCATTATCCATTCGCCGATTCCATAGTAGGTCTCACCATCGACCTTGTTCCCTAGTTGGGAATATAGGCCCCAGTGAATGAACATTGCATAGTTGCCTTGATCAAAAAGCTGTCCTCGCTTGGCGTCCTCGGCCCGGAGTTTCACAACACGAGCACCCCATAAGCCATCCATGTCAGACTGGCTCCCCACCGATTCAGCGGAAAAACCTGTGGAAATGAGACTCAGCGGCACGATCGCCATCACCATGCTGACAAATGCGATAATTCTCATCATGTAACTCCATACCTACAAAACAACGCTGAGTGTCCTGGACAAAGGCGAGCTAATAAATTGACTCACTGCCGTCTGTCACCAGAAAACACTTGCAGGATAAACCCGTGGCAGCATTGCAAAACAAATGACTAGTCTAGTTTTCTAATTTTTTTGCTCTATCAGGAGAACACACGATTTCCCCCATTGTCTTCATTTACTCCCTTGGGCAAAAAACTCATTCCTATAACTTCAGCGCACGCTGTCGATAGTGCTCGTCAGTTCGATTTGCGATACGGCTGACATCTTCTGAGCTCATGAACGTAGGCCCCCCTAAAGCGGCTGCTCCTACAAATATTTCCGCTGCTTTTTGAGCCATAAGCATCGCCGCCTTTACAGCCCCTGCTGTCTTGCCCAAGGTAATAATGCCATGGTTCTCCAAGAGAATCACCCGCGGTGCACAACCATGCTCCTTCAAAAACAAATCTGTTTCACTACGAATTGATTTCGAAAGCGTCAGCCCAGGATCAGTATAAGGAATCAATACCGAGCGGGCTCCGCAGCAGACAATCTCATCGGGAAAAAGTCTGTGAGTTGCAAATTGGCCTGCAAGTGGTGAGCAAAGAATCTGATTAACCGAGATACTATGCGTGTGTCCTACAAAATGAACATCTTCCAATGAAAGAAGATACGCATGGAAGAGAGTTTCAACAGATGGTTTTTTTGCAGATGTATCGACCCGACTCGCCATGAGTGATTCTTCAATGGCCTGATCTGACATCTCGTCCTGATCAAGCATCGGGAGCAGGGCATCGAAT
>CAXEMW010000145.1:0-7853 GCA_963997395.1 uncultured Planctomycetaceae bacterium
AATAGCGACTTCTTCCTTTAGTTCCCGTAACATACCAGCCTCATACGACGCATTATCTCCATGCTCCCCATCAGTACTGGCAATATGACCGCCAACACCAATAGACCGCTTGGTCCGAAGTCGTGCCTCACCCTGCCCACCACCGCGCGTGTAGGAAAAATACTGAGTCACTCCATCAGGATCGGACCATGCAAGCAGGCAGTACGGAATAAGCTGCTTAAATGATGGGTCCTCTTCTGCTTTCTCACGTGGCATCCAAAGTGTTTGATTCGGGTCAAGAAGGATGGGGAGGTATTTTTCAACGTCTCCGCAAAATCCCTGGAACAACCCCGCCCGCTCCAACACTGAACGAGGTACCACCAAAACATCTTCCTTAGGTAGAGAGGCCACGAGCGTAACTCCTTTTTCAAGTTTCAAAACGGGAACTATTTTTATCCTAGTTTCTCATTGCATCATACAACGATCGGCTGTTTTTTAAGAACGCCTACGAAGAAGAACATGATAGACATTTTTCACTACAAAATCAGCATTGCATCGCCATAACTCAAGAACCGATACCCGGTCCGAACCGCCTCCTGATATGCGTGCCTGATGAGATCATGTCCAGCAAAGGTGCTCACAAGCACCATCAATGTCGTTCTTGGCATATGAAAGTTTGTCAACATGCCATCCACTGCACAAAAAGAATACCCGGGGCGGATATACAGGTCTGTTGCACCAACATACGACTCGGCCGTTGCAACCTTCGCAGCCGTTTCAAGAGAACGGACAGCGGTCGTACCGACAGCCACGACTCTTCCATTGAGCTGCTGAGTTCGACGAACAGCTGCTATCGTTTCCTCAGAAACAGCACACCACTCAGAATGCATTGCATGCTCATCAATATTTTCCGTACCGATTGGTCGAAATGTATCAATCCCAACATGCAAAGTAACCTCTGCACGCTTTACACCCCTGCTCTCTAGTTCATCCAGCAGCGAGGGCGTAAAATGAAGGCCCGCTGTTGGCGCTGCTGCTGATCCAGGACGTTCTGCAAAGACTGTCTGGTATCTTTCAACGTCTTCTCTCCGAGCTATTCCCTCCCGAATGTATCCCGGCAGGGGCACCCGGCCAACGCGAGACAGAAAATCAAGTGTTGGCTCGTCTGAGCACGGATCGACTAACCAGGTCCCTCCCGTATCGCGGCCAACAAGTTCAAGGACAGCCTGATCTCCTCCATCTTTGTCTATTACTATGATTCGTTCACCAACTCGCAATGTGCCCCGTGTTTTGGATAGCAAACGTAACAACCGACGCCCGTTGTCGCCAACGACCTCCGCCAGGAAGAGCCCCTCCCAGCGACCATCTGTTTCGGCCCGCCGTCCATGCAGGCGAGCAGGTACAACCCGAGAATCGTTTACTACCATGAGATCATCCGGCTGAAGGATCTTAGGTAAATCCCGAATATTCATATGGCGAATTGATTGCGTCCCACGGTCCAAAACAAGCAGCCTAGCAGCAGCACGATCTGCCAGCGGCTCCTGTGCAATTAATGACTCGGGAAGATCGTAGTCATAAAAATCGGCTGTAGTTAAATCTGCTGAACCTGTCATGCTTATTAAGGTACTCAATAAATGAACTGCTCGGAATGGTTAAACTAGGCACGTGCACAATTCAGACTCTACTCAGCGATCCTCTTCCATGAGCCTCCATACCAGCGTTCTGGTAAAGGAGTCGCTGTCATTCCTGAACCTCGCCCCGGGAATGACAGTCGTTGATGGAACACTTGGTGGAGGAGGGCACACACGAATGCTGGCAGAAATTGTCGGACCAACAGGCAAGGTCATTGCCATTGACCGGGATCCTTCTGCGATTGAACGTGGTGCAAAAGAAATGGCAAACCTTCCAATCCGGTTCGCCCAAGCAAACTTTTGTAATCTGCCCGAGGTTCTTGATGCAGTGGAAGTTGAAAGCATTGATGGCATGCTTTTGGATGTAGGCATCTCCAGCGACCAGCTTGCTGACCGTGAAAGAGGATTTTCATTTGACTCTGACGGACCACTTGACCTGCGATTTGATCCAACAGAAGGCGAGCCCGCATGGAGGCTTATCAACCGTCTCCGACCAGAAACACTTGCGGATCTTATTTATGAATTCGGAGAAGAACGACACAGCCGCCGAATCGCGCGACGTATTGCGCAGGCCCGGGAACGCCAACCAATAGAGTCAGCCAGGGAGTTCGCCAAACTTGTAGTGTCGGCAATACCTCGACAAGCAACAAACAAAAAAAGAATTCATCCAGCGACTCGTACTTTCCAGGCACTTCGAATCGCAGTGAATGAAGAACTCAAGTCTCTTCAAATAGCACTTGAACGAATACCCAGTCGCCTGAAAGCCGGCGGCAGGCTGGTTGTTATATCATTCCATTCACTCGAAGACCGGCTTGTAAAAACAGCTTTCCGTAGTCCTCAAATCTGGAACTGTCTTACAAAATCACCTGTTGAAGCTGCAGCAGATGAAGTTGCTATGAATCGTCGGTCTCGGTCAGCACGACTTCGAGCTGCTGAAAGAATCTGAAACCTGCTCTGAATCCAGAATGTTACGTGGCCTCCCTATTTTGCCACGAGCTGAGTGCACTAATCTGAGTGGTTCCCGCCATAACGATGCTATTTTCACGGGTTTTGGGAAAAGGCACTCCTTACTGCTAACACTCTTTTTTCTTTCTCTGTCGCTCTAGCAACGACAGCATAGATTCAGCAGAATCATCGCTCGTAAGAAAAACCTCCAGCTGCGAAGCACGCAGCCACTGAACATCGTTTATTCGTGCGGACTTTGAATGGGACGTGAATCCAAATTCCTTCTGTCGTTGCTCGGTCTTTTAGCAGGAATTTTTGTTACTGCACTTGCTCTGCGACTGCTCATACCACGGCCGCCCGAGGGAGCTGGTCCAGATATTCACACCCTCTCTTTTAACCCTTTTTCAGAAACCGTCCCTCCTCCTGACCTTACCCCGAGCCCAGAGAAAAAGACTCTCCAGCGCAAAGCTACCACTCATGATGCGCCGGAAACACAGGCGCGATTTCCAAACGTTGAGGCCAGCTTTGAACCCTCGTTGGACCAAACAAATCCAAACGACTTTCATCTTCCGGCGACAAAACTTGATAGTCCTCCCACGCTTGAGCCAATCCATACGATTCCAGCCCCTCATAATCAGGAGCCGGGTATACCCCCCCCCCCCGACTTTGAAAAGAAAAATGCACCATGGCAAAAACAGGAAACAATACAAACACTTCCTGAGGCATCAACACAAGCTGTAGATAACGTCAATTCACAGTTACCTCCACAATCCCCACCCATCGCCATTTCACCACCTCAAACAACTACCACAAAACCAATTAAAAAACTGTCGCCGGGAATGCTTTATGACGTGCAACAGGGTGATTCCTGGTGGCAACTCGCAGAGAGTGCCTACGGCGATGGACGTTATTACCGAAGCCTTTTTGCGTGGAATAAGACTCTTCAGCCACGGGTAACGCTATCTCCAGGCACAACCCTTGAAATACCGCAAGCAAACCAGCTTCAGCTAGCATGGCCGCGACTGATTCCTGCCGAATAGACTTTGAGGCGCAAATCGCTCTGGCCTCGTCTTCTTTCCACCGCTACCGTCCGACGTCTCGTCATCGTCACGAATGCAGATGACGCCGTCTCCGAAGTGGTGAATACATGCAGTTTGGAAAACTTGAAAGAAGATTTTTTCTCATCAGTGCGATAACAGCCCTTATCCTACCGGTGAATATTCTATTTGCAGCAGGCTATAGAACCGCAAACTTTGTTGTTGAAGCCCCAAGCCCGCAAATGGCACAGAAAATTGGAGATGCTGCCGAACAGTATCGCCACGACCTCGCCATTGAATGGATTGGACAGCCGCTTCCTCGGTGGAGTCAGCCGTGTCCGATAACAGCAGAAGTAGCCCCAGCACTTGGGGCAGGTGGTGCGACAAGTTTTGTATTTGATCGGGGTGAAGTCTTCAACTGGACAATGACTATCCAAGGCAGTGAAGAACGTATTCTCGACTCCGTTCTTCCACATGAGGTCACTCACACAATTTTTGCGAGCCACTTTCGTCAACCACTACCACGATGGGCCGATGAGGGTGCCTGCACAACCGTGGAGCATCCAGTAGAGCGAGCTCGTCAGCACAGACTACTCATAGAGTTTCTACGGACAGGCAGAGGGATTTCATTCCCCGAAATGTTCGCTATGAAAGAATATCCGGCAGATGTGCTTCCACTCTATTCGCAGGGGTACTCACTTGCTCGTTACCTGATAGAGCGAGGCGGCAGAAAACGATACATTCAGTTCATTGGCGACGGTTTAGCAAGTAGCGATTGGCCAGAATCATTGAGTCAATACTACGGAATTCATGATATTGGAAAACTGCAAACCGTTTGGCTTGAATGGGTAAAGCGTGGTTGCCCTGCCCCACCGGCCTCAGTCGCCGCTTCGATTCCTCAGGTTCAAGGCATCGCACAAACCACTCGTGGACAAAGCCCAGATGGCCCATACGTAAAAGGACACGCAGGGGATCGAGTCTCTGCAACGGCGGCACGACAATCGATTTATGTTCAGCGAGCTCAACGCACTCAGCGAGAAACCAATCGCAACTAGCCGCCAATAACTAGTACTGTCATGTGATAGAAAACTGGTGCTGCAAAGCAGATCGAATCAATACGATCAAGCACGCCACCATGACCAACTACAAGCGTTCCATAATCTTTTACACCGCGGTCCCGCTTAATGGCTGACATTGTCATGCCACCAGCAAATCCCACAACCGCAACTACCAACCCCACGACTGCAGCCTGCCATGGCTGAAAGGGTGGTGCAGCCCACCATAAAACTGCTGCAAGAAGCGCCGTGCTCGTTGCACTGCCAAGCAGGCCTTCCCATGTCCGATTCGAACTGACTGCGGCAGCAACTAAATTCTGCCCCAGCATTCTACTCCACACATACTGCATACAGTCAGCGAACTGAACCAGAAGAATCAAAAAGAACAGCAGCCGAAAGTTTGCGTCACGGCTACCTAATTCACTCACTCGTTCCGGCCCTCCGTCGACTTGAAGCTCGAGGAGAGCTGGCGCAAATGACAAGCAGTACACACATACAACAAGTCCTGCTTGAATCTTTGCTGTTCGTTCAAGAAATCGCTTGTAGTCGCCAGCTACCGCCGCCCTGGCAAGAACAAAAAGCGTCGCGTAAACAGGAAGAAAAACACTGTAAATATCGTATCGATTCAGTCCGACGAGCACATAATGGAGGGGCGTGAAAAGAAAGAACACCCAAAACAACGCCCTATGATCTCCCTTGCGAGTTGGCGTGAGTGTAATGAACTCTCGCAATGCCCAAAAAGAAACGAATCCAAACAGGGTGACCGTGGCAGTCGATCCAAGCCAGAAAGCGGCAGCCAGAACTGTACACAAGACCCACCACCCACGAATTCGCATATTAAATGTACGAACGGCAGCAGCATCAATACCCCGGTCCGGATGCCTTTTCAGAAATTGCCCTACCCCCGTCACTACAGATAGCAAGAGCAGGACGCCAGCAACTAAAGCAATGGTACGAATATCATTCACTTAGAATGCGCCCTCTCTCAGATTCCCGTTGGGGTTAAGTACTGCCACTTTCCTATTCCTTTAACGATAAGACTGCCCTGCGTGCTCGTGCAAGAAAGTCTAGCTTGGCTTCATCCCGCTCCAACCAAAGTGGAGGCCCAAAGCTTATGCAGGAAAGTAAGGGCACGGGCAAAAATTCTCCACGCGGCAATACTCTATTAAGGTTGTCGATATGAACCGGAATCAATTCAATTTCGGGGCGTTTTTTTGCTAGATAATAAAGCCCGCTTTTAAAATCTCCTACCTCGCCGCTCGTGCTTCGGCTGCCTTCAGGAAAAACGATAAGCGATTTTGTGCTTCCCGCCTGACGTAACATAAGATCAACTGGGCTTTGATGAACTTTAATATCCGTTCGATCAATCAGAATTGCATTGAACACTTCTTCAGCCAACCATCTCCTCAAAGCACCACGCGACCAATAATCTTTAGCCGCTACAGGACGGGTTATTTCCCGAATCCGTCGCGGCAGTGACGCCCAGATCAAAAGCGCATCAAGATGGCTCGTGTGATTTGCGAAGTATACCCTCTGACATGTATCCGGCTGACTTGCAATCCAACGGATACTCGCGCCCGCCAACAATCGCGCCAAACCAGCTAAACCAAGACCGGTTATTTTACATAATGTCGACCGGCTAGCGGGTTGGTCGAGCGGCGGTGTTGGCATGTCAGCTGGGGCAAGCATAGAGGAGTAAATGAATTCAAGGAACGAGGCAATGAAAAGGAACTATCGCAACGGCACAAATGGATTATGTTTTTTTTCATGACCAATTGTTGTTGGCTCACCATGACCGGGCAAAACAATTGCAGAGTCCGGCAGTCTGTAAAGTTTATTCAGGATTCCTGCTGCAAGTGCTGAGAAATCACCGTCATGGAAATCCGTTCGACCAATTCCTTCATGAAACAATACATCACCAGCAAACACCAGGATTGGGTCACTTGCAAACCAGAAAACAACATGTCCGACAGAATGACCAGGAATCTCAGCAACGGTCGCGCAAAATTCACCCACCCGTAAATCTTCACCCTCACGCAGGAGGGTATCGGCTGGTGGACTCTTTACATCAATGCCATATCCTGCTGAAAGATTTGCAACTGGGTCGGTAAGTTTTCCAGCATCACCGTGACCGATTAAAACAGGAACCGCGGGCCACCGTTGTTTCATAGAAGAAACGCCTGCGATATGATCAGAATGACCGTGCGTTAGCACAATTGCCGTCGGATTAAGTTTTTGCTCGTCAACTACTTCGATGATAGCCTCGGGCTCAAAGCCTGGATCTACAACAAGACAGTCCGAAGACCCTGCTTGCGAGAGAATGTATGTGTTCTCGTAAAAAGGACGAGAAACAATCCGGTACACCGCAAACGGCGATGCAGTAATCAATGGGTCACGAGATTGCATGTCAAAGTAGCGAGCAGGGAGGGAGTACGGCAAACACCACCGGCTCAATGATACGCGAAATCTTGGGAGTTCGATAAAAACGTCTCAAAACAGGTGTTTTTTGCCATTTCCCACACCCCAATGGATCGCTAACTTCTCCGTGTAGGTTACGAATCGTATTTTTGCGGCTTGCAGGAGTTTGTTGGATCATTCTGTTTGTACGAATCAGCCATACAAAAACGATCCATCAAATGTAGTACCTGCCCGCGTTGCGATACCATAAAAGGATTTTTAAATCATATTTTGTCGCTTTCAAGTGACAGGTCGGCATGAAGAGATTCTTCGACCAACCCAGATAAGAGGAGCAAGCCATGAGCAGGTCAGGGATGACTGCGATCAAAGCAACCACAATCAAACACTTTCCACTCAGCTACAAAACTTTTTGTGGCGTGTGTACATGGACGCTTCTTTGCATTGTTTTCCTGGGTGGCCTGAATGCCGAAGAGACTCCAGGAAGTCAGCTCGGCCTAATACCAAACGGCGACACGGCGCAAGGTAACGTTGGTGCTGGCGAGGCAGCATCCAATACAAGTCAAGGTGAGCACCCTTTAGAACCTGCTCTGGCTCTCGCTGCCAAAGGCCTCGATAACCTTCGCAGTAACATAAAAGATTATTCATGCACTGTTGTAAAACGAGAGCGAATTGGTGGTGAACTTCAGCCACATGAATACATGTTCGCAAAAATTCGGCATGAGCCCTTCAGTGTTTACCTCTACTTTCTCGCACCAGATGCAGTAAAAGGACAAGAGGTCATTTATTCT
>CAXEMW010000146.1:0-7783 GCA_963997395.1 uncultured Planctomycetaceae bacterium
ACCAGATTGTTCTGTCAGATCGTGTGCCAACTCTTCAGGACGAAGTTCAAGTTCTTCGGGTTGAGGATATTGGCCCTCGGCCTCTTGCATTATCTGGACGCCGGTGTCGTGAAATCGGCATTGTGCGATTCCTTGTTACAGGAACAGCCGATTTGGCACGCAGTCTCGATATCAATCCGGAACAACTTGTGCTCAATCCATCAATGGAACGGGGCTGGAAGGCTTCTGTTGTAAGCCTCTCTGGACCAATCTCGAGTGACAACATAGCGAGGGTTCGCGTCAGGCTTGAGGAAGCGATCACCTCAAAAGCAAATTTCCTTTGTCTCAAGATTGACTCAGCTGGCGGATCACCCGAGCAGAGTCTTGTGCTTGCACGTTGGTTACGTGAAATCAATCCCGCTGAAGTAAAGACTGTTGCATACATCCCAAATCAAGCGCGTAGTGATGCTGCCCTGATTGCATTAGCATGTGATGATGTTGTTATGAATGAGACAGCCGTTCTCGGGGGGGAAGGTGCAGCGACCATTGATGCTCGTCAGGCTGATGCAATTGAGGCAGCATGGCAAAAGATAATGCAGGGCAATTTAAAGACATTAGAAGCTCTCCCTCTTGCGCTTGTCTTACCGGAGTACGAGGTAAGCAGATTTGTTCAGCAGTCCACGGGGAGAACAGAGTATTTCAGTTCGAGTGCGCTCCTTGTAAGGAAAGACAAGGCTTCGTGGAAGAAACAACAAGACCTTGCTCCCGGCCCGCTGCTTGTTGATGGGTTTCAGGCTGAAGCCTACGGATTAACAGATCAGCCCGTGACCTCGTTCTCTGAACTCGCAGAACGCTATGGGCTCGGTGACGACATAACACGTATCGAACCTGGGTGGGCTGACCGGTTGCTTGATGCACTTGCGAGTCCTGGACTGGCCTGGCTTCTACTACTCATCGGGGGCGTTGGGCTTTACATTGAAGTACAGACACCTGGGCTTGGGTTTGGTGGATTTATCGCCATGGTGGCATTCATCATTTATTTTTGGAGCCAATATCTCAATGGAACCAGCGGCTGGTTGGAAGTCATGCTTTTTCTGGCTGGAGTCATCTGTCTCGCTGCTGAAATTTTTGTTGTGCCGGGAATAGGTGTTCTTGGTTTGGGTGGTGGGCTTCTTATCGTCGCCTCATTGGTGTTGGCTAGCCAGTCTTTTGTGCTTCCAGCAAACAGTTATCAGGTTCAACAACTACAGGTTTCACTGCTAGGTATTCTTGGTGCAGGGGTTGGCGTTGTTGCGTTTGGTGTTGTTGTTCGACGCTGGCTTCCCTCGACACCAGTCCTGCGACATGTTCTCCTTGTACCGCCGGAACCTGATGCTAAGACTGAAGGGGTTACATTTGAACATCTAATTGGAAAAACGGGTGTCACTGTGACGCGTTTGGCTCCGGCTGGAAAAGCTGAAATCGAAAATCATGTACACGATGTCTATGCAGATGACATGCTGATTGAATCAGGAACGGCAGTGTACGTTACTGCGGTACGTTCCGGTCGTATCATGGTTGTTCCGTATTCGCAGGAGATACTATGAATCCGCTAGTCTGGATTACCGGTTTACTCTTGGTTGGCCTCTTCGTGATGGTCCTTGAGGTCTTTATTCCATCCGGTGGTCTCCTTGGATTTGTCAGTATCGCAGCGATTGTGGCAGCGATTGCGACGGCGTTTGTTGACCAGGGCATTGGCTCTGGATTTCTCGTGCTTGCCATCACTGCAGTCGCAGTTCCTGCAACGCTTGCTGTTGCTTTTCATCTTTTTCCATCAACGCCACTCGGTCGGCGAATCATGCCGTCCCCTCCAGAGCCACACGAGTTGGTTCCGGGTAGAGAAGAGAGAGAACGGTTGAGCCAATTTGTTGGAAGGCAGGGTCGAGTCACAACGGATCTTTTACCATGGGGGCAAGTGGAAATTTCTCAAGAAAAAATCGAGGCTGTGAGTCGAGCAGGTCCGATTGCCAGTGGAACCGTAATTGAGGTAGTGGGTGCAGAAGGCAGGGCGGTTGTTGTCCGAACGATTGAAACCAAGCCAGAACTTCGGGCGTTCCCCGAGCCTTCTGAGGACGACCAAATAACCAGTTCACCGCAAGAAAAAAGGGATGAAAGTCCGATTCCAAGTGCGAAAACGTTCGAAGAATTCAAATTTGATGATTATGAGAAGCCGTCGGGCGCTTGACTCAGTGGTTCAGTCGAAACAGGCTTGAAGATATTAGGTTGCCCGAAAAATGTGGGGCGACATACCAAGGAACATATCACGGAGTTTTTCATGTCGGGTGTGCCTGGTCTCATCGTTCTGGTTGTCGGCGTTGTTCTTCTACTCATCGTTTTCGGCTTCCTTGCTCGCTACCTTCGTCTGTGGCTGCAATCGTACGCTTCAAGTGCTGGGATTGGTTTATTTGATCTTGTCGCAATGAGCTTTAAGAAGGTTAATCCAACAGTCATTGTTCGTAGTAAAATCATGGCTGTCCAAGCAGGCCTCGGAGATGAAAGCGGAATAACGCTGCAAGCTCTCGAAGCGCACTATCTTGCTGGCGGACGAGTACCTTTGATTGTGCAGGCGCTTATTGCTGCCTCGAAGGCCAATATCAGTGAACTTGATTTTAAGCTGGCAACTGCTATCGATCTTGCTGGCCGAAACGTTCGTGAGGCAGTGCAAACAAGCGTCTATCCCAAAGTGATCGACTGCCCAGGAACAAAGAGTGGACGAAAAACACTCGATGCCATTGCAAAAGATGGAATTCAGCTCAAGGTCCGAGCACGAGTGACTGTGCGAACCAACCTGAATCAATTAATTGGTGGAGCAACAGAAGATACGATTATTGCCCGTGTGGGAGAAGGTATTGTTTCAGCTATTGGTTCATCTGAAACACACAGTGATGTTCTTGAAAATCCTGATGTCATTTCAAAAACAGTACTGACGCGTCGACTCGACTCAAATACGGCTTTTGAAATTGTTTCTATTGATATTGCTGATATCGATGTAGGAGTGAATGTCGGTGCTCGTCTTCAGGCAGACCAGGCCGAAGCTGATACTCGCGTCGCTCGAGCCAAAGCCGAAGGTCGCCGCGCAATGGCAGTTGCGCGTGAGCAAGAAATGATTGCTGGTGTTGAAGAAAGCCGGGCAGCACTTGTCGAAGCTGAGGCAGAAGTTCCTAAAGCAACATCAGATGCGTTGGCTACGGGCAAACTTGGGATTTTGGATTACTACAAACTGAAGAATTTACAGGCTGATACTGAGATGAGACGGTCGATTGCGGCAACGCCTTCGCCGATTGCATCGCCCGCCTAATTCGCGTGACACATCAATCGAGTGATCTCGTGTGATTCTCATGGAGTAGAAAAGGAGAGAGCATATGTTTGCTAACGTACAGTTCGATCCACTTTTTGCAGCTGGCTTTGACTGGCTGGAAGCCGTCTTGCCACTGCTTTTCGTTTTCATCTGGGTTATTTCTCAGGTGTTTGCGTTCTTTCGTCGGGTAGGTGGTCGTGAGCAAGCCATTGTTGACAACGATGAAAAAGAAATAGACCCTGAGATGTTTCTTGAGGAACGTTTCGGAGAAAGGCAATGCAGAGGTTGCGGGGCATCATTTGTAGCACCCGTTCTGGCAATTATTGATTGTCCTGAGTGTGGTCGTTTAACACCACCTGAGATTGAGGGAAATGAGATCCCAGAACAGAACGAAGTACTTGATCCAGTAGAAGCAGAAATCAGTGCTTTTCTGAATCGATATATACAAACAAAGCAACCATCACCAGTTCCTGCTGAAGGTATTGAAGACAAGACTGTCGCACTGCCGATATCCGACGAGGTTAGTCGATCAAATCAAGCGGCTTCCCAAACGCTTGTTCAACAGGAAAAGCAAACGCAGTCTCCACCTCAGGAAGATGGCGAAATAACTCGCCATATCCACGAGGTATTCGATCAAGGACTCAACCATCTTCCAGACGGAGTCGTTGAGAGTCCATGGGCCGATCTTCAAGACAATACGAAAAGCATGGTGGACACGAGCGGGCAGGCACAAAAAGAAGAAGCCCCCGATTTCAGACTTGCTTCAATGCTGAAAGACCCTGCCACCAGAAAGCAATTGTTTATTCTGAAGGAAGTTCTTGATCGCCCAAAAGATCTTTGGGAGTAACACACGTTGTTTGTGATGTGGTCATGATTCCTTTCAATCAGACAAATTTTTTTGAGGGCACTGTCATGGCGATGACAGCACAGCATGCTGTCATACCAGTATTGTTGCGGTAGCTTTCCGAGTCCCGGCTAAACCCCCCAAGCACCCCCTCTTGAGAGGGTGTCCTTGTGCTGCTACCCGCGCCTTCATCGAGCCTGAGTCAAATTGAAAATTCGTCACTTGAGCGCTCGGTCTGCCTGGACTACAAGAAATGCAGTAGTGGCGTTTTGTGCCGCCTACTATGTAGCGCGTAGACGAGGGTAGCCCAAGCCTCGTCTACGCGTTTTTTACGTTCTACAGCGGATTTTTCGGCAGATCCTCATTCATTGTTTTGGCGTTGCGAATAACGGACAAGAGTGCCATCCTCCCTCCGATGTTTGTCACCCCGTTTTTTAAACTCCAGTCCTTCCGGAGTTGTTGGTGCAGAAAACGCATTGTCTTTTTGGCGATGGGCTTAGGGTGCGCACTTTTTTCTCAAGTCGTTTTTGCAAAAGATCAACTTGCAACAGGCCAACAGTTTCCCAGGCGGGTTCAAGTCGTCTCATCTCACACCTATCTGCGTGCAGGCCCCGGAGATGATTTCTATCCAACTGCACGGCTGATTCATGGCGATACACTCGAAATTTGGAGCGTGAGTGAATCTGGGTACGGTGCCGTCCGACCACTCGCTGGTAGTTTTAGTTGGTTACGCGCAGCTGATGTTGATCGAAAGATCGAAGAAGATTCTGAGGTCGGTGTTGTTATTACCGATGGTGCTGTCTCACGAATCGGCTCACAAATTAATGATCTCCGGCATGTTGCACAGGTCCGTTTAGAAGCCGGCGAACGGGTGCGAGTGCTCAATGAAGTTCGAATACAAGAAGGAAGGCATGAAGGACTGTGGCTTCAGGTGGCACCGCCAGCAGGTGAGTTTCGTTGGGCACGTTTAGATGATCTTGATTTACCTATTGGCTTGGCCCCACAAACGTCAAGTATTGCAACGGATAACAAAACCTCTTCAGAGGCAACCTCAGCAGGCATTGTTAAGGTTCGTGAGGCTGTTGATGCCTGGCGAGAAGTTGGTGATTCTCTTTCTGAGGTGATGACAGTAGCCGGTCAGCTTCCGGCAGAAGATCCCGACGTACGTGAAGAACCGGGGCAGCTTCCTGGCATCTCGGGAGCACACCGCCTTCTAGCTGATTGGATGCCTGTTGGGAGTGGTTTGTTTGACATGAATCCACCAGAGCCTGCGGCAACACCTCAAGCTGGACCACAGATGGCGCCAGCAGATGAACTCTCTGATATTGATTTGGCGCTCTCACTCGCAGTTACGGGGCCTTCTCAAAATTGGGATCTGGAAACCTTGCGAGACCGTTTGCGAATAGCTTCGGCTCGTGCTTCGACCGGCACAGAGCGACTTCGCGCTGAGGCAATTGACGCCAGGCTGGCTCGATTCGAGACGATTCAAGGAAGACATCTCGCCCTCGCTGCTCGTGATAAAGTTGAACCGTCGCCACTGCGCATTGGTTCACTGTGGTCGAGTCTTGGGGGTATTGGAAGCCGACCTATTCGCCCGGGTGTCATGCCCGGTGGAAAGCCAGCAGATGGCCAGAATACCTGGACACCTCCTGACTATGTTGAAACCAATGGTCGACTGGCCACGGTCGTTTCACGAAGGCCCGATGCACCTCGGTGGGCTATTGTTGATGTCAATAACAATGTTCTTGTATTTGTGACTCCATCAACCAGTGTCAATTTAGCTCCAATGGTTGGCCAGCAAGTTACAGTTCGTGGAGCAAAGGGTTATATGCCAGAGTACAAACGACCATATGTTGTGGCGTCTCAAGCACAACTCAAGATGGCAACAACACCAGCACCGATACAAAGATAAAATGAGTTCTTAGGAATGTTCAAGTTTTCATATCAAATTTTTGCATCGCCTTGACCGATTGATCACGTATCACATCACTATTTAAAAAGGAGTATTTTTGTAAGGGTTCAGGGGCATCCATGAGTGGAAATTGTAGAGGCAGCGAGTGGCTCACATCTCTACATGAAGGAACCCTCTTACACATCTGTACTTATTCCTAGGAAACAGCATGCCCCTCTTCCGCTTTCGTACAAAATATTCTTCATTTCTCCGGCGTCGACCGGATCCTTCACGTAACTATTCTGGAGGTGTTCGCTCTCCTGAAAAACTTGAAATGAGGAAGATGCTGACAGGGAGCAACTCGCTTCATCAGGAGTCGATACCGGTCGATTTTGAAATTGGAGCGACTGATCTGGCATTAGAGATTGGTTCCCGCAGTGAAACATTTGCATCTGTTGATGCGTACGCCGATTGGCTTGTTGAGCAGGCTGTGCAGCAATGGCAGCATGTATTTGGTAAGCCTGCATTTCCGGATATTTGGCTGCCGGAGATTGGCGATATTACGATTGCCCGTGAGATGGGAGCCCTCGCTGTCCCAAGCGAGGCCTCATTCAATGAAGTGGCATCCTCTGCGACCAATACTCAGATTCAAGGAGTTGATGAGGCCGATTTTGTTGAGGTAGATAATAACACGCTCTACGCTCTCGCGGATGGTCGGCTTTCAATCGTTCGAGGGTTTTCTGAGTCGAACACTCAACTGCTTGATCAGATTACTGTCGAAACAATGGGCCAGACTGCTGGGATGTATCTGTACGGCAATAGGCTGACGATAATTTCGAGGCAGCATGCCGACCTGTCACCTACGCGGTCATCTGATAGTAGACGTGAGATATGGCCGCCCATTCTTGGTCGACCACAGACGGCAATTGCGATTCTTGATGTGAGTGATCCTGCAGATGTATCAGTTATGAACCGACTCACAATCGATGGGTCACTTGTAAGCTCACGGATGGTCAATGGGCATTTGCGACTCGTGCTGAATCATCGAATTGATGCTCCTTATCCTGAAGTCGTTTCAAGTGATTCAGGAAACGGTGGAGTAGTAGGGCCAACCAGCCCCCATGAAAACCAAACCCATCGTATGCTTTCACCACCTGATTTTCGTCTGCCATGGTTTCCTGTTGTTGATCCACCAAAGTCATCTGCAACGTATGAAACCGCTGATTCGTACGCAGTCAGGGTGCGGCAGCGGTTACTCGATTCCATGACTCCTCAGATTTATGAAACTGATGCGAGTGGCAATCCACTTAATGTAAGGGGTCTTGTTGGGCCACAAAAAATCGATGTGCCTCAAGCGGGTGACTATCAACAGCTTACGACCACCACGGCACTTGATGTCTCGGGTGAAGAGTTGCAACCAGCTGCAACAATAGGAGTTTTTACGAAGGGTGCCATTAAAGTATTTGCAACAACTGAAAGCGTCTACGTCTTTGATGGATACGTTGCATCCTCATTACCTGGTGTTGGTATCGTGTCATGGGGGCAGCAAGCGACGGATATCACAAAAGTGACATTTGGTTTTGATGCGAGTGGGTCACCTGTTGTGGCACTTGGTGCCCAAGGAAGCTTCAGTGGCAACGTGCTCAATCAATTTGCAGTGGACGAGCAGGAGGGTTTTCTTCGGGTTGTTGTTGAAACATGGGATGAAGGCAGTGGTGTTCTTGTCTTCGAA
>CAXEMW010000147.1:0-7782 GCA_963997395.1 uncultured Planctomycetaceae bacterium
TACAAGATCTTCACGGATATGAATCAGCGAATATTATTTGTGGAAGATATGAAGGTTTTGATCAGAGAATACTCGAAATGCATAGCGATTATGAAATTGCGATAGATTACCTGGGAAGAATGACGCTGCTCGCGTCTCCAGATGGCCGCTGGGCCTCAGCGGCACGGGTTAACCTTGCCGAGGCAAAGATCCAGACTGGAGACACGCAAGGAGCCATTGAACTGCTCCGTGAAGATCGCTCGCCTCAGCGTTTTGGGAGTCGTTTTCGTGCTCAGCAGGTAGCCCCTGGTGGCACACCAAAGGCCCCTACGAAGCAACCTGAGGACGAAACGAAGACGGGTTGATCCGAGTAAGGGGTCGTTTTGGCCTTTTAGCAGGGGGACCAATTGCCGAGTTCCATCAACAGCGTTATTATCTTAAGTTGAGCACGTACGTGAAATCAGTGATCAGTACACGCCTCGAAACGCACAATAAATCGAAAGAATGAACACGATGAAAGAAGCCATTCACCCACAGTATCAGGAATCTGTAGTGAAGTGTGGTTGTGGCAATACCTTCACAACGCGAAGTACTGTACCTGAGATAAAAATTGATATCTGCAATGTGTGTCATCCGTTCTTCACAGGAAAGTTGAAATTCGTCGACACGGCGGGCAGGATTGAAAAGTTTAAGACGAAGTTTGGGACGAGTGGGTATGCGAGTCTGAAGAAGAAAAAAGCTGCTAAGGCATCAGAAGAGTCTTGAGTAGTCACTTTGGTGTGTAGGTATATTTGGCTCTCGCTCCCAAGAGAGGCTTATCAAAAACAGATTTTTCATCGAGTGTGGCAAGGATGCTAGCCGACGTCATATCTATCGGCAGTTGGAGATGTGATGAGGGAAGAACTCGATGCCAAATTAGCACGGTTTGAGGAACTGGAAAGGCTGTTAGCTGATCCGGAAGTACTTGCCGATTCGCATCAGATGTCAGCTGTTGCCCGGGAACACGGGGGGCTTGCTCGCATCGTTCGACGTTATAAGGCGTTTCTTGCGTTGGGTCGGGAGGTGGAGGAATATACAGAGATGCTCTCTGGGGACGATGCCGAATTTCGTGAACTTGCGGAAGCTGAACTGCCTAATCTTCAGAAACGCAGGGACGAAGAATGGGATGCCATTCTGGATGTCTGTCTTGACGATCCAGACGCTGATCGCGCCCGTTGCATTGTTGAGTTACGAGCAGGTACGGGTGGAGATGAGGCCGCCTTGTTTGTTCGAGACCTCTTTGAAATGTATCGACGATATGCGACTGAGATAGGATGGAATGTCGAGGTCATGGATGCCAGCCCGACTGAACTTGGCGGGTTTAAGGAACTTGTGATAGGTGTGTCTGGGGGTGAAGTATTTCGGCACCTTCAGTACGAAAGTGGTGGTCATCGAGTGCAACGTGTTCCGGATACTGAAACCAAGGGGCGGGTCCATACATCAGCGGCGACAGTGGCAGTTCTGCCTGAACCTGAAGATGTTGAGGTAACCATTAGCCCCGACGAGTATCGCAAAGATCTGTTCTGCGCCAGCGGGCCGGGTGGCCAGCATGTGAATAAAACAACATCTGCTGTGCGGCTCACACATTTGGAGACGGGCATCGTAGTGCAGTGCCAGGATGAAAAGAGCCAGCATAAGAACTTTGCGAAAGCTCTACGGGTTCTGAAGACACGAATCTATGAGCGGCAGCGACAAATTGAGCATGATAAACGTGCGAGTGAGCGTAAGGATCTGGTTGGTTCAGGTGACCGCAGTCAACGGATACGAACCTACAATTTCCCCCAAAATCGGGTGACTGATCACAGATTGAATCAGAATTTCAACCTCGATCAGATCCTTGCTGGACGGTTAAATCTTTTGCTGGATGCAATGGCAGAGCGAGTCCATCAGGAACGGCGGAGTGGTGCGGTGGCTCGCTAACAGGAAAAGTCCTTTTGAGCCGGTTCCCTTTTTCGATAAGACGTGATGAACGCATGGCAGATAATTCACCGAGTAACAGTGGGGACGAAGACAATGTCTGGACTGTTGGCCGACTGCTGACTTGGACGACCGAGTGGCTTGGAACCCGCGGCAGTGATTCACCGCGACTTGATGCTGAAGTGCTGCTTGCCTTTGTACGGAACTGTCAGCGAATTCTCCTCTATACAGCGTTTGATGAAGTTGTTGATGCAGAACAACGACAAAAATTCAGAGAGCTTGTGCGTCGCCGTGGCCAGGGTGAGCCTGTAGCCTATCTTGTTGGAATAAAGGAATTTTTCTCAATGTCACTGAAGGTGACACCAGCGACATTAATCCCGAGGCCGGAAACAGAAGGGCTCGTGGTTCGAGCTCTTGATGTTTGGAGACAGGAGTTTTCCAGCAAAGCTGGCATGCGTGTGCTTGATGTTGGCACGGGCTCGGGTGCACTTGCGATCGCACTTGCCACTCACATGAAGGATGCAAGCATTACAGCGACAGATGTATCACAAGCGGCTCTCGATATCGCATCTGCTAATGTGAGCAAGCACGCTCTCGATAGACGAATAAGGCTTTTCCAGTCGAATGTGCTCGACCATCCAGATCTGGCCGGGTCCTGGGATATGATTGTGAGTAATCCACCATATATTCGTGAAGATGAGTTTGATGGCCTGCCTGACGACGTTCGGCTATACGAACCTCGAGAGGCTCTGGTTGGGGGCGTGACGGGATCTGAAATAGTACAACGACTTGTGCAGCAGGCATCAGGTAGCTTGGCGTCCGGTGGATGGTTATTTATTGAAATAGGCCCTTCAACAGTTTCGGCAGCTGAAAAAAGCATCTCTGAGATGTCCGTGTTGGTCGGAGAACCAACATTGAAGGATGCTGCAGGATTGGACCGTATCGTGCAGGCCCGGGCGTTATAAGTGTGTTGCCCCTCATTGGGCCAGCTCTCGCTTTCTTTTGTAAGCGACGGCAGGGGCGTCTTCCGGCGTGCGTAAAGACACCGCCGTTCTGCATTTACAACGGTACAGAATGTGTTTGATTTTATTCGGACATGTCAGGCTTTTTGCTTCAAGAAAAGTGATGTTGTTCTCAGAGAACTTATTCCATCAGTCCCCTTGATGGTGTCGGTGGTAATTTTTGTGGGCCTCGGTTCTGTGGGTGGAACACTAATAAGTAGCTGCCCATGGTTTGGTGGGTTGTGGGTTGTATTGCTTGTTGTTGTATCTGGAGGATGTGTTGTTCTGTCGTCGCAGTTGCTTCGGGTGAGAAACCATACGGTGCTTTTGCGGCACATCGCATGGTGGGCTCTTCTGGTTGGTATTGGGTTCGGCATGTGTAGCTGGGCTTGGTGTTGCGCAAGGTTATTTCCGAGAGATGAATTAGCTTGGAGTCTGACAGAGTCTTCACAACCAGTCATAGTTCAAGGGAGTGTAATAGCAGCTCCGGAACGGATGAGAAACGCACAAGGAATCCTTGACACTGGTCATTTTAGAGAAACGTCGGTCTGGGTCATTGAGTTGAGTGCTGCCAGGAATTCCAAGCATTGGGTGCCGGTCTCGGGCCGAGCACGTGTTTTTGTCGATGGTGAGCCTCAGCCGCTATCTGTTGGAACTCACGTTCGCGTCTTTGGACGAGCGATGAGGCCCCGAGCGCCAAATAATCCGGGTGAGTTTGACTTGTGTCAGTCTTCACGGGAAAGCAGAGTATTGACGGTCATACGGGTACGTGGTTGGTCGTCGATTGTTGTATGCCCGGATGGCGTCACACTCTCTATAGCGTGTTATATCGATTGGTTGCGACAGTTGTGCCGCAATCGAATTCATGCAGTCGTGCCAGTCCAGAGCCAGCCGATTGCAGACTCGTTACTTCTTGGTCTACGACGCGCCTTGCCTGAACAGATGATTCGTTCGTTTGCAGACACAGGATGTATTCATGTCCTTGCAATCTCAGGCCTGCACGTCGGGCTTGTAGCGACTGCCATTTTCTATGTGCTCCGCTTCTTTGGGTGTCCTTTCCGAACAAACTGGCTCGTTGTTGCGTGTGTTATTTCAATCTATGCCGGGGTCACGGGTGCCGCTCTTCCTGTGTTGCGTGCAACATTACTTCTGTGGGTCGCATGTGCTGGGGTATGGATGAAGAGGCGTTTCGCAGGGATTCACGCACTTGCAGTCGTTGGTGTAATTTTACTTGTGTGGAATCCTGTTTCGATTCTTGCTACCGGGACACAACTTTCTTTCCTTGCGACTGCAGTATTGATATCCCTTGGGGCTTTATTTCGAGAACGAACAATAATGCTAGATCCGATTCAAAGATTAATCGAAAAGAATCGAAGTGTATTCAGGAATATGGTACATCGATCCTCTCGTAGCCTTTGGTGGGGTGGTCTCTTAAGTTTTTCGGTATGGGCTGTATCTGCCCCTCTGGTGGCTTCTGAGTTCCATCGATTCGTTCCAGTTGCTGTTGGGGCAAATCTGCTCATCGGGTTCCTTCTTCCCTTGGCTATGGCTGCTGGGATTGCCTGTCTCGTAACGGTAGGACTACCTATTTCAGTGTGTAAGCCATTGGGTGAGCTTGCGGGGTTCTTGTTCGAAAGTCTTATGTGCATCGTCACGTGGGTAGCGAGTTTTAGTGGAAGTACATTCAGTGTTCTGGCGCTACCCACTTGGTGGCTTGTCATTTGGTATGTCGTCGTCACGCTGCTACTCTTGCACCTGTGTGACCACTCAAAAAGGATGAAGAAGGCACCAAAACGTTGGTGTGAAGGTCTCTATGATGAATTCGAGTGGTCGGCATTGAGATTTAAAACGTACGTGTTCGGGGTCGTTCTGCTTGCCCTTGTCGTGTTGGGGTTCGGTCTGCAATGGATGCCAAAAGTTGCTCAAAAAGAGAGTCGAATGACCATTGCAGCAATGGGCCACGGCTGTGGGATAGTCTTGAAGTCCCGGGAAGGACACTGCCTCGTTTATGATGCGGGAAGGCTTGGTGCGTCGGGATCAGCTCTACGGTCATTAAGAGCAATACTGTTCAGCGAGCGAATTCATACGATTGACTATCTTGTCCTCTCGCACGCTGATACAGATCATTTTAATGCCGTGCCTGGTTTGCTCGAAGAATTTTGTGTCGAGCAGGTAATCGTTTCACCTCAATTTCTGGTGAGTCCCTCTCGGTCTGTAGCCGAAATTAAAAGGCTACTTATTAGCCATCAGGTACCGGTGCGGACAGTTCTAAGTGGAGATATTATTTCTGTTGGTCAATCATGCGTCGCACGAGTGTTGCACCCTCAGCGAGGTTCCAAAGGCAGCGAGGTCAGTGATAATGAAAACAGCATTGTGCTTGACGTCGCGATTGAATCAAAGCGAATGTTATTGACTGGAGATATCGAAGGCGACTCCTTGCGCGCACTGCTATGTTCTGGCTTGCCCACTTGTGACGTACTCATTGCACCACATCATGGAAGTAAAACAGGGCTGCCGCGTGAAATCGCATCAGAGGTGCGGCCAAGTGTGGTCATTGTTAGTGGGTCTGGCGGCCGCGACTGGTCTTTTGTCTGTAAGCAATTCCATCAAGGATGGAATTGCTTACAGACAGTGTTGAGGACGGCTGGCGAACTGTCGCCAGACCGTGGAGCCGTGTTAATTAGGATGTCCGATGACATGATGACCGTACAGCAGTTCAGGCCTACAGGATGGCGAAGAATTTTGTAGACAAGTGAGGTCTTCATCTGGTCTTACTGCTGCCATCCGAAAATTTGTGACAGGCTTCCAACAAGAGGGTTAGACAGTGAGGTGTCAGCCGAACTTCCTATGGTTCTGACAAGATCAAAAGTCAGAAGTCCGCCAAGGAGCAGCAGTAACGCGCAACAGATTAAGCCTGTCACCTGCCAACCGTTGAATTTTGCATCGTCTGGAATGTAACCAAAGGAACTCGAGAGCATATCCGAACCGGCTGTGAGTGGGTTTGCATCCTTCCCTACTTCCTCACCAAAGAAGCTTGAGTCACCCGGTCCGGCTGATTTATCGAACATCGAATCACCCGCCTGAGACGAAGCGAGGTCGGCTGATTGACTGGGGTCGTCCGTTGAGGAACCCTCTGCATCAAGGTCAAACTCATTCGCAGTGCCCAGCATGGTTGCGGCATCAGGGTCATCCTCAACGTCATTGAGGAATTCTCCTAAATCGACATCCCAGGCCTGGATTTTCCCATCTTCAAGGGAGAGCCCCCCTTCCATTTTGACGTCTGAGATAGCGCTGCCAACGTCAGAACCTTCGCCTGTGAGGTCGGAATCAATAATGCCACTTTGGTTGTTATCTTCAATAATGCCACTGGTATCGTTCGCCTTTAGAGGTCCACTGTCTTGGACAACAACGCTCCCGGACCCATCAGTTTCAAATACGGCGGATGCGAAACCTTCGTCAATAAAAATGTCACTTGCAACGATACTTTCAATGTCACCAGCGAGGGAATCGCCCAGTACGAGACTCTGCGCGGGTTCCTCAGTTCCAGCTGAGTCCGCGAGTCCAACATCGCTTAGATCAACATCGATCCCGCTGATTTCAATTTCTTCACCGAGCACCACGCTTTTGGCGTTTTCAATGTTTTGGTTTGTTGGCGAAGCGTTCTCTGCTTGTGCCTCTGATAATTCCTCGTTAGTCCCGAGCAGTGTGGCTGGAACATCAACGTCTGATCCATCAAGGTCACCGCCGATCAGTAACGATGCTTCTGCCTCTTGAGTTGGTAGAATACCAGTAGCTTCAATTGCTTCATCATCAATACTTCTGCTGTCAGCAAGTGAAAGACCAGACTCAAGTTCAAGGTCTCCGAGTCCAATCTCGGAGCCAGGCTTTTCGTCAAGGACGTCTGGAGGTGTGTCGCCATCTGTTTGCTGCAGATTTTTCTCCTGAGATGAAGACTCATCATCCGAAAGATCGAGTTCCAATGCATCAAGAGAGATGTCGCTCTCTGGTGATTCCGGTGCCGTCGCATTTGTCCCACCGCTCTCTTTTTTTTCTTCGAGATAACGGTCGAGTTCTTCATGTTTGAATTTGAGACCAGACGTGTCCCTGATTGCAAAAAGCTTTCGCTGGTCAACAAGTTGTTTCACTGCATCTTCTGGAATATCTAGATGCGCGGCCGCTTCAGCAATGTTTAATAATACACCAGCCATAAATCAGCCTGCCTTACTTGCTCAAAAACCCAACTCCCACCTATCACCGAACTCGGCGATCCCGTGCATAAAAGTCTACGCAGCCGGCTTAGCGCGATCCAGTCGGCGCATTCGTCGCAACCGGCACGAACGCCTGATCTCCGCTCCAAGGGACGATTCAAGAGGATTTTGAGTGCAACGCGAGAACGAGTGAGCCGTATAAGACGGGGAATAGAGCCGATGTCACTTCGTTTGTCGCAGGGAAGGAGGGATTATCTCGATTGTGCTGCTTGAGGGCTTGGGGGTTGAGTCGATGCTTAGCATTTTTCTGATAGCAGCTGGTTTCGGGTCTTCGGCGTTGAAGTCTTCAAGTTGGAGATCGTATCCAAGTGCGCGGGTGCTCCGAAGTGAAACTTCGCCACTTATCGTTTCGATATGATAGACGGCAAGTACTTGTCTTTCTGGGTCGATAACAAGGAGCATTTGTCGACCAGAATCAATTGGTGATGTCGAAACAAACAGGCCCTTCATGTCTTCCGCCAAGGCGGCGGACATGGAAAAGCACAACACCGTTAATGCCACTCCAATAGAGAGGCAATTTTGGCGTTTTTTGGAGTTCATAGTCTGTGGCTCCCGGTGTGCATAAATCGCTACAGGTT
>CAXEMW010000148.1:0-7780 GCA_963997395.1 uncultured Planctomycetaceae bacterium
TACAAGATGGCCAGTCAGCGTAGATTTATGCTTCGGTACTTTCTCACCACTGTTATTGTGTTCTCTGGGCTACTCACCATGTCCAGCAGTGGGTTTGCCCAGCCCGCGGCAACAAAGCAGGTTCAGTTCTCGGTACCTAGTAGAAACTCCTCAGCTGACCGATATGCAAATGCTCGGGAGCGAATGGTTCGTGAAGATATAGCCGCCAGCGGTGTCACCGACACTCGTGTTCTTGAAAGCATGCGACTGACACCCCGTCACGAGTTCGTTACTACCGCTCAACGGCCACTGGCTTACTTTGATATGTCTCTACCCATCGGAGAGCGACAGACCATCTCTGGTCCTTTTGTCGTAGCCTACATGACCGAACAACTCGATCCGAAACCTACTGATCGGGTGCTCGAAATCGGAACTGGAAGTGGCTATCAGGCTGCGATCCTCTCGCCGCTTGTAGGAACGGTTTACTCGATTGAAATACATGATGCCCTTGGGCGGCGGGCACGCTCAACACTACGACGTCTTGGGTATACCAATGTCGTAACAAAAATTGGTGATGGGTTTATGGGATGGGAAGAGAAGGGGCCTTTCGACAAGATTATTGTCACATGCTCCCCTGAAGAAATTCCATTGCCACTCATCGATCAGCTTGTTGAAGACGGCATTATGATTATTCCAGTGGGTGAACGATACGAACAAACATTGGTGCGGCTCCAGAAGAGAAAAGGGGAGTTGGAGCGAACGGATCTCGTGCCAAGTTTATTCGTTCCGATGACAGGAGAAGCCGAAGAACGGCGTGCGGTGCTTCCGAATGGAGTGAAACCGCGATTAGCGAATTCGAGCTTTGAAGAGTGCTTGCCAGACAGTGAAACACCAACTGCTTGGTATTATGGACGACAAGAGGCCCTTCTTGAAAACGGCAACTCACCAGATGGCCGGAGACATCTTCTTCTCAAAAACAGTGAGCCTGGGCGACCAGCACATATCTTTCAGGGGTTTCCAATCGATGGCCGCTCTGTACGTGAACTGAAAATTTCATATCAGGTGCGCGTGGCGGAGCTCGGCAGTGGCCGGATACCCGCCGAAAAACCAGGCATTGCGATCCGATTTTTTGACGAGCGACGAGCGCGTTCGACGCGGCTTGTTGCTCCGCTGAGGATTTTGAACAGGGAATGGGGCCTCGTTTCAGGCTCGTTATTGGTGCCCACGTGGTCCCGAGAAGCAATTCTGCAGGTGGGACTCATGGGTGCTACCGGTCAGATTGAAGTTGACAAAATCCAAATCGTCGCGGTTGAAAGACCTTGAAACACGCGTAAAACGGTCAGGAAACATCATTTCCGGCATGAGGAGGCACAAGAACGCTGCTGAAAACGGAGGCCCCGGGAGCCCCTAGGCTATGCAACCGTTATTTTCCCCCCTACCTTCTTGCTTTACCCAGCCATCAAACTATTCTAGGGGGGTTCCGTTTCTTCTGCTTTTGGTCCGTTCGCTTTGCGACCTCAGAAGCAGTCGTTATCACTTTCAACTCGCCGTGGAGATTGCCCTACATGTTGGCTCACCGATTCATCCGTTCGGTCGGATTTTTCACCGTTCTTTCAATAGTGGCATCTGCCTGCTGTGACGTACAGGCTGGCTGGAACCACCGTTACACCGCTGCGTATGGCTCATCAGGTGGTTCGAGCAGTAGCGGCGGAAGCAGCTCGTCAGGTGGCTCGTCATCATCTTACGGCGGCTCATCGTCATCTTACGGCAGCTCATCATCGTCCTATGGCGGCAGCAGTTCATCAGGTGGTCACCGAATGACTCACTGGGAACGCAAAAGTGCTCGACGTGCCTACCGGCACGCTGCACGTTCAAGTTACGGCAGCTCTGGCGGAAGCCACTCTGCCTTCTATGGCAGTTCTGGTGGATCCAGTTCCAGTGGCGGTAGCTCGAGTGGTTCGTACGGATACTACGGATACAGCTACGGGTACGCCGCCCCGGCAGCAAGTGTCGGCTACTCATCGATGTCTCCAATGACATCCAGCATGCCTGTCGATGCATATCGTGTCATCACAGATGAGCCTGTTGGTGATGTTGCAGGAGACTCTGGCGAAGAAGTTCAAACACCAGCACCGACCGACTCAACTCAATTTGTTCCGAAAGACGGCGTTCTTCTACTTGTCTCAGTTCCAGACGATGCCAAAGTGCTTGTGAATGGATCGGAAACAACATCGACAGGAAGCCTCCGCCGATTTGTTTCCCGCGGTCTTCAAGAAGGTGCGACATATGACTACACCGTAACAATGGTGGTCGGTGACGGCGAAAAACCTGTTGAAGAGACTCAAACAGTAAGCGTAATGGCCGGTGAATTGAGCAAGGTTTCCTTTGAAGAATCCTCGCAATTGACAACGAGCCTTACTGTTCATGTTCCAGAAGAATCAACTGTATGGCTTGCAGGCAATATGACTGATTCAACAGGAGCAACTCGAACATTCGAAACGTCTGCCCTACCAACCGGCTCCACGTGGGAAAACTACGAGATTCGTGTTGTGACCAAGCATGCCGGTGAGGAAAAGACTGTTTCGAAGGTTATTAATCTTGCCGCCGGAGATGATGTCGAACTCTCTTTCGAGACAACTGATGCTCTCGCTGATGCAAGCCTCATTGAAAAGACTGCATCAATTCAGTAACGAATCGAAACAAGACGTACAATCAAAAAATCCGTTCTATCCCCCATGGCTCAATTAAGCCATGGGGGATTTTTTTAGGTTTGTTCAAGCATCCCGTTTATCGACCATACAGGAAATCTTTTTGTCAGGCTCGTTGAAAAGCCGATGGATTCTGTTAACGCGTCTACCTGAAAAAGCCCAAAGCGACCATGATCAAAGAACAGCAAACCACCGAGAATCCGACCGTCCAGCGACGGTGGCCACTCGCTGTTCGGCTTTTTTCGTCTGCCGGCATTCTTTTATACCTTTTGGCAGTAGCCTTACCGCCACTCGCAGGCCCACCACCAGCGAGTGAGCTTGCAAACGTGATCCTCCAACCGTTCCGGCCACTTGTAGGTGCAATGAGCCTAAGCCATGGGTATCGTTTCTTTGCGCCAAACCCTGGCCCTGGTCATTCGATTCAATGGACTCTGGTGACTGCGGGTGGACGCACTCTGAAAGGGGTCATACCAGACGCAGAAACGGACTGGCCACGACTCCTTTACCACCGCCGATTCATGATTCCAGAAAAAATTGCAGCACTGGTTCCGCCGCCGCTTGCACCGGCAGAAATCCGTCGTGACGCAACTCGTGACTGGCAACCTTTTGCTGAGGATATCGCCTCTCACTTGCTGACAAAGCACAATGGACAGGAGGTTACCCTCGAACTTGTTGAGCATTACTTACCGGATACGTTCGAACTAAAGGAGGGCAGGGGAGGGGATGACCTGGCAACTCCACTGGGCAGCTACGCGTGGCGGAAGAAGGCATCTCAATGAAGACCAAATTTGGTGATTTTTTTTCTGGTCGAGGAAGCCTGAACTGGTTCGCCTCCTGGTGGACGGCTTGGACGGCATTCTGGTTTACGCCATCAAACCCTTTCCTCCTGAGCGTGCTGAGGATTTTCGTTGGCTCGCTCCTGGCATGGTCAAACTTTGTCTGGTTGCTTGATCAAGAAGGCTTCTTCGGCCTCAGCGGCTGGCAATCAGCCGGAAATGTCTGGCGACTCAATGATCAGCCCTGGCACTGGAGTTGGTACTTCCCGGCGCAAACACTCCTCGCGACAAAGTCACTCACAGCCGTAAGCCTTCTCGCCTCAATTTCACTATCCGTTGGGCTTCTCACCAGGCCTGCAGCATGCATTGCTTTTGCCGGATATGTGAGTGCTGTGAATCGCGCACCGCTGAATACCTTTGGATTTGATGACGTTCTTGGGATCATGCTCGTACCCCTGATCATTGGCACCGCGGGAGCCCGCCTATCAGTGGACAGTATTTTCCGGAAAAAGCAGTCCGTACCAAACACTGAAACAACGATTGCGTTAAGGCTCATTCAGGTCCATCTGTGCATACTCTATTTCTTCTCTGGGTGTGGGAAATTGCTTGGGGCAAGCTGGTGGGAAGGCACCGCACTCTGGGGTGCGGTAGCCAATATCCAATACCGCACGATTGACCTCACATTTCTTGCCTGGCATCCACTACTTATCAATGCCCTTACGCTTGGAACGCTATTTTGGGAAGTCTCATACTCCGCGCTAATATGGCCTCGTTTAACACGACCACTGGTTTTGGCGATGGCGGCCTTCGTTCACTTGGGAATTGGGCTTACGATGGGCATGATGGAGTTCGGGATCGCTATGCTAATTGCTAACATGGCTTTTCTTCCTTTAGATCTGGATACACTCCAAAGCCACACAGATTAAAACTTGCCACAGGACAGAATTCATGATCAATACGCTTGCCATTGTCGGCGCTACTGGTGCCGTTGGGAAAATCATTCTCGAGCAAATTGTGAGCCGAAAATTTCCAGCAAAAAATATAAAGCTTCTTGCTTCGCCACGATCTGCAGGCAAAACGATTGAATGCGGAGAAGAAACTCTTACCGTGGAAGCTCTCACTCCTGATGCTTTTCAAGATGTAGAAATAGCCATTGGCAGCACACCGGATGAAGTCGCTGCTCAATTCGTTCCTTGGGCGGTAGAACACGGCACTGTTGTTGTCGATGAAAGTGCTTACTTCCGAATGCAACCGGATGTCCCTCTGGTCATTCCTGAAATTAACCCAGAAGCAATCAGCCTCCATAATGGCATTATTGCTAGCCCGAATTGCTCCACGACGCAGATGGTAATGGTAATGAAACCACTCCACGACGCAGCGAACGTTCGACGTGTACTCGTGAGCACCTACCAAGCTGTCAGCGGCGCAGGAATAGCTGCAACGCAAGAACTGAGGCAGGGAATGAAGGCATGGCTCAACAAGTCACCAGAAGAATCCAATATTTTCACTCACCCGATTGCAGCCAATCTCATTCCGCAGATTGGATCAGCAAAAGAGGGGGGCAACACAAGTGAAGAAGTGAAAATGGTCCAGGAGACTCAAAAGATATTTAACGACAGCACAATTGGTGTATGCGCTACATGTGTCCGGGTTCCAGTCGCCGACGCCCATAGCGAAAGTTTAATAATCGAGACCGAGAAGCCTCTCACCCCAGAGGAAGCCACACATCTTTTATCCGCATTTCCCGGCGTTACCGTCAATGACAATCTTTCTGAATCCACCTATCCGATGCCACGCAATGCCGGAGGCCTGGACGATGTCTTTGTCGGTCGTATCCGACGCGACCCATCGGGCCAAAACTCTCTTGCGATGTGGTGCGTTTCGGACAACCTACGGAAAGGGGCCGCAACGAATGCAGTTCAAATTGCCGAGCACCTTGCACGAGAAATGATGGAATGAGCCGAACACTACAGCTCCGGCTTGCATACAACGGGGAACAGTTCAGTGGATGGCAGATTCAACCCGACCAACGAACGGTACAGGGCGTTCTCAGTGACGCCATTCAGAGCATCTGTGGGGAAACAGTCGTACCAAAGGGCAGCAGCCGGACAGATGCCGGTGTTCATGCCGCAGATCAGGTAGCCAGCTTCACGACATCAAGCCCGTTCACGCCGGATGTTTGGCGACGAGCGCTCAATGCTCATCTTCCAAAGGATGTTGTGGTGCTCCGTTCAAGTGAAGTGAGTTCTTCTTTTAATCCTATTTCCGACGCCGTAACAAAACGATATCGCTATCGCATTCATGACGGAGAAGTTCGACCCGTGCTCGCTCGGCCATTTGTTTGGCAATGGAATTCTCGCTTAAACGTTTCGGCTATGCGGGAAGCTTCTTCCTTTCTGGTTGGTGAGCACGACTTCACCAGTTTTGAAAACCCGTCGTCTCCTCGCACCTCAAAAGTGCGCAAAATCAATGACCTGACCATTCAGAGACGGGATGGAGGAGAATCCACTCCCGATTCTGAAATCTGGATTGAGATCGAGGGAAATGGTTTCCTCTATAATATGGTGAGAATTATCGCTGGCACACTACTTATGGTTGGCGCGAGTAAACGCCCACAAACATGGGTCGGCAATGTGCTTAACGACCGAAATCGAACAAGCGCAGGCCCAACTGCGCCACCGCAAGGTCTTTTGCTTTTACAAATCAATCTCAAACCACAAACAGTAGCAGTGCGTAATGGCTCGTCCTCCTGAACAACTTGGTTCCCTCAGACTTGTTCGTCAACTCGGCGTCGGCCGTAAATGCCAAATCTGGGAAGCCTCCGATGAGAGCCAGACCAAGCGTGTTGCAGTAAAACTCGTGTCCCCTGAGTCGGTATCTGACAAGGGCATCCGTCAAATCCTCAAGCATGAACTCATCGTGAGCAACTCACTTAACCATTCTGGAATAATTCATATAGAACGCTATTCAACAGCTGGCCAGCTACCCCACCTTGTCATGGAATTATTCCGACACCCAAATTTAAAAATGCGTCTTACTGCTGGCATAGAGTCGATTATGGGTCAAGCACAGTTCATTGCACAAAATGCCGCCGATGCAATTAGCCATCTTCACGAGAAACGCTGGGTCCACCGTGACCTCAAACCAGAAAATATTCTTGTTGATGACTCAGGGAACATCAGGCTCATTGATCTCGGCATCGCCTCACGACCACCAGGAATTCTTTCTCAATTAATACCAATGAAGAGGACTGTCCAAGGATCACCAAGCTACATGTCACCAGAACAGATTCGGGGAAGTCGTGTGGGGTATGCTGGAGACATCTACTCGTTCGGTTGCCTCCTTTACGAGCTCGTTACCGGCCATACTCCGTTCACCGGATCGACTCAACAGGAACTCCTCAGCAAACAACTGTACGCAACGCCGCCATTTGCATCAGCAACAAACCCCGGCGTCACACCAGAACTCGACCAATTCATTCGTGAACTTCTTGCTAAACGACCGACGGAAAGGCCTTCTTCCATGGCCGAAGTTGCTGCACACGTTCGCAACACACCATTCCTGACTCCAAAGGCTCGCTCTGCGGCATCCAAGAAAGCCGATTGACGGCAGTTCGGTCTGCCGGCGAGAATACGTGTGTTGTTTTTGTTACTCCAGGGATACCACCATGGCCCGCGGACTCCATCGTTTGCCTTTAGAAAAACCTATTTATGAACTCGAGGACAAAATTGCTGACCTCGAAACAGCACCATTGGGCCAACAGTCTCAAGAAGAAGTTCAACAACTTCGTCGAGAATGTGCCGATCTCCAAAAACAAATCTTTGGCAATCTTGACCCATGGCAGACCGTCGAAGTCGCGAGACATCCAAACCGTCCAAAAACGAGTGACTACTTGAGTCTTGTTTTTGATGAATTCGTCGAACTGCATGGCGACAAGGCTTTTGGCGATGACCCAGCCATGCTCACAGGATTTGCAAAAATTGATCGTCACAAAGTCCTGGTCATTGGTCACCAGAAAGGGAAAACACTCGCTGAGAAACAGGCCTGTCACTTTGGCTGCGGCGCTTCTGTTTCACTTTCTGGCTGAGCTTAGGCCTCCATGGGGTGTTCCGCGTCAAGGATCGGTGCAAGAAGCAGGCCCAGATTGTAAGAAGCGAGCACAACGCAATCAAGCCAAGGATGGCCCAAACTTGTCCAGCCGTCACCTCACCCGTCTCGGCGTAACGATTGGCGCGGTTATCCTTCTCGTACTGAGTTGCGTCGAGGTAGATATAGCCGTTCTCGTCGTACTGACCAGTAACGACGTTCTTAATGAAG
>CAXEMW010000149.1:0-7742 GCA_963997395.1 uncultured Planctomycetaceae bacterium
CTGGCAATTACTCGTTCTTCTTTTGCAAGAGCATTGACAAACGTACTCTTTCCAACATTTCTGCGGCCCACAATCGCTACCTTCATTTCCGGTAGGGCTGTTGTGGTTGATTCATCATTTTCTGTGGTCGCCGGTAAAAGTGTTGTAATTGCTTCAACTAATTCATCACGGTGACGGTTCTGTTTCGTACTTGTGACAATTGGTGAACCAAAACCAAGTTCATCAAAGTCATGACCTAAGACATCATATTTTTCATCATCAGACTTATTTGCTACCAGAAGAACATTGGCGCCTGACTGTCGCAAGCGTAAAGCCACTTCTCCATCTGCCGGAACACGGCCCGTTCGGATGTCAACTACGAAAACCACTACTCCAGCAGTAGCCAAGCCAGCTTCTATCTGCATGTCGATTTGCTCAGTCAATCCATCTGGATCGTCAAAGCCCATGCCACCGGTGTCTATGAGATCAATTATCTTTTCGCCACATTCAATCCTTTGCGTGAGGCGGTCTCGAGTAACACCTGCAGTAGGGTCTTCAATTGCAATTCGTCGCTGAGAAAGCCAATTGAAAATGCTTGATTTTCCAACATTTGGCCTACCAACGATAACGACCTGCTGAGTAGAGGAGGACATGCTGTGAGTGTTCGCAGAGATGATTGATTTGTCTAGGACGGCTAAGGGCAGTCGTGAAGTACGTCTGCGACTGTTTGTGTATTTACGTTTCTAATAATACCACGCTCGGTGATTATCGCTGTGATGAGTTGAGCTGGTGTGACGTCGAAGGCCGGATTATAGCCACGAGCTGATGCTGGAGTAGATTGAAAGCCAAACGGCTGTAGGATTTCATCTTCATCGCGTTCTTCGATCGGTATTTTATCTCCGGTTGGAAGTGCGAGATCAAATGTACTTGATGGGGCTGCAACAAAGAATGGAACGTTGTGAGCCTTGGCTAATAAAGCGAGGCCGTATGTCCCAATTTTATTAGCGGTATCTCCATTTGCCGTAATCCGATCAGCTCCGACAATACAGCAGCCTATGTGTTTCGTTTTCAAAAGGTGCGCGGCAGCTGCATCTGCAAGCACAGTTACGGGTATTTTTCGTTGAGTGAGTTCCCAGGCTGTAAGTCGAGCCCCTTGCAGCAAAGGCCTGGTTTCGTCGGCGAATACGTGAAAGCGACGGCCTTGTTCCCAAGCAGTTACAATCACTCCAAGCGCAGTACCAATGCCACCGGTTGCCAAAGCTCCTGTGTTGCAATGAGTCAGGATGTCGCCATCGGGAAGGATTGAAGCACCATAGTCACCAATTTTTTCACATAGCTGCTGGTCTTCTTCCTGAATCCGCTTCGCTTCAGCAAGAACATCCTTTGATAATTTTGAAAAATCGGGATCTTCACCGGCATTTAAAATGAGACTTTCAATTCGTTGGATCGCCCAGCGGAGGTTTACAGCAGTCGGCCTCGACGTTGCAAGATCCTCTGCACGCTGTTGAATGTATGCGATCTTTTTCTTGCTTGAATCCTCAAGGAGTACGGCTTGATGAACTGCCAGTACCATTCCATAGGCACCGGCAATACCAATTGCAGGTGCACCTCGCACCCGTAACATTTTAATGGACTCAACTACTGCCGGAACGTCTTTGCAGACAATATTTTTGATCTGGGTTGGAAGTTTGGTCTGGTCAAGAATTTCAAGATGGCCGTTACTGTCACCCTGCCAGCGGACAGTGTTAATTTCATTTGAAAGGCTTGTATTCATTGTGATTGAATTGATCCGTTACTGAGTGCCGATGATGGATTCTCGCTGGGAAAGATACTGTACAAGAATAATACAGTAGCAGCGTTGCTTATTTGTCGGAGAATGGATTGGGGCTACAGGGGAGATTGAAGGATTTTGCTACGGCCGGCTGTATAAGTTTGCCATCAAAGATATTGACGGCCGTTTGGATCGCCTGGCTCGTATGTGCTGCAGCTGTGAGCCCTTGGTTGGCAAGTGTGAGGACGTAGGGGAGCGTAGCGTTACACAAGGCATATGTACTTGTCCGTCCGACAGCCCCAGGCATATTTGTCACACAATAATGAACTACATTATCAACAACAAATGTCGGCTCGGCATGTGAAGTTGGCCGGCTCGTGGCAATACAGCCACCTTGGTCAATAGCAACATCGATGATAACAGACCCAGGTTTCATAAGACGCAAATCATTGCGTTCAATGAGGTGCGGTGCACGAGCGCCAGGGATCAGCACACTACCGATTACGAGATCAGCGTGGCCAAGCCATTCTCGGATGGTATGACGATCAGAATACAGGCAATCAATATTTGGCGGTGTGACGTCATCGAGATAGCGAAGCCGTTCAAGATTCGTGTCGAGGAGACCAATGTTTGCGCCAAAACCCGCGGCTACTTTTGCCGCGTTGGCCCCAACGGTACCGGCTCCAAGGACAAGAACGTTAGCAGGCGGTACTCCCGGAACACCCCCGAGCAGTATGCCCCGCCCCATTTGGGGTTTCTCGAGGTACTTTGCACCCTCCTGAATACTCATTCTTCCAGCCACTTCACTCATCGGTTTTAGCAGCGGTAACGCTCCCTGTTCGTCACGAAGTGTTTCGTATGCGACGGCAGTGGCCCCTGTCTCGATAAAACGTTCTGTTAATTCCTGATCAGCAGCGAAATGAAAGTACGTGAATACAATCTGCTGAGGCCGAATGAGTGATATTTCTTTTGGTTGGGGTTCTTTGACTTTGACAATGAGATCAGATGAGTCGAAAACTTCATCCGCGGTGTCAACAATAGTCGCACCGCACTCTTCGTATGCACTGTCAGACAGTCCGGATCCACTCCCAGCTGTCTTTTGCAGCGTAACAGCGTGGCCGGCCCGCACCAATTCTTCGACCCCAACAGGAAGAATCGCGACGCGATATTCGTCCTTCTTCGTTTCCTTTGGGATTCCAATTTTCATGCGATGTGCCTCCGTAATTTAGGAGGTCATTTTCTTCGCAAGCTTATAGGTCGCTGGCATGGGCAATGAATAGTTGCCGTCTTTATCCGGAACGACAGGAGGAGTTGATTCCCACGTCAGGTTATCAGGCATCAGATTGTAATCAGCAGCCAAGAGCTTCTCATATTCCTGTGGCTTACCACTGTACGTTGCCGTTCGACCAAGAACTGCGGAAAAGGTTGAGGTTGCCCCATAGTAGGCGTTGTTGAGTGGCGTGTCATTACGAATGGCGGCTTGAAGTTCGTTGTGTTCAACCTGATACGGGTTCGTAGAGCCACCGGCATCTTTACTCTTTGACTTGGTCGGTCCTTCGTACTTCCAAAGAACTTTCCCGGAATAATCTGTTATTTCACCAATTTTTACAAATCCCTTTGTTCCCTGGAATTCTTCATTCACGCGGTTCTGGCCTCCCGGGAATTGTCGGCATTGGCTGGCAATACGGACGCCATTGGGATAGCTAAAATTTACAGCATGGTGATCGTAAATCTCACTTGGCTGTCCAACCACTCTGTTCTGTTTTCCTCCAACCCCGTAGGCCGATTCAGGAAGCATGTCGAGGAACCAGTTTGCAACGTCAATGTTATGAACATGCTGCTCGCAAATGTGGTCACCACAGAGCCAATTGAAGTGATACCAGTTATGAACCTGGAATTGCATTTCATTCATGTCGGCTTCTCGTTTTCGGTACCAGATGCCGCTGCCATTCCAGTAAACTTGGCCACCGATGATATCGCCAACCATGCCATCACGAACGCGTTTGATTGTTTCCCGATAGCTGGCCTGATAGTGACGCTGCAGTCCAACAACGACCTTTCGGTTCATTTCATCAGCCTTCTTTGCAACCTCGAGCACAAGACGAGCTCCAGCACTGTCAACACAAACGGGCTTTTCCATGAACACATGTTTGCCTGCGTTGATAGCGGCTTCGAAGTGGTACGGACGAAAGCCAGGGGGAGTAGCAAGAATGACAAGATCACAATGATCAAGAACCTTCTTGTATGCATCAAGGCCGTGGAACTGCCGCTCTTTCGGGAGATCGACTTTGTCTTTCATTTTCTCCACTGCTCGAAGCGTGCGGCTAATATTACTTTCGAAAGCATCTGCAACAGCAGTCACTTTGATATTTGAACCATTTACACTCAGAGCCTGAGTTAAGGCACCAGTACCTCGTCCGCCGCAACCAACAAGACCTACTCGAATAACTTCTGTGGACTGAGTTTGGGCATGTACTCCTCGCATCGAAGCAAGCGCTCCACCAGCAACGCTGGCAATCTTTACGGCATTACGTCTGGAAAAACGCGGACTATCAGAGTTTGGTGCGCTGCTGGACATGGTCGTCTCCTGCGAGGATATTTGACTTGGGAAAATCCGTTTTAAGGTAATTCAAAAGAAAATGTCATAAGCAGCCGAGGCTTACAGCCCCGACCACAAGATTCGTAACAAAGATACCGGCTGGCCAGCCACTTGCACAGGTGGCAGCCAAACATCCCTAGTATGCAGGGATTGAAGAATCAATTTGATTCCTCCACGCTTCAATGCCGCCCTTGAGACTCTGGGCATTGTCAAAGCCGTGTTCTCGTAGCCATTTCGCTACGCGGAGGCTCCGGACTCCGTGGTGGCAGTGCACAACGAGACGTTTTTGCTTCCAAGGCTCTAATTCAGCCAATCTTTCTGGGATTTCCTGCATCGGGATGAGCTTGGATTGAGCAATTTTTGCTATCGAATATTCTTCTTCTGTTCGGCAGTCAAGCAAGAGGCAATCAGCCTGTCCTGAAGTATCAAGCAGTGTTGAGGCGTCGCTTGGAATAATTTCTGTTGGTAATGTCATGGTTGAAAGTTTATCGAAATACGGATCGTCACGGCTAGTAGGTGCTGTTGATTGTACGCTCAATGTATCCACAATGGTGAGAATATACTGAAAGGTCGAGCTACAAGATGCCACTCAGTCACATTGATCCTATTGCTGCTCGCATGTTTGCTGTAAAGGTTGTAGAGAAACTTCGACAGCAAGGATATGAAGCAGTGTGGGCTGGGGGATGTGTTCGTGATCAATTATTAGATCGAGTCCCGATGGATTATGACGTCGCAACGTCTGCCCACCCGGATAGCGTCAGAGAACTTTTTGGTCGCAGGCACACGATTGCTATCGGCGCTGCATTTGGAGTGATCACAGTAATCGGCTCGAAAGCATCTGGGAATGTAGAGGTTGCAACATACCGTTCTGATTCCGAGTACATTGATGGACGTCGTCCGGTAGGAGTCACTTTCTGCAACGCGCGGGAAGATGCTCTCCGCCGTGATTTTACTATCAACGGCCTTTTCTTTGATCCGGTCGGCGGAGTTGTTGTCGACTACGTCGGAGGGCAGCAGGATCTGCACGAAGGGATTATTCGTGCTATCGGTGACCCAGACATGAGATTTGGAGAGGATCATCTCCGAATGTTACGGGCTGTGCGTTTTTCAGCAAACTTTGAATTCCCATTGGAATCTCATACTCGGGATGCTATCGACCGGTTAGCACATCAACTTGCGTTAGTCAGCCCAGAACGGTTGGCTGCGGAGCTTCGATTGATGTTTTCACGGGCGGGCCGTGGGCAGGCGCTGCGGCTTCTGGTAGGCACTGGCCTCGTGAATCCATTATTCGGTGGCCAATTGAATAAAACGGAGTCTTTCTGGTCGAGTGCGTCGGATGCCCTTGATGCTCTTTGTGAACCGAGTCTGCCATTGGCCATGGCAATTCTTTGCCGTGAGGAGCCTGAATCGGTTGTTGTGATATGTAATCATCTCCGACTGTCAAATCATGAACGAAGGCTCGCAGTTTGGTTAGTCAAGGCACTTTCTGTTTTTCGTTCAAAGGATATTATGTCTGATTACGCACGTGCCCCGTGGTCTTTGCTTCAGCCATGGCTTGCCCATGAATGGCGATTTCATTTAGCTGATCTCATGGTTTCTCTTGCTGTTAGTAATTACTTTTCATCAGAAAATGTGTCATGGGTTAGTAACCAGGTGCAGCGGACTGACGCCGAACTCAATCCTTCCCACCTACTCCGCGGTAATGATTTACTACAAATCGGTGTTCCATCAGGACCAATTGTTGGACATCTTTTGCATCAATTACGATCGTTGCAACTTGATGAAAAAATCACGTCACGCGAGGCCGCCGTTGAGTGGGTGGAGCAACAGTGCATCAATGAGTAGCACCGTGGCATGCTAATTCAATAGTTATCGCGGTGGTTCATGCGGATCAGGTAGATCAGAGAGGGAACGGAGTTGGAAAACTTCTAGGAATCGTGGTGTTGTACGATAGCACGGTATCTCTTCTTGACCATCGTCCTGGTCATGTGGAAGTTTGACTAGTTCGAGTAAACCACGCCGCACTAGTTGCCGCATAACCGCCGGGGTTGCGTCACATCCGAGTCGTGTCAAATCGTCTCGAGCCACTGGTTGGTTCCAAGCAACAACAGCCAGTGCATCAAGTGCTCCTGCATCAAGTCGTACGCGACGGGTTTTGGCCTCGAGGACGGCACCGTATTGACGAAACTCTTTTCGGAGTCGAAGCAGCCAGCCAGTTCCCTCGGATACAACCTCGTACGGGCACCCATTTATTTCGTAGTGGTGAGCAAGATCTCGAGCAAATTCATCAATTTCTGTTGAACGAACTCCCCGCATAAGGCTCGCGACTTTTTCACTTGAGAGTGGTTGCCCCTCGGGTAAACCAACAAACAGAAGAGCTTCAAGAATCGATTGTGGGTTCACACGGCATGGTGGTGCGTGTGCTGCATCAACATCGCTTCCCAATTCGTCAAGGTCTGGCGACGTGTCAACCTCGACGACTTTTTGACTGCCTTTTGTTGCCGTTTCATACGGGTCCTGCTCGCCCATCATGGCGGCAAAAGCCTGTGCCAACCGATCGATTGACAGGCCCCCTTCGGCTGGAGGCCCGTCAAATCCACCCGGCGTCTTTTTTGCCTTCCGTGGCTCATCTGTCACAAGTTGAATTCCTGTTCTTTTCGGCACTCTCACTTTGAGTGAGTGAATGAGTCCGTAACCCGTCAGGGTCACGTCTGATCACTTCCAGCGTCTGTCGACGTTGGTTTTCATGAATTTCAGCGCATCGCTGGCTAGTTGTTCTTCAGTTGAGTACATCTTCCGCCAAATTTTTGTAGCTGCAACAATTGCTGGAAGTGCCAGACCAAACGCCTCAACGACCATCCAGCCATCCCAGTTCGTTTTCTTGATGGCGTCAAAAGTTTCATCCCATGCAACATGTCCTTGGCCTGGAGTGCTTCGATCATTTTCTGAAATATGAACGAGTTTTGTCCAAGGCATTGCAGCATCGATAGCATCAGCCAGATTTTTTTCTTCAATGTTCGCATGAAATGTGTCGTACATCATTCTGACATTTGGATGATCAACTTCGCCAACAAAAGAAACAGTTTGGGCGACACTCGTAAGGAAATAGTTTTCAAATCGATTGAGATACTCAACGACAATCGTGACATCGGCAGTTGAGGCGTACTCGGCAACCTGCCGCATTGTTTCAACTCCCCACTTAATTTCATCGTCTGTGGGTCCGCACCCTGAGAACTCACCAAGAGCAGAGTGAGTTGGCCCAGCCAGAAGTTTCACACCGGAAGCATGGCAACAGTCGATCGTTTTTTTCATTGCATCAAGTGCCGCAGATCGTACGCTCGCGGATGGACTTATTGGATTGTCTTCGGGCCCCCTAATGGTGACAGCGGTTCG
>CAXEMW010000150.1:0-7642 GCA_963997395.1 uncultured Planctomycetaceae bacterium
CCGGCGTGGGCGTTGCCGACGCTTTGGAGACACAGCAATGGCTTCTCGGCGAAGATGACGCTCCCTGCGTCGATGGGACGAGCGGCGACGAGATGTCTCCCCCTCGTTTCGTCGTCGCGGCGTTCGTGCAGGGGCTTCATGGCGCCGTTGGTGGGTTGGCATGATGATTATGAGCAAACCCGAGTGGTCGTCCGCAGTTTGGGCTATCTTCTTCTGTGTGGATGGCCCGTGTGTGATCATCGTGTATACTTTCTTCATGACTCGAGACGCCTCTGCCGCATGGATGCTCGAGCATGTGCAAGGCCGCCGTTTGATGTTCTGCTTGGCCCTCGGTCTTGGCGTGTTGAATGAGATGATGACGCGGAATGGGTTAATGACGCGCTGGGTGCAGCTCGTCTGTCTCTGTAATACCGTCGCCTACTACGGCTTGGCACTTCCGGCGGTCACCCTCGCACTTCATGGCCCCGCTCTTGGAGCAGCTCATTTGAAGTTCGGCCTCGGGTGCACCGCCATCCCCATTCTTCTTGGAGTGATCATCACAAAGCTCGTCGGAGTGCATGCACCAACCAAGTGAAGCAACTTGCCTTGGCATGCCATACCTTTGCGGATACTCAGCAAGCCTTTCCTTCTGGTCAGGGCGGGACATACACGAAGTGGCAGGGCCCAGGCATTAGTCAGGGTGGTCGTTTGTCTTGGATAGCTCAAGTGATGCCATTTATGGAACAACAGATGGTTGCAGATACTATTGCTTCGTTCCCTAACAAGCCCGTGTGGCATGGTGCTTTGAGATACGGCCGTCCAGGTATTGGTGAGCCGACTTTTCTTCGGTGTCCCTCAGACACCCAACCGACGGTAGCTGCTGGCCAGTACGCGCCAACTAATTATCTCGGTTGCTATGGCGACAGTACTGTGAATTTACGTGAACGTTATTTTTCCCAGAGTGATGCAAAGGGTAAGGTCTGGAAGGAATGGTATCGTGGCATGTTCGGGAATGCGACGTATCCTGTGAAAAACACCACTACGCCGCTTGATAATGCAACCAAACGAGGAATTGAGTTTAGGGAGGTCACCGACGGGCTTTCAAACACAGCACTGATCAGTGAGGGGTGTGTTGGCAACGGTCGGACGAATATTTCGGCAACAAACGAAGACTATCGAACGGCTGAGGCAATCGGTGTTGCGGGTGTGCAGAATAACCCGAGTAGGTGTTTGGCGGTGCGTGATGGACAGAAGTTCGTAGCTGGCCAATCTCTCCATTCGATCAAGGGTGGGAACTTTGTTGATGGATATATTTCAAGGACAGGCTTTAACACGGTGCTGCCACCAAACTCGCCATCATGTGGTGTCGTGCAAAACCCAGTGAATTGGAATCACGGTGTTTTGTCAGCATCTTCTTACCATCCGGGTGGAGTTGTACTTGCGATGGCTGATGCGAGTACCCGATTTGTAAACGACAACATCGATACCGGTGATCTGACCAAAAAAGTTGGCAGTGGTGTCGATCGTAATGCCACTCCAACTCCTTCACCTTATGGTGTCTGGGGTTCGATGGGATCAAAAGCAGGCGGTGAAGCTATCAGGAATTAAGTAGTCGAGTTTGGCTTGCCGCAGGTTCTTGGCCTGCGGCAAGCTTTTTTATTAATCTTCTTTTTTACGCCGTGAACCAAAATGAACAATAAGCCTGTATGTTTCTTGACGTTATTTCTAGCAAGCCTTACTGTTGTAGCCTTCGTGGGTTGTGGTGGTCCGAAGTGGCCACCAACATATAAAAGTTCGGGTATCGTTACGCTTGATGGAACTCCGGTTGAACGAGCAAGCATTTCTTTTTATCCGCTCGATGGGCAGAAGCCAGCGAATGCGACAACTGACGCAAACGGAGCCTTTGAAGTAACCTCTTTCAATGCCGGTGATGGCGCTATGCTCGGATCCTTTGGTGTGACAATTGAGAAATTCCCCGTTGTTGAAATTGAGACGACCCCAGGTGGTACTCCATATGATGAATCAATGAATACAGACGAGGGACCGTCAGCAGATTCTGAAAAAGATCCTGTCAATGAGTTGCCAGAAAAATACAGTGATCATGAGAAGTCGGGATTGTCTGCAACGGTCACTGCTGATGGCGAAAATGTTTTTAAATTTGAGCTTACATCGAAATAGTCGATCTATTTCGATCGAGTAGTCATTAGTAAAATAACTGGTTCAACTTATTCGCGTTGATATCGGGTTGCCGGTTTTCCCGCTGTAGTTCTCTTTTTGGTTTGCGATGAAAAAAATAGCACTACTTGTTGTTGTGTGGTGCTCAGCGGTTTCCTTTGGTGCTGAACCACAACGGGATATTGCGTACGACACAAAGCACGAACGAGATGTGCTTGACTTCTGGCCTGCTCTGACTGAAGAAGGTCCGGCTCCCGTGTTTGTCTGGTTTCACGGTGGAGGTTTTCAGACGGGTGATAAAAGTGAGTTTGGGAAAAAGAATTCGGCAATGCTTGAGGCATATCAGGACGCTGGCTTCGCCGTCGCTAGTTGTAATTATCCACTTTTAGGCGAAGACATTGATCACCTTGAGATTGCAAGACATTGTGCACGAGCCATTCAGTTTATTCGGTCTCAATCAGAAAGCTGGAACATTGACGCCGGTCGAATAGTGTGTGGTGGGGCTTCTGCCGGGGCGATTATCAGCGAATACCTAGCGTACCAAGATGATTTTGCAATCCTTGAGAGTGATGATGTAGTAGCTCAGATGAGCTCACGTCCGAATGTGGTGGTAAGTCTCTGGCAGCCATGGCGAACGAAAGAAATCATCATTCCTCTTATGGATTCTGGTGAAGCCCCTGTTTTCCTTTACTCGAATGCCTCGCCCAAAGACAAAATTCATCCGCCTTGGGCGGCTAAGGTTGTCTACGAAAAGGCTCAGAAAATTGGTGTTCCTACGTCGGTGTATGGTGGTGATCGAAACGAACTGCCAAAGGTAGAATCCGGAATGACATGGCTTGATCTGTCGGTTGAGTTTTGTCAGAAACATCTTGACGCGTCCAGTTCAAGTAGACCTCAGTGAATTGTGTGCGCTATCTGCTCAAGTCGATCTGCAAGCGTTCGAGAGCAGGACATTCCCTGCTCCCATAGTCTCCAGAGATCGGTGGCGGCAGCTGGCCGCCGAGTAATCGCTGCAAGTGCTGCACCGAATCGATGCATTGGAGACTGTGGCTGGCTGAGTCGGCTAACCTCTGGAGGAAGGGTCTCTTCGGAGGTGTCAGATATTGCACGGACGGCAAAGAATTGAATCCCCGCTTCCTGTGCAATGCATGCAACAGCTGCAGATTCCATGTCGACAAGATCAGCATGTGATTCTTCTCGAAGCAGAGCCTTCTCTTCTTTGGACGTGATAATTGAATCGACAGTGATAAGAGTGGTCTTTGAGTCTATGATTTCCCCACCAGGGCATAGACTCTGTTCGCTGTGGCCTAATGGATAGATACATTGCTGGTTGTCGTCGAGGATTCTCTCTGGAACAAGCACGGTGCCGTGTTCAAGGTTTGGGGCTAAGGCGCCCGCGAATCCGGCAGAGATCAAAGTGTGGGGTTGGTGGCCGTCAATAATACGCTGTGCTGCACATGTAGCCGCCTCTCTACCGACGCCAGAAATTGTCCAGACAATTGGGTGATCAGATACATGCCCTTCGTAGATGACGGACTTATGCCCTTGGTACTTTGTGGCGGTGCCTATGCGTCGTTCAAACGTGTGGGCCTCAATGGGAAGGGCAAAAATGATTCCCAGAGGACGCTGTTTCGAGTTTGTTGCGTTGCTAGTCATGGAAGCCACTTATTATCTAAAAGAAGACGGCCGAAGCGAGGGTGCGACTACTTCCGTCTGTGATAGTCCGTCCACTCGTACTGTCGACACTATTTGACATTGTGCTTCAGTGACAGAAGGATCCCAGTTGGTAAGTGAAGCATCAGTGAAATTGTGAGGCCGCTATTCCCATTCAATGGTGGCTGGTGGCTTTGATGAAATATCATAGACCACCCGGTTGACCCCCCGTACCTCATTGATAATTCTGGTCGACATGCGGCCAAGAACCTCGTAGGGAATATGACTCCAGTCAGCAGTCATGAAGTCTTCTGTTTCAACGGCACGAATTGCTAAAGCATCTTCATAGGTGCGTGCGTCACCCATGACCCCGACGCTCTGTACCGGAAGTAGTACAGCAAATGCCTGTGCAATTTTTCTCATCAATCCGGCATCTCGTAGTTCTTGAAGGACAATCGCATCAGCTTCACGAAGTGTATCAAGTCGTGGTTTTGTTACCCCACCAAGACAGCGAACGGCAAGGCCTGGGCCGGGAAAAGGATGACGCCAAACAATATGCTCTGGCAAGCCTAGATTGATGCCGAGCTGGCGAACTTCATCCTTAAATAGATCTCGGAGTGGCTCAATAAGTTCAAACTGAAGATCATCTGGCAGGCCACCAACATTGTGGTGAAGTTTGATCGTTGCCGCAGGCCCGTCCGCAGCCGCACCGCTCTCAATAACATCAGGATAGAGCGTTCCCTGCGCGAGAAAGCGGGCGTCTTCGATTTTTGATGCTTCGTCAGTAAAACAGTCGATAAACGTTGCTCCAATGCGACGCCGTTTTTCCTGTGGCTCGGTAATGCCTGCGAGGACGTCAAGAAATCTGTCCTCAGCTGAAACAACATGAAGATCTGTCTTGAAGTGATCAGAAAACTCTTCAATAACTGCAGAAGCCTCATTCTTTCGGAGAAGACCATTGTCAACAAGAATGCAGGAAAGTTTATCACCGATCGCTTTGCTAATGAGCGCTGCCACAACTGCTGAGTCAACGCCACCAGAGAGGCCGCAGATGACGCGGTCAGAACCGACTTGGTGTCTAATTGACTCAATGGCAAGTTCAGCAAAGTCTTCGAGACGCCACGTTCCGGTACAACCACATTCGTTCTGAAGGAAGTTGCCGAGAATCTCACTACCTGCAGGTGTGTGTGTAACCTCGGGGTGAAATTGCAAGCCAAAGACTGGAAGAGTCTTATGGCGGACAGCAGCCAGAGGGCATGTTGCAGTTTTTGCTAATGGAATAAAGTCATCTGAAACGGTTGTTACCTGGTCGCCGTGACTCATCCAGACATCTGTACTCGTGGGGACCCCTGAAAAAAGTGAACTGTCTGAAATAACGTCACAGTTGGATCGACCGTATTCTCTTGATTCGGCACGGCCCACCGTGCCACCCAGTGCTTCGCACGCAGCCTGCATGCCGTAACAAATACCAAGAACCGGAACACCTAGAGAGAATAGTTCGGGGTCACAGCGTGGAGCATTGTCTTCATAAATACTTGCTGGCCCACCAGAGAGAATAATGCCTTTCGGTGCGATTTCAGCGAGGCGTTTTGCTGTAATGTCATGACGGACAATCTCACAATACACGTGTTGTTCACGAACCCGCCGAGCGATGAGCTGGGCATACTGCGATCCAAAATCTAAAACCACCACCCGCTCGGCATTGACAGCCTGAAACGCTTTGTGATCTGTGGCAGTGGTTCCCGGTAGTGAACTAGTCATTGGTACCTGGTCATTCCCTCGAAGACTTTTTTGAAAGCCCGTCAGTATACTCCCCCTGCCCCATGAAAACACGCCATCGTGTGAGTTTCCCGGCGTGAACTGCTAAATTAAGGGGAAGAGGCTTCCCTCTGAAGTCACGATGGAATGCCGTTCGGCCTGGTTACTGGAGAATCTGCATGTTTGCCCTGCTCACGAATGATGACGGAATCTACGCGCCTGGGCTGGCGGCTCTTGAAGAGGCAGTAAACGATGATTTCAAAACACTCGTCGTAGCACCATCAACAGAGCAAAGTGGTGTTGGTCACGGTATTACGTTCCTTTCACCACTTACGGCAAAGGAAGTCTTTCGAGGCGAGAAGCAGCGAGGATGGGCGGTTGACGGCAGTCCTGCCGATGCTGTGAAGCTCGGTGTTTCTGAAATCTGTCCTCAACGACCAGATATCATTATCAGTGGCATGAATGCTGGTCTGAATGCCGGTATTAACGTTCTCTATTCGGGGACGGTGGCGGCGGCTATTGAAGGTGCTTTTTTCGGAATTACCAGCATTGCGGTGTCGCTGGAATGGGATGATCAGATGAACTTCGACAAGGCAGCACAGCTTGCAAGTGGACTTGTCAAACAATTGCTCTCACTCCATCCGCCTGCCGGTAGTCTCTTTAATATCAATATCCCAACGGCTGCCCTCGTTAGAAGACCTGCTGTACGAGTGGTTCCTATGAGTGTTGCTCGTTATGGAGAGGCATTTGAACGCCGTGTTGATCCACGTGGTAGAAATTATTACTGGGCGAGTAACGATCCACCACCACCACCATCTTCGAAAGAAAGCGATGTCACAGCACTCGCTGATGGTGCAATTACGATTACTCCGCTTGAATATGACCTAACCCATTGGGAAAGAATTGAGGAACTACAAGCCATAAAATTCTGATCCGTGATATGGCTACGAGTTCTTTATGAGAAGAGGTGAGTAATCGAATGATGATCACTCGGTAGATCATTTCTGTATGGTAATCAAGCAAACAAGAACGAACTGCTGAAAATATTTCAACCCAACAACGGCGAATTTACCTCGCTGGAATACGCAAGCAGATATGGTGAATAGGCCCTAACCAGATTTTTTCTGCTTTGAGTTCGCATTGGGCTTCTGCTTTGAGTTCGTATTTGGCTTCTGCTTTGAGTTCGCATTTGGCTTCTGCTTTGAGTTCGCATCGGGCTTCGTTGTGGCGGCAGGCGGAGGCATTGAGTTTTCATTTGGCTCAGCATTGCCCTGTGTCTTATAGAGTCCAACCTCATATGCCTTCATGACCTCATTGGTGACTACTGTGAGTACGAATGTGACAAAAAGGCCTACGCCAATCCAGAACCAAACTCGCAGGGAGAGTCGCAGAAAAGTAGTCCCCCACCATTCGTCGACAGAAATATCATCAGCAAGTCCCTGTTGAGCCAAACCTCCAGGTCCCGGGCTGACGCCACCTGTCATAGCAAGGAAATCATCGTCATCGTCATTTCCTGATGCCCCACCAGATGATGTTGCCGGTGAATGACTCCCTGCTCCATCAAAGAGAAAGTCATCTTCTTCATCTTCATCGTCTTCGTCTGCACCTGTACCGTTAAGAAAGTCATCTTCATCATCCGGACGTTCAAAATCCTCTGTTGAATCGGTGGTCTGCGTGCCCGGTGAGCGGCGAAGATTTCCTGAGCTTCCAACGCTTGACGGTTGCTTTTTCTTTGCAGGCTGCCGCCGCAGTCCAGCGATACTTGAAGAATGGGAGGTAGGAAGTGATCCACTACTGCCTTCAGGGCTTTCTGTGGTTTGACGACGTAATCCGGCTGGTTGGGGTCGGTCTTGCTGATGTTGGTTGAGCCACGCATCGAGTTGCTCGGCGACCTCTCCGGCGGTTTGCGGCCGAGCGTCAGGATGTTTTTCCATCATCCTGAAATACAGATCGATAAGCGCGGAATCGAGGTTTTCTGGTGGCTTTTCAAGCTCATCAAGAGGGTTCGGTGCTGGTTCGTTCCAATGCGCCTTAATTCGTTCAATGACACTTCCTCGTGCGAACGGTGCTCTGCCGA
>CAXEMW010000151.1:0-7623 GCA_963997395.1 uncultured Planctomycetaceae bacterium
AAAGCGAGCTCTAGTTGTTCGTCACTTGTGTCCCCGCCCATTTCCCGAAACATCATGCTGGGTTGAATGTCCCGATTGTGTTGGTACTTGTCACTTGAATATTCGGTGATCGCACCAGTGATCTGATGGAAGAATATTTGGCAAATGGGTACCCCCGGATAAATCTTTACTGGTTGGACAGCAAACATTTCCAGCGTCCAGTATCCAGCAAATCCAACATCACCAAATCCAGCAGTGACATGTACGAATAAACCAAGCCTGCCAATTGAACTACGTCCCTCAATCATTGGGACGAGATTGTGGGTCTCTGTTCGTTCAACAGTTCGCCCCAGATAAAGTTGATTGGGAGTCAGGACCAGACCCTCTTCTGGGATTTGCACTCGAGCTACTCGGTTACTCTTTCGCATGTCGAGAACAATTTCTTCGTAAACAAGAAGTTCATCGTGAAGTGAAAGGTTATAGCTGTTCGGGTTGAGCCTTTTGTCGTCAAATGGATCGATATGAATGTTGTCGCCAAGTTGCTTCCGGATCTCGTGGCCTGAGAGAATCATTCGGGTTTTCCTTGCGAAGTGCGATGGCTTAATCCGTGGCCCAATGGGAGGAAAAATTTTTCCAAGAACCCAAACGAAAGTGATTGTAAGGATTTGATGAGAAAATGTCTCAAAAAAATCATGTCACCGAGAATTTTTCATATGCCTTGGGAGTCCCACTCTTGGGCAAAGGTCTTCAAGTCCGCATCCGGCGCAGCGAGGTTTGCGAGCAAGGCAGGTGCCCCTGCCATGCTGAATCAACCGATGGCTAATGGCGACCCAGTGGTTTTGTGGAATTTCCCGAACAAGGTCCCGCTCTGCCCGAACCGCATCTTTTGCTTTTGTTAGGGCAAGTCGACGAGAAATACGACCTACGTGTGTATCAACAACAACACCCTCAGCCAAACCAAAAGCGCTGCCGAGGACGACGTTCGCCGTTTTTCGGCCAACTCCCGGCAGGGATGTCAGTTCTTCAACCGTTTGAGGAACATTTCCATTGAATTGATCAACGAGTTTTCGACAGCAACCTTGGATGTTTTTGGCCTTCGCTCGAAAGAATCCCGTTGTTTTTACGGCATTTTCAAGTTCTGGAATGCTCGCTGCTGCCATTTTATGCGGGTTTGCCCACCGTTTGAATAAATCCCGAGTCACCAGATTGACCCGTTTGTCTGTGCATTGGGCGGACAAAATTGTCGCAATGAGAAGTTCGAAGGGATTTTTAAACCTGAGTGAGCAGTCTGCGTCAGGATAGAGTTCTTCAAGGCGATCAACAATTTGGAGGGTGCGTTCCCTTCGTTGTAGCCGTGTTTCCCTGCTTGGCACGATATGGGGGAGTGGTTTCTCCGAAGACGCTGATGATGTCGATTTCGCACTCATTTCAAGCTTCAGAGTACCATGAGGCTTCGCTCTCGCCATGTCGATGCTAGGATTTCAATAGTAGCAAGGTGGTCGGTGTTGTGGTTGCTTCCTTGGGAGGTCCAATGGACTCTGAATTGGTTGATCCTTCAGAATATGATCCGCTTTATTTGGCGGGGGTAGTCAAATTCAACGAGTGCGACTATTACGAATGCCATGAGGTCTGGGAAGAGTTGTGGACGGAGTACCGTGGTCCATCAAGAAAGTTCTACCAAGGGCTTATTCAAGCGGCTGTTGCTTTGTACCACTTTGGTAATGGCAATATACGGGGTGCTCGAAAGCTTCATGGCAGCGTGCACGGGTATCTTGATCCGTACGGCTCTTATTATCTTGGACTTCACATCGATACATTCTTTGAAGCTTTTGATGAGTGTCTAAAAGAAGTTGCCGCAAGCACCGAGAACTTTCCAAAGATCGAGCTCGATCCTGAGAAGCTGCCAGAAATTCATCTTGATCCGCCACCCTTAGTTGACGGAGGCGATACAGATGAATGACGACTCTCTCGCATTCTCTTCGGACGATTTTTCGGGATTTGCACGTCTCTTCCCACTTCCGAATCTTGTTATGTTTCCACACGTGATGCAAGCCATGCATATCTTTGAACCTCGATACCGATCGTTATTCGAGGAGGCAATTTCTGATGATCAGCTCATTGCCTTGAGCGTTTTAGCACAGGGTTGGGAGGTTGATTATGAGGGCCGTCCTGCTCTTGGACCGATGGCATGTCTTTGTCGGATAGCAACGTATCAGCGAACGCCGGAAGGAACCTACAACGTGTTGCTTTTGGGAGTTCGTCGAATTCAACTTCAGGAAGAGTTGCCACCAACCAAGCCTTTTCGAGTTGCAGAGGCTACGATCGTTGAAGACCACGTGCCTCCGCATTTCTCAGCAGAAGAGATCGTAGGCCTGCAACAGCAGTTGTTAATGGCATTCAAACGTTCCATGCCAAAAATTCCTTCTTCGTATGAGCAGATCGATGAACTTCTTGGCAGCCAAATTACACTCGGGATGCTGGCGGATATTGTCGCTTATACAGCGGAGTTGAATTCCAGCACAAAGCTTTCACTGCTGAAGATGAGCAATGTGGTCGATCGTGTGCACGTTCTATTGAACGCACTGAGTAAAAGTGGTCAGTCGAAAGTAACTCGGCGAACGTTCCCACCGGCTTTTAGCACAAACTGATTTTTTGCGAGGTGCTCGCAACTCGATGAAGGCCTTGGGCAAGAGAGTGGCGCTGTATTGCCTGCACTAGAAAAAGGAGTGAAACGTCGGTTCCACTGAGCTTTTGGGAGGAGGAAAGTCACTCTGTTTTTACTTCGAATGACGATAAGCTATGTTCTATCAAAAGAGTGACAGTTTTTTAAAAAGAGGTGTGAAATTAGGTGATGAGCAAGAGCCACAAAGAATTGGATGACCTCTCGTCAACCACCCGCCATCAAGCAGGTGCCACCCAAGTGGTTGATCATCAAAGAATAGAAGCCGCTGTTCGGGAAATTCTTGCTGCAGTAGGTGAAGATCCAGAACGTGAAGGTTTGCTTGAGACACCAGCTCGTGTTGCTCGCATGTATGCGGAAATGTTCGGTGGATTACACGACGACCCGCGGCGTCATTTGGGAAAGGCATTCACTGAGAAATACGATGAACTTGTCTTAGTTCGTGATATTGCTTTTCACTCTATGTGTGAACATCATCTATTGCCTTTTATGGGGCATGCACACATCGGATACATACCAGATGGTCGGGTACTGGGGCTCAGTAAACTGGCAAGGGTGGTTGAGGCAGTTTCTCATAAGCCGCAGGTTCAAGAGCGTATGACTGAACAAATTGCTGATTTGTTAGAGCATGATCTTGGGGCAAAAGGAGTTGCTGTTGTTCTAGAAGCTTCGCACACATGTATGACGATTCGGGGTGTACGAAAACCCGGAAGTCTTTGTGTGACTTCAGCCATAAAAGGAATTTTTCGAGACAACGTCTCCAGCCGAGCCGAAGTTATGTCGCTTATCAATGGAAAGAATTGAGTGTGCTTTGGTTGATGTGTAATGGGTTGTCGGTGCGTGGTGACTCCACGAGGTGTTCTTCTCGAGCAACTTTCGTAATGCGGTGAATCAACAGATATGGCCCTGCTAGTAGATTTCCTTAGTCGTTTTAGTTTCGGGCTCGCATTCGGGTTGTGCATAACTCCAGCGACGCTCGTTTCAGGTGGTTTTTTTCGAGTGAATACGCTTGTATTGCTCGGTCTTACGACGTTTGCTGCGTTGCTGTCATCAACACTTGGTTTGTTTGCAAATACATGGCTTTTGGCCGCCGCAGCGATTGTTTCGTGGATTGGAAGTGTGTTGTGGTACGCAGATCGCAGCAGGCCAGGTCTAATTTGCTGTGGTGTGGCCGCGACGCTCTGTGCTGCTGCCACGGCTCTTACGGGTGAATTAGCAGTTGCCCAAGTTGGCGTGCGCATCCTTTCAGGCTGTTTGCTTGGCTTTACAGTCAACGCGATGCTTCTCGGGCACTGGTACCTGAATGCGCCTGGTATGCAGGTGGATGTGCTCCGTCGATCAATTGATCAGACACTTTTCGTATGGGGGCTTTTGTCGTTTTTGGTTGTGGTAATGACCATCTGGCAGTTTGGGGCTATCGAAGACCGTAGTGATTCAGTAACCACCAATATTTTCCGAGCGGTGACTGCAGCTACCTCTGGCGTTGATGGAGGTCTTGATTCAACAGGCGTGGCGTTGTTCTGGCTTCGCTGGCTGGCGGGACTTATTGGACTTCCAATTCTTTTACTTATGAGTCGTATGACCTTGGACATACCGAATACACAAAGTGCAACAGGAATTCTTTACGTGGCATGCTTAGCGGTCATTTTGGGTGAATTGACCGCTCAGCTTCTTGGGATGACAGTGAAGGTTGAAAGTCCTGTTGCGCAGCCGGCTCAACAGAAAATATGGAGTGAGGGTACAGCATGAATATTGTGTGTGCGTGTCCTGCCTGTCACACCGGCATGTATCAGGCGTCTATTGAAAATGCCTCGTCGCTTACATGTCCAGCCTGTGGCCAGAGTATTGCTATCCCCCAAGGGGCGATTCAGGTTGCTGAACAGAATGCTCACCCGCGACTTGTTCGGTGTTTGGTCTGTCCTAGCACGGAGTTGTTTGTAAGAAAAAACTTTCCACAGCGACTTGGCATTGCGATTGTTATTGTTGGGCTCGCCGCGAGCTGCGTTGCTTGGGGCTACCGAGACTTGTTTTGGACGTTTGGCATTCTCTTTAGTACTGCATTGCTCGATGTGATTCTGTTCTTCGTTGTCCCCGATTGCCTGACATGTTATCGCTGCGGTGCACGATATACTGGCACCGACGGAATGGGTGAATTTGGGAATTTCAATCTTGAGACTCATGAGAAGTATCGGCAGCAAGCCGCGAGAAGCAGGCAATCCACTCTTCCGTCCTGAGCAAGTTGGTGAATACGTAAGGATTAGAAATGCACTATGGTTCAACTTGGATTGAATGGGTGTAGCGGAAGGCCTAAGGGACATCGTTGAGAGCAATGTCGATTTGACGATGCGGGGAAAAACGAAAGCCAGCAATTCATTCTGGAGCGCTTTCGGCTGAAGTGTCTGAATTTGTGTCGTCGGCATCTCCTGTCGTAAGATTAATAAAGAGAGTCTGATTCGAAGTGATGCAAGAACGAGGCCTTCGGGAAAATATGATTCAGAGCGACAGCCAACTGAAATCAGGAACTGCCGGGGGTGAAGTTTCTGTGAAACTTTTTGCTGGCGTCGCTGAGTTAGCCGGCGTGAAAGAGCTACGAGTGTCTGTTAAAAATCTTACGGTGGCAGAGGTTCGTTGTGCCCTTGAGGTCAAGTTGCCACAGCTAATTCCATTGTTGTCTCGAAGCGCTATTGCCGTTGATGGTCGCTATGCAACAGAAGACGAGTTGCTTTGTTCGGATTCAGAAATTGCTATCATTCCGCCAGTTAGTGGAGGTTAGGTGGATGCTGCAGGTTGATCTCACGGATGATCCGATTGATGTGTCACGCATGCTCTCTCGTGTTGCAAGCAAACGTGCAGGAGCGGCTATGTTATTTACTGGCACGACACGGCAAGAGACGGATGGTCTTACCACAGACTGGCTTGAGTATGATGCATATAGGCCGTTGGCTAGAAGAGAACTAGCTCGGCTGTGCGAACAAGCTGTTCGCAGATTTCAAATAGTGAAATGTTCAATCGTACACAGGCTCGGTAAGGTCTCCGTTGGTGAAGTAAGTGTTGCCATTGCTGTTTCCGCAGTCCACCGAGCCGAGGCGTTTACTTCAGCATCATGGCTTATGGACCGGATTAAGGTAGACGTGCCGATATGGAAGCGACAGGTCAATGATTCCGAAGCTTTTTGGGTTCACCCAGAAAGTAGTGACATGCTAGCCAGGAATTCCGGTCGGTGTTCACAGGAGCCTTTTGATGAGTTGTCCTGATAGAGCCTTCGCTGTTCCCGTCAAGAAAAGTCTTGTTGATCAATTTGGTAGGTCCCATACGGATCTGCGAATTAGTGTGACAGACCGATGTAATCTTAGGTGCGGGTACTGCATGCCACTTGAAGTGTCTTTTATGAGTCAACAAAAACTGTTGACGTATGACGAAGTAGTACGGTGTGCCAGTGTTGCGTCTAAAATGGGAGTGCAGACAATTCGTTTAACGGGCGGTGAGCCTTTGATGCGACCCAAGCTCTATCAACTGGTTGAGCAGTTGACGCAGTTGCCAAAAATTGAAGAAGTTGCGATCACCACCAATGGCTTGCTTCTGGCAGATCAGGCTGCTGGTTTAGCCAAGGCAGGGTTGTCTCGACTCAATGTGAGTCTCGACAGTCTTGATGAAGCTCGTTTTGAGAAGATTGCGCGTCGTTCTGGCCTTCAGCAAATTCTTGAGGGGCTTGAAGAGGCGAGTCGGCAAGGGTTTCAGTCAATTCGAATAAATGCGGTGTCGATTCGTGGCTTAACGGAGGAAGACATTGTCCCGTTAGCTGAATTTTGCCGAAAGCATTGTTTTCACCTGCGGTTTATTGAATTTATGCCACTCGACGCAGAAGATGCATGGTCTTGTGAGGACGTTCTGACGGGAAGAGAGGTTCGTCAAATACTTGAAATGCATATAGGCAAACTGTCACAGAACAATGAGGACGATCCAAGCCAACCCTCGATTGACTATTCTTATGCCGATGGCAGCGGTGTTGTTGGATTTATCGATCCGGTTTCGCAGCCATTCTGCGATCGCTGTGACAGGTTGCGGCTCACCGCGGATGGTCAATTTCGTAACTGTCTTTTTTCAACTACTGACTGGGATGCTCGGGCTCTGCTCAGAGAGGGTGGGACAGACGAAGAGCTCCAAGGGCTTTTGGCAGCGTGCGTGGGTGCGAAACACTTTTCGCATGGTATTGGTACCGAATCTTTTCAGAGGCCAAGGCGAGCAATGTATCAAATTGGAGGGTGACGACCGGTGGAATGACACCGCGGCAACAAACAAGTGAATAACGAGCATAACCATCTACAAAGGCGATATCTCGATAACGCAGCGACTACGTGGCCCAAGCCAGAAGTGGTTTGGAAGGCGTGGGAGCAGGCAGCTAGAGAAAATGGTGTAGCAGTTGGAAGAGGTGCGTATCGAGAGGCGTTAGCGGCAGGAAATCTTGTTCACCAGCTACGCGTGGAAGTCGCATCCTTGCTCGGTGTTTCGTCAGAAAGAATCTGCCTGCCGGCATCAGCGACCTATGGGTTGAATCAAGTCATTCATGGTGTTGTTGCGTCTGGTGCCCATGTTATTGCAACTGCGGCTGACCATAACGCAACTCTTCGACCACTTCATTATCTTAAGAAAAAAGGTCACATTCAATTGACGGTTGTTTCGTGTGATGAGCGAGGTTGGGTTGATCCTGACGATATTGCGCGGGCATGGCAGCCGAATACAAGCCTAGTAACCCTGTCACACTCATCAAATGTTACGGGTGTTACCCAAGATGTTGAACCAATTGTAAAAGTTGCACGAGAACGAGAAGGACTTTCACTGCTTGATGCTTCTCAATCGCTTGGTCATGTTGCATTCTCTCACTATGAGTCGATGGCTGACATTGTTGTCTCACCTGGCCACAAGTGGCTGATGGGAATGCACGGAATAGCTGTACTCTATGCAAG
>CAXEMW010000152.1:0-7592 GCA_963997395.1 uncultured Planctomycetaceae bacterium
CTACAGCTATTTTGTCAGCAAAAGAATCATCAGCTATGCGGCAGTTGTTGAGATGAGGGAGTTGGTCACTAAAGGTGAAGATTTTTACCTCGGCCTGAGATGCCGTATTGGCGGAAATTCCAGACATTACAATGCCGTTTGGCTCGGCCTTCCATGTCGGAATCACAGTACCTTCAATCGAAAATGCAATTTCTGGCCGACCTGTGTCGTTTGTAAGTATTGAGGCACTTTGTCGGAATGGACCTCCTTCACCTTTTCCCGTCCACTTTATCCGTACAATGACCTCGTCACCCGGTGGAACGTTTCTACTATCTTTCCCCTCACCCTCACCCTCAAAATCACTCACGGTGCATGTGCAACTGGTTGTTCCTTTTGTGATCAGGAGGGGTGCTTTTCCTGCATTGCGAACAATGAAAGCATGGCTACCCGTGCCTCCGAGACTCACTCGACCAAAGTCGTAGCTGGTCTCATCGGTTTGCGCTACTGGAAGTGGACCAGATGAGTTGGCTGAGCGTGTCGCGAATGCTCCGGTTCGTAGTGGTGTCGTGGTTGCCCTGAGTAGGGCTGTACCAGAGCCAGTCAATGTGCCGAGTATTGCGGCAATGATTGCGACGAACCATGGATTTGGCAGGTTGAGCTTCATGGCGATAATCAGGGTGATCCGAATTGATGAGCAAGTGAATGCTACACCTCTTTATATACTGTAGCGTTATTCAAATCACCTGTGTCATCAAACATGTTAGTACGAACGACTAATGACGCTTCTTCGAAGAACGGATTTCCCCGTGTAAAGGCACTTTCCAGGTTCTTCATCCCAGTCCATTGGGGCACAGCGAACGGTGACTTTCAGTGGATCGAGTGCTTCCGCAACAGCAGGATCATCCGCGACATGGACATATGCAAAGCCGCTAGTGTCTTGTTTGGAATTGAAGAATTCAGAAACTTCATCCTTTTTGTCGATTGTTGATGAGTGTTTTTCACGAAAATCGACTGCTTTTTTCAGTATGTTTGTCTGAACTGATTCCAAGAGTTCCGCAGCGTTTTTGGGAAATTCCTCTAGAGTCATCGTGAGCTTTTGTTTTGGTGGCTCGTCGCGACGAGCAATACAAACCGTTCCAGCCGCCAGATCACGAGGGCCAATCTCAACTCGAATAGGGATGCCTTGCTTGATGTGTTGCCATACCTTGTCACCTCCACGCATGTCACGGTCATCGACCTTGACACGAATATTCTCATTTCGCCACTGAGATTGTTCTAGCTGCTCCTTCAGTTTGTGGCAGCATTTCAGAACAGCAGATTGATCCTCATCTGAGCGATAGATTGGGAGCAAGATAATCTGTTCAGGTGCTATGCGAGGGGGCAGGACCAGGCCGTCGTCATCTGCATGAGTCATGATAAGACCTCCAATCAGACGGGTTGAGACCCCCCAGGAAGTTGTCCAGCAAAAAGCTTCTTGGCTTGTCTTGTCTGTAAAGGTTATGTTTTGTGCCTTGGCGAAATTCTGGCCAAGGAAGTGTGACGTTCCGGCCTGAAGAGCCTTTCCGTCCTGCATCATGGCTTCAATAGAATAGGTTTCAACAGCACCAGGAAATCGCTCGCTGGACGGCTTAGGTCCTTTCCAGACGGGTATCGCCAGATCCCGTTCAGCGAACGTTGCGTAGATGTCAAGCATTTGCAGTGTTTCCTGAATCGCTTCTTCTTCTGTCGCATGGGCAGTGTGTCCTTCTTGCCATAAAAATTCAGCAGTTCGAAGAAAGACTCGCGGACGCATTTCCCAACGAACAACATTTGCCCATTGATTAATTAAGACAGGCAGGTCTCGCCATGACTGAATCCATTTTGCGTACATGGCCCCGATGATCGTTTCACTTGTTGGTCGGACAACAAGCGGCTCTTCAAGCTTGCCTTTTGGGACGAGACGACCTTCGGCATCGAGTTCAAGTCGGTGGTGTGTGACCACGGCGCATTCTTTTGCAAAACCTTCAACATGTTTTGCTTCTTGTTCCAAATAGGATAGAGGAATGAACAACGGGAAGTAGGCATTCTTGTGGCCTGTCGATTTGAACATGTCATCAAGGATTCCCTGCATCAGCTCCCAGATAGCAAATCCATGCGGCTTAATGACCATGCAACCACGGACGGGGGATGCCTCAGCGAGCTCACCAGACCGTACGACCTGCTGGTACCATTCTGGGTAATCTTCCTTGCGGGTAGGCGAAATTCCGTGTTTAGCCATTGGTAGCTGCAATCTTTTCGGTGAAGAGAGGTATGAATTCGTTTCAAGCAGGTTTTACATGGTTCTATTGTAGCGAGTTAGTTGGCGGTTGAGATAGTTTGGTAATAGACTAGTCGTTTACGTTATTCAGGTATCCGGCAAGCACCGGCCTGCCGCCTCCTTACTATCGACCCATATGTCTTCACCACAGTCGTCACGGAATGTATTTCCACCACCGAGAAGCCGTCGCAAGTGCGTAACAGAACTTGCTCCTCAGGTCACAATTGATCAGATTTTTCTAGCCACCCGGAAACAACTCCGGCCAAATCGTCACGGGCAGTTGTATCTTCAGGTAGAGCTGGCAGATCGCAGTGGAACCATTACTGGACGCATGTGGAATGCTTCAGATGAACATTTTGAAGCATTTTCTGAGGGAGATTATGTTCGCGTTGCCGGCACAACGCAGCTTTATTCCGGCGCACTCCAGGTTATCCTCACCGAGGTGGATCAGGTCGATCCAACACGTGTTGATGAAACAGCGTTTCGTGTGCTGACACAAGACGCTGTTGCGCAGCTCCGGCAAGAGCTCAATGATTTTTCGACGACGCTACAAGAATCTCTTCCAAAGCTTCTTTTTGAGGAAGTGTTGTCAGATGTTGAGTTGATGGAAGCCTTTGAGCGATGCCCAGCTGGTATCAAACACCATCATGCGTATGCAGGTGGATTGCTTGAGCATGTTGTGATGTTGTTGCGGCTCGCTGACCGAGTCGCTTCGCTCTATCCTGATCTTGATCGAAATCTTCTGCTTGTCGGAGTGCTTGTGCACGATATCGGAAAGACGGTAGAGCTCGAAAATGAAAAAGGTTTTTCTTATACCGATTCAGGTCAGTTGCTTGGTCATGTTCTGCTTGGAATTGAGATCGTCGACGACAAAATACGCAAGATCGAAGAGAAGACGGGCTTGCCGTTTGATCAGGAGGTTGCAAATCGTATTAAACACATGGTGGCAAGTCACCACGGTGAATATGCATTTGGAGCCCCCAAGCTGCCGATGACACTGGAAGCCATAGCACTCCATTTTATCGATGCACTTGATGCAAAACTGATTGGTACATTGCAGCTCTTTCAGTCAGAGGCCGCTATTGATGATGGCTGGACGCAATACCATCCGAACCATGGGCGAAAGTTTTTCAGAGGACGTGACGGTAATTCCTCTTGAATAAAGCAGAGTAAAGTCACCCTGCCCTGCACAAATCTAAAGAAAAAGACATATGGCCAGGACGTTGGTGGTTGGGCGGTTTAGTCGCAGCAGACAAGGGTATGGATTTGTGCGGCCCTCTGATGCAGGGCCGACTGATCGAGATGCTGATATCCGGGTTCCGCTGGTAGCTTCTGCAGATGCGGCAGACGGTGACACCGTTCGTGTGAAAATTACCAAAGAGCGTCATGTTGGAAGGCCGGGGCTCTCTGGCGAGGTGGTTGAAGTCATTGAAAGACGTACGACGCGTTTCGTTGGTACGGCCTTTCAATCAGCCGGAGAGCATTGGGTCCAACTTGATGGCACGCAGTTCCCGAGACCTATTTGGGTTGGGGATCCAAGCGCGAAAGGTGTGCGTGATGACGACAAAGTAATCGTTGAACTCATACGCTTCCCGAGCCCTTTGCAGGATGGTGAGGGGGTAATCGTTGAGGTTCTAGGGGCCACTGACGCTCCAGGAGTCGATACGCAGACTGTAGTGGCTGAGTTTGGTTTGCCCGGGCCTTTCCCCGAAAGTGTTTTGGAAGACGCACGCCGACAAGCTGATGAATTTGCTTCTTTTGTTCCAGACGGACGACAGGATCTTACTGATGAGATAATTGTCACAATTGATCCGAAGGATGCTCGTGATTTTGATGATGCAATTTCACTCACGCGTCTGGAACGGGGGCACTGGTTGCTTGGGGTCCATATCGCGGATGTTGCCCATTTTGTACAAAAAGGTTCGGCACTCGATCGAGAAGCCCTCGCCCGTGGCACAAGTGTGTATCTGCCCGATCAGGTTATCCCAATGTTACCTGAGATTGTTTCGAACAATCTTGCGAGTCTTCAACCAGACCGTCTTCGGCTCGCGCGTACGTGTTGGATTGAATTCTCTGAGGATGGGGCTCCTGTTCATACTGAGGTACAGCGCACGGTTATTAAGAGTTGTCGCCGTTTTACATACGAAGAAGTCGATGTGTTTATCGGTAACCCAGATACCGAAGAAATTGTGATGACGACATCGGTTCGGAACCTGCTCGGGCGGATGCAGCGACTTGCTTCTATCTTGCGGGATCGGCGACTGACACGCGGCGCGCTCGAGCTCAATATGCCTGAAGTGAAAATAGATCTCGATCGATCGGGCCGAGTTGCTGGTGCTCATGTTGTTGAGAACACTGAGAGCCATCAGATTGTTGAAGAATTTATGCTTGCAGCAAATGAGGCTGTTGCCAAGAAAATTGCTGCTGCAAAAGGAAAATTCCTGCGGCGAATTCACCCGTCACCGGATCTGCGGAAACTCCGACAGCTAACAGAATTCGTTCTCGAGCTTGGTTTTGAAGTTGAGTCACTTGAAAGCCGCTTTGAATTGCAACGTTTACTTGGACTTGCCCGTCACAAACCCGAAGAGCATGCAGTCCACTACGCAGTTTTAAGAAGCCTTTCGCGAGCGATGTACGCCCCTCTAGACCAAGGGCACTATGCGCTGGCCAGTGATTGTTACTGTCACTTTACATCTCCGATTCGTCGATATCCTGATCTGACGATCCATCGGGCACTCGACAGTCTGGAGGCAGGCAAGAAGCCCCCGGGTGACCATCTTGAGCAACTTGGAGAGCAATGCTCGGAACTCGAGCGACGGGCTGAAGCCGCAGAGCGTGAATTGATAAAGCTCAAATTGCTTCATTTTTTGAGCAGTCGTGTTGGAATGGAGCTTGAGGGCGTTGTAACAGGCGTTGCACGATTTGGTATTTTTGTCCAAGGCGTTCAACTACCAGCTGAAGGGTTGATAGAGACAGAAGAGTTGCCATCTGATCAGTATCGATTTGATAGGGCGTCTCATACTCTCAGTGGTCATCGCCCGGGAAACATATTTCGACTGGGTGATCCGATTCGAGTATCTGTGCGAGAAGTCGATCTCGGGAAGCGACAACTTCTATTTTGCCCGGTACAGGGGAAAAATGATTCCAGAAGGAAGCAGAAGAGTCGTCGTCTTTCGTCGTCGCGGCGGAGTTATTCGCGAAGGGGGCGAAACGGTGTTCGGCAGAATGAGAGGCAACGGAAAACTCAGGTAGAGAATGGACCAAAATCAGCCAGTCAGAAAAAAACTTCTGATAAGAAAATCAAGCGAAAGAAATCAAAACGGCATAAAAGACGGTAAGGCTGGTTGCTTTTGTGAGAACTCGTACAATCAAATTTCGAAAAAGGTCTATGCCGTTAACCAGTCATACCGTCGTCTGTCCAAAAGGATTCATAAAATAAATGCCGCAGCGAACACCTCTTGCCGAATGGCATGAAAATAATCGCGGACGAATGGTTGATTTTGCCGGTTGGTCGATGCCTGTCCAGTACTCCTCAATCGTTTCTGAGCATCTTGGCACTCGTAACGGTGCGGGTGTTTTTGATGTGTCGCACATGGGACGAGTTGCAATTGAAGGGAGTCAGGCGGCCGAATGGCTTGAGTCCAGGTTGACTCGGCAGGTACGTGACCTGCCGGTGGGTCGAGCCCGTTACACATTAATTACTGGTGTTGATGATACAGGTGGCAAGGTTCAGTTGGATGGAACTCCTGTCATACTTGATGATGCCCTGGTGACCCGTCTCGCGGATCAGAAAGATGGAACCCAGCGTTTTATTCTTGTTGTGAATGCCAGCAATCGGCAGCGGGTCGTTCGCTGGCTTGAGGCCTGTCTGCCACCAGAAGGCGTGACTATCAGCGATATAACAGAAGAATCCGCAATGATTGCTGTGCAGGGTCCAGGGGTGTTTGGGCACAAGAAAGACGATGTCCATGAGGGGCCTTTGAGATGTGTCTTTGAAGAAAGCATTCTTGAACAACTTGCTGCGCTGCCGAACTATGGTGCCCTTGAAACCCAATTAGGTGGAGAACCGGTTCTCGTGAGCCGAACCGGCTATACAGGCGAGGATGGAGTTGAAATCATTTTGAAATCATCGCAAGCGCAGGGTGTATGGGAAGAGTTGGTTGAAGAAGGCGGTGCTATTCCCTGTGGCCTTGGTAGTCGTGACACCCTGCGGCTCGAAGCTGCTATGCCACTTTATGGCCATGAATTGCATGAAAAAACTGATCCCTTTTCAGCAGGTCTTGGATTTGCGGTAAATATTGATGGTCGAGATTTTCCAGGAGTTGAAGAGATACGAACACGTCGTGGCGAGAGCGATCGCCGCCGCGTTGGTCTGGTATTTGAGTCGCGTCGAGCAGCTCGAAGCGGTGATCAAGTCATGTTTTCCAAGAATGGAATGGACTCCGTTTGCGGAGAGATCACGAGTGGTAGTTTTTCACCAACATGTGAGCGAGGAATAGCTCTGGCCGTAGTTGATCGAGTGGTTCTTGAGCAAGAATGCGAACTCGAAGTTCTGGTAAGAGGTGTACGGCTGCCGGCGAAAATTGTTTCCCTTCCATTTTATCGCCGGCCTCGCCACGATTGATACAACGTATTGGATCTTGATCTGTCTATACATCATTAACCTTTGGAGAAATGTCATGGAGAATTCTCGTCGCTACGCAAAATCACACGAATGGGCACGACTAGAGGACGACGGATCGGTCACAGTTGGTATATCGGCGTATGCCGTGGAGGCTTTGACAGACCTCGTTTTCATGCAATTACCTGATGTCGGTGCGACTGTGACTGCTGGAGAGTCGTTCGGTGAGATCGAAAGTGTGAAAGCAGTAAGTGATCTCTATGCACCAATTTCGGGAAAGGTAGTTGCTGCAAATACAGAGTTGCCGAGTCAGCTCGAAACGCTTGGTAGCGATCCCTATGGAAGTGGCTGGGTTATTCGTGTCCAGCCGGATTCAGTAGAGCAACTCGATGCACTCATGAATCAGGAAGCGTACGATAAACTCATTGGGGGGTGATGGATTTGTCAGGTTCCAGCAATTCTTCACCGAATAAAAAGCAGCCGATCGACCTCCATGTCTGGCGAGACCCTCCGGCAGCAGGTGGATGGAATATGGCTGCCGACGAAGCACTTGCTCGGCAGTCTGAGGAAACGAACCGTGTACTTATGCGGTTATACGGTTGGCTCCCACACACGGTGTCACTCGGTAGTTTTCAGCGGTGCGTTGATTTTTCTGAAACACTGGAATTATCTCACTGGCCAGTTGTTCGTCGGCCA
>CAXEMW010000153.1:0-7561 GCA_963997395.1 uncultured Planctomycetaceae bacterium
AGAGCACTAGCTTCCCAAGCTGGTTGTCGCCGGTTCGAACCCGGTCGCCCGCTCTTTCTTTTCAAAAATCGTTGGTGCAACTAGAGACTGCATTTGTTTTGTGACAATTCTAAGAAGTCTTCTCTCATTTAATGAGTATAGAAAAAACAATAGCGTTATCTGCAGCCTAGACGTACATCAGGTTATTAAAACTGTTTTCATGTCAGCATAAGTGTCTCTAGACGGAGTGTCCGAACGCGTGCACTCAAACCGAATTCCGACTGAACAGACACGCGGCCATTTTGGGTAGTAAAGTGGACAATGTCCTTCGAAGGATTCAAAAGCCTTGATTCTTCGGTTGATCTTGTGCGGCCAATATTCGTGTGTGTTGATTGAGTGTTCTTTGGCTGCCTCTGTCTGATTTTTATTTGTTGGATAGCCTACGCTTTTAACTGGCAGGGAGTATTATTTAAGGCGGGATTTACTGTTTCCGGATGTTTAGAGAGTCTTCTTCTTGAGGAGTAGAGACATGAAACACAAGATAGACGAGCATGTGCAAGTGAGTCGTTTACGTTTGAGTGCGAATCGGCACGATATGCAACCTGCAGAGGTAGAGGCACACTATATCTGTGATTCATGCGGTGAAGAGATAGTCGTGCCAATCGACGTTACTGAAGGGCTTCATCAAGACTATGTTGAAGATTGCCCAATTTGCTGTAACCCCATGGTGCTCCATGTTGATATACTGGAAGACGGTCAGCCATTAATTACAAGTGAGCACGAATGAACCTACGCAGCTTGCTGCCAAGGTGTCACAGCCGCTTTTCTGTATTCCCACGGTGGTGTTGGCGAAGCCCCTGACCAGAGGCCTCGTTTGCCGCTTTGGGCATCTTGCTGGTCCTTGGTAAGTGAACTCTCTGATTGCGGTAGAGTCCATGCTGCACCTGCAACCACCATCTCACGCCCGATATCTTTTCCGTCCACAGAGACTTTACAAATCACGAGTCCGTCCGCAGTACTGCTAATTGGGACAACAGCAAGTGATTTGCCAAATACTAATTCTGCAAGTGTGTCTCGTGCGTCACGTCCATACGGTTGACCAAGTTCAGGCGCATCAATTGCAAAAACACGAACTTTTTGTTGCTTCCCAGCCGTATCAAGGCAGGTGAACGTATCACCATCTGTGACGCCAATGCATCGCCACCAGGACACTGAGGCGGTGGGTGCGGGTGCTGGTGGTTGAGGGATGCTCACAGGTTGTGCGGATGCTGTAACCTTCTGAGGGGCATTTTGTTGAGGCTGTGCCGCCAGAAGACTGTCCGGTTCAGCTGGAATTGTGACTGCCAAAGCATTGGACTGAGGTTCACTCGCATCAATCGCAATTGTCGCCCAATTGCCTGAAGGTGGTGGTTGTGTTGCCAAAGAAGGGGATGCTTGTTTCAGTGGTGCTGGGGGCGGCAGCGGTTTTTGTGGTTCTTGCCTTGTTTGTGGAGGTGGCGAACCAACGCTCGGAGCCCAGGAAGATGGCGGCGCCAATTCAGTCTTTTGAGCAACTGGGGCTGATGGTGTTATCGGCGGAGCTGAAGCCCATTGTGAAGGAAAGGTACTCGTTGGTGGAGTGATTGGTTTACCAGCAAGGACCGACGCTTGGGCTGGAAATCGGAAGACTTGGGGGCGGTAATGTGTTACTCGCGGTACCGGCATGACAGCTCCAGGACCAGAAACTGTCTGGACGGTAAACCACCAAGGTCGACGGACCGTTGGTGGTGGTGGAATATATCCAGGCGCTTGAATGCGATTTACTGGTACGTGGGCTGTGCCCGGTAGGAGAATGACCTGCTGGGCGAAAGCTGTCGTACTAATCAGTGAACAACAAAAATAAATAAACCAGTCGCGACAACGGCCGGCCTCCGAAATTGCAGATGTGTTTTTCGAAATGATTTTTATCATGATCCACTGCAGCTGGAAGGTAAAGGCATTGGGAATAATCACACAGACACGCATCGCTTCTTCTGTTTTTCGGCAAAACACAGCTGCTCGCGCCGGAAAATCCTTTTAATGCTGCCCCCTTTATGGAAATTAACATATATTCCCTTCAACAGTCCCCCTATTTATCCCGCTTGGAGGTGGTTCTTGCGCGCTGGAAGATTCTGGGAGCATTTCCGGTTGGAAGGAGCTCTTTCGCTTATAGTTCGCCGAAAATCGTCTCGGACAGGCTCTTCAATGAAATGCTGCCCGATGCAGCAAGCCGTCATCCTCGTGTTTCTTACTCTTCTTTTTCTCCCGGTGCATGTTCTGGCAGGTGAACAAAAAGCGGATCATGCGAAGTTATATTCTCATCCTGTAAATTTCGACTGGAAGAATCTTATTCATCGATCGCGACTCGCAGGTTTACAAGTTTTTGAGAGTGATCATCTGGTTTTGATTACAGATCGTCCTCGTCGTGCTGGTGATGATATGGAAGAATTGCCAGAAGTCTTCGATGAGGCTGTTAATGTCTGGGCAGACCACTACAGCGTCCCATTATCAGTTGTTTCAGACTGGAAGGTCTGTGCTTGTTTGATTGTTGATCGAGAGCGATTTCGAGAGGCCGGCTTGCTGCCCGATACAATTCCTGATTTTACAAATGGGTATTGTGATCACTACCGGTTTTGGTTTGTTGATCAGTCAAATCCAGCATATCGACGTCATCTTATGTTGCATGAAGGTGTTCATGCATTTACGGCGACCTTACTAAAAATGAATGCACCGGTATGGTATACCGAAGGCATAGCAGAGTGGCTGGCAACACATCGGCTGGTGAAAGAAGAAAAGGTATTTGAGCACACTCCGATACCATCCTCACCGAATGAAGTCGAGCAACTTGGTCGTATTGAGACAATTCGTCACCTTTGCAATGCAGGTCAAACAGTGGGAATTCAGGATGTATTTAAGCTTCGTCCGACACGTCATGGCACAATTCATTCCTACGCACTTGCGTGGTCGGTGGTGGCTTTCCTAGCGACGCATCCGCGGTACCAAAAGGCGTTTGTTGCAATGGAGCAAGGCCCATTTGACGAGCGAATGACACACCGTTTGACTACGCATGCGAGCTGGAACCCAAGTGTGGGAAGCCGTGACTTTAATGCCTTTATTTCCGAACTGGATTACGGATACGACACGGACTCGATGGTTATCGATTGGTCTCAGGGAGGCCCCGTTGCAGATACGTGGCTCACAAGTTCTGTCGCTGCTAATCGTGGCTGGCAGAATCCGGGTTGGCGTCTGGAGGCCGGCCAACGATACCGGCTTAAGGCTACGGGGTTCTGCTCAGTTGGCACTATTCAAAGTGGAGATGGTCAGTTGGATCTGGGAAGTACAGCCGATGGCATCTCGTTTGACTGGTATCGTGGCAAGCCACTGGGGCGGCTTCTTGCAGCTCAATGGGTCAACAAAGGGCCGCAATCTCACTTTGAATTAATCGGCGAAGGTGCCGAAGTAAATATTACGGCAGGTCACACCGGCCCAATCTTTCTGAAGATCAATAATTTACCGGGCCGGCTTCGAGAGTGTCGAGGAGAGATACGTGTTCAGATAGTTCACGATGAATCTGTGGAGCGTTTGCCTTCTCAGCAGTGAGATTGGGGGCCACAGTTTTGACTTTTCGATCGGGATGAGAATAAAGCCGCTAAAGGATCAAACTGAAAGTGGGCGTGTCATTTCAACTGGCACAACCCATTTGTCATATTGCTCAGAAGTAACAAGACCAAGTGCAACCGCTGCTTCTTTCAGGCTTGTTCCATCAGCGTGAGCCTTTTTTGCAATCTTCGCAGAGTTTTCATACCCGATGTGTGTATTGAGTGCTGTCACGAGCATAAGCGAATCGTTGAGGTGTTGTTCTATGCGATCTAGATTCGGTGTTATTCCAGTTGCGCAATGAACACGCATTGAGTCGCAGCCATCTGCAAGTAGATCCGCGCTTTCCAGTACATTATGAAGCATCACTGGCTTGTAGACATTCAGTTGAAAATTTCCTTGGCTCCCAGCAAAGGCTACGGTTGCATCGTTACCGAAAACCTGAGCACAAACCATAGTCAATGCTTCGCATTGAGTCGGGTTGACTTTTCCAGGCATAATTGAGCTCCCAGGTTCATTCTCGGGTATAGCTATTTCACCAATGCCGCAGCGAGGGCCGCTTGCTAACCAGCGGATGTCGTTGGCAATTTTCAGAAGAGCCATTGCAAGCCCACGTTCAGCTGCACTCACTTCTACAAGTGCGTCATGGGCAGCAAGAGCTGCAAATTTATTTGATGCTGAGACGAAGGGGTGGTCAGTTTCCCTCGAGATGAAAGCCGCGGCCTTTTCGCCGAAATTAGGATGGGCGTTGAGACCTGTTCCAACGGCAGTTCCACCGATTGCCAGTTCGTAGAGGCCCGGTAAAGCACGTTCTAGTCCCAGGATTCTTGCATCCAGTTGAGTGCGCCAACTCGAGATCTCCTGACCCAGTGTTATTGGAGTTGCGTCCTGAAGATGAGTTCGTCCAATCTTTACAATCGCACCGTAACGCTGTTCAAGATCAGCGAATACATCTCGTAATAATTGAACAGCCGGGATCAGACGGCTATGAATAACGTCTACGGCTGCAATATGCATTGCCGTTGGGAACGTGTCATTTGAAGATTGTCCACGATTCACATCATCATTGGGGTGAATTGGTTTTTTTGACCCCATATCTCCACCGGCAATCTCTATTGCTCGATTTGAGATAACCTCATTTGCATTCATGTTGGATTGTGTGCCACTACCAGTTTGGAATACAACAAGTGGGAAATGATCATCAAGCGTACCGTGAATAACTTCATTGGATGCCTGGACGATGAGATCAACTTTTTCTTCTGGCAACTGTCCAAGCTCACCATTTGCCAGAGCGGCTGATTTTTTCAGAACGCCAAGGGCGCGTTTCACAGCACGCCCCCATTGAAAGCGTTCTACACCAATTTTGAAGTTGTCACGCGAACGTTCAGTTTGAGCACCCCAGTAACGGTCTGAGGGAACTCGAACTTCTCCGATACTGTCAGATTCTGTTCGGAATGATTCGGACTGGTTTGACACGGCGAAGTCCTTTCGGAAGAAGCGTTTGGGAACAGGTGACAATTCCCAAATTGTCAGAGGTGCTGGCCTTGTTTGCAACCCGTCCACGTTACATATGTACGAGGAGTGGTCACGAGTTGCTTCCTAGCGGATGGCGGCAGGTTGTTCTTCTCGATTTTCTGCCGTCTGGAGTTGAGGAGTATCACCGAGAGCGATTGCAACCCAGCCGTCCCAGCTCATCGCCTGCAGGGTCGTGAGATCTTGGAGTCGAGGATGTTCAGTAATTTTTTTGGGTACTATAGGCACAGGTCTTTCTTTTGGGAAAATTTTCCCAAATATTGTTCTCAAGGTGAATTCAATCCGTCCTCGGTGTCCGGGTCCACTGATACGAATTGGCCCCTCTCGCTGAAGAACAATAGTGTTTCCAGAAGCGACGGGCTTGTACGTAACGCCGCCAATAACGTCATACCAGTTTCGCCGACCACTCTCGAGAGCATCGATAGAGAGTTTTACCTGAATAAGTCCTTGGTCAAACTCAACACGAATTGGTTCAACTTGTTCAAATGCAACGGATACACCTTCCGGTAGATCTTCTGGAATCTTTTGTTCCAAACCCAACTGTTGTTGTACGTGAATAAAGAGTTCTTCCAGTGCAAGTCGTTGGCCCTTAATCCCAAGTCTCTCGCAAGCATTATTGATAGTTGATTCATGAACTTGATAGCCAAAGAGTGTTCCGTCTGGCTCACGAGGCCGAGGGGTATGAGCCGCCAGTTGGGTGTCAGCATTGAGCCGAAGCCGAAGTGTAGCCCTGTCTTCTGTTGTTTCCATAAACGGAGTCGGACTGAGGCCAAGTCGTACCAAAGGCTGCCAGAAGCTGTTTTCAATCTGGTCTGAAAGTGCCGCAAATTTTTTCTCTGCCTCCTGATCAGTCTCACGACATGATTGCCAGACGATTTTCTGAGCGACTTCTCTATTTGCTTCTGGAAGACTGTCGGCGTGTTGATTGCGAGCAAGTGTTCGCAGCAAGGAGCCCATGAGTGGCACAGAGTCAAAACTTGTAGAAACATTCATGAGGCGAGCACGGTTTGACGCTGAAGCTACCGATCGGTTTATAACGAGGCCTTCACTACAAATTTTTATTGGTTTCTTTACGGTAAATTGGCCCGATCCTCTTGAGGTAAGCGCTATTGGTCCGGTTTCAGTGATTGCATAGGTTGAAACTTGGCCATTAACCGTGAGGTCAAAGCAGATTTCATCAGCATCTGGAGTCAGATCTATCGATGTTATTTGCTCAACCACGCGTCGACCTCGAACAGGTTTTCCGAGAATGACATCCCGTACTGTTTCGGTTCGGCTTGGCGATTCAGGCATCAGCCTTGTGAGAAACACTTCATTTAGAGCAACTCGAAAATTTGGTGCAGCATAGTGATGAATAACAGCCTGTCTCAGTGTTTCAATTTCCAATAACTCTGACCGTTCTACTACTGAAAGAGCCTGGCGGACTTCAGTAGCACGTCCGGCATCTGAATTCACTTCAAAGTTTTCGAGTGACGCAAGAAGGGAAGAGATGTCATCCAGTGTTCTTCTTTCATCAGCTGTTTTCTCTGTAATCCCTTCGGCAAGAATTGCAGCCGCATGCCATGTTTTTACGCGACGTTTAACAGCAAAAGCCGCTCGACGAATCTGGGTCGCACGATTGATATCAGAAAGAGAATCAGCCAGGACCATCGCATCATTGAAGCATTGGTCCAGACTGATGATAGCGGGTATCGCCTGAGGATCGTGTGGACCACGAGTTGTCATAATATCGGAAAGAGAAGATGTTGTCTGGTCCACCCATTTACGAATGTCTTTATATGACGATGGCCGCGGAGGGCTATCCGCGGCCAGTTTATCAAGCTCAAGCAAGAGTTCTGTTGGTGGTGGCCATGCCGTTATTGGTGATGTGGCTGTTGCCAGTGTAGTGGCTTCAAATCGCTTGATATTCTGACTGATGCGGTCACGTATGCGTTCCCCCGGCGTTGGCCCTGACGCTGGCCTGAATCTCTCAATAAATCGTTTTATTGGTGGCTCTGGCTGAGGTTCAGTAGCTGAATTCCCCTTTGTATTGTTAAGAGGATTTGAAACCGGTAATGGTGCGTTCGGTGGCGATGGTGATGCAGTTGCTGTACGTTCCGCGGACAGCCGTTTTACAATTCTTTCCCGTGGTGTATCCGACGATACCGGGGACTCTACTTTTGTACTTGTAATGGCTTCCGACCATGTGCCCTCGTCAAGATTGACCCAGGCTTTATCAGATGATAGGTGCTGGTCCGAATTGAAGTTCTTTGGATGTGTTGCAAGTGGGTTTCCGGCCTGCTCGAGTTGGAGCGGAGGAGCTGGAGCAGTTTCTGTATGTGGTCGAGCGTACCGAGGGGTAAGACGCACATCAGGATTATTGTTCCAACGTTTGGGTTGCGGCAGCGAAGGAAGCGTTTTTGTTGATTCTGCTGAAAATGGCTCAATCTTCTTC
>CAXEMW010000154.1:0-7560 GCA_963997395.1 uncultured Planctomycetaceae bacterium
CATAGCTGCCTACGATCTCTCAACAGGTGACCAACTCTGGGAATGCGAATGGCCGGGACATTCAAATTCTGATGCGAGTTGCTCGCAACCGCATTTTCTTGACCATAACAAACTATTCATCTCAAAAGGGTACGGCATTGGATCTGCGGTCTTTTCACTCACGTACTCCGGTGACGCCTGGAGCATCAAGCCGGTTTGGCGTCAGTCGAATCTCCTTAAGACCAAATTTACCAATGTTTCCATTCATAATGGGTATGCGTACGGTCTTTCCGATGGAATTCTTGAATGTGTCAAACTTTCTTCGGGAACACGGATGTGGAAGCAAGGACGCTACGGACAGGGGCAACTTTTTCGTATCGGTGATGTTCTTCTCATCCAAGCTGAGTCGGGAGAAGTCGTTGCCATACCAGCGACAGCCGAAAAACCTACTGAACTTGGACGTCTTGAGGCACTCGAGGGACAAACTTGGAACACACTGTGCATCAGTGGCAGCAATCTTCTTGTCCGAAACGCAGAAGAGGCCGCCTGCTATGAAATCTCTATTCGACGCAAGACTGCACTGCCTGAAGATGCTGCTCGACAAAACAAGAAGGGCGAGGAGCAATGAATGGCATGACTGGACAGACCGTTCTTGTGACTGGCAGCACGAGTGGTATTGGGCGTGCGGTTGCGCTCCGGCTGGCAGAGTCTGGAGCAGCAGTGGCTCTCCATGGCCGCAATGCAGATGCTGCCCAACAGGTAGCTGACGAAATTAGACGTTCTGCCGGCAGCGTTGCCGGCGTATTCCTTACAGATATTGCAACATCTGCTGGCTGCGCCGAACTGATTGATGCCGTAACCAAGACATGCCCAACACTTCGTGCTGCCTGTCTTATTGCCGGAGCCGACACGTTAACCGGGTCGTCTGCATCGCTACCTTTCGAAGACAAACTCCAGCTTCTCTATGACACAGATGTCCGATCAACGCTTTTACTTGGAAAAGGTCTTGGGAACGTGCTCAAGGGACATGATGGTAGTTCCATCGTCACAACAGGATGGGATCAGGCTGCCACTGGCATGGAGGGCGATAGCGGAGAATTATTTGCTACGACAAAAGGTGCCGTCATGGCTTTCACAAAAAGCCTGGCAAAGTCCCTTGCGCCGCATGTTCGTGTAAACTGCGTTGCTCCCGGCTGGATCAAAACAGCCTGGGGTGATCAAGCCAGCAAGGAGTGGCAAGAGCGAGCAGTGCGAGAATGTCTACTCAATCGCTGGGGCGAAGTTGGAGACATTGCCGACGCTGTTCGATGGCTCGTTTCTCCACAGGCGAGTTTTATCACTGGGCAGATTATCAATCTAAATGGCGGCTTCCAGACAAACCAGAAATAGGCCGCCAGATATAAGTAAAAAAATTGCCGTGGACAATCTTTCGATTACCCACGGCAATGAACGAATCACCCCCGCCTGCCAAATGTTTCCATCAAGGAAACACCCCGGCCTGGGAGAGCAAGGCGGAATGCCCGCCCAGGCCATTGGGGCATCCTTCTGGGCTTAAGAGGGTTCGGCACCCAAGGGGTATGCACGAACTCCATGTTCCTCGAGGTCAAGACCTGACTGCTCCACTTCAGGTGACACCCGAAGCATTCCAATACCCTTCAAGACGCCGAACACAATAGACATTGTGACAAACGCCCAGGCACAGATAGCAACCGTACTTATTAACTGAACGGTGAAGAATGCACCGACGGTTTCAATTCCATCTGGCAGATCACCGAAGATTCCTGTGGCAAGTCCGCCCCACACACCGCAGAGACCATGAACAGGCCAGGCACCAACTGGGTCATCAATCTTCAGCTTCTCAAGAAGCAGAACACCCATAACAACCAGAATGCCGCCGATAGCACCGATGATAAGCGACTCGCCCTGCGACACACGATCACAGTTTGCTGTGATCGCTACCAAGCCACCGAGCACACCATTGAGAGCCATGGTGACATCAGGCTTTCCAAACAGACCCCATGCTGTGATGAGTGCCGCTACAGCACCTGCAGCAGCAGCCAAGGTTGTTGTCAGCGCGATATAGGTCGTCGCATTTGCGTTTGCAGCTCCAGCATACGTCAGCTGACTACCTGGATTAAAACCATACCAGCCGACCCAGAGAATAAACACGCCGAGGGCTGCAAATGAGATGTTGTGCCCCGGTATTGGTGAGCTTTTTCCATCCTTAGAAAAGCGGCCAATACGTGGCCCAAGGAAAATCGCACCAGCAAGACCGGCAAAGCCTCCGACTGCGTGAACTACGACACTCCCCGCGAAATCTTGGAAACCCATGGAATCACACCATCCGCCACCCCATTTCCAAGCACCACTAATAGGGTAAATCAGACCAGTCAAAATTGCACTGTAGACGAGATATGCTGAAAACTTCATCCGTCCGGCAACAGCACCTGAGACGATGGTCGCTGCAGTCGCTGCGAAAGCCACCTGAAACAGGAAGTCGGCGTAGGAACTGTAATCACCATAGCCAGTGCCATCAGAGGCAACGACGAATGGTGTGAAACCGCCCAGCCATCCATCAACAACCCATCCATCTCCGGGATACATGAGGTTAAAGCCGATAAACAGATACAGCAAAACCCCTACACAGAGATCCATCACGTTTTTAGAAAGGATATTTACCGCATTCTTCGCGGAATTCAGTCCTATCTCAACCATTGCAAACCCGGCCTGCATAAAGATAACAAGGACCGCACAGATAAACATGATCAGTGTGTTGATCGTGTAATCAGATTCTGCAATGTAGGAAGATAATGCCTCAGCAGTAGCATCTCCTCCAGAGGATTCTGCGGCAGCAGGCTCCTCTGCAGCTGGGGCAGATTCCGTACCCTCCTCTTCCTGGGCGCATGCCACAGGTGCGGTACAAGTCATCACGACTCCTACCACAAGTGTTAACGCTGCTCCAACGAGCAGACTAGAAAGCCATCGATCCCCAATAAATTTCATAGTAAGCCTCCGCCTAAACTGATGAGTTGAAAGGAAGGCGGGAACGGAGTCCCACCCTGTCGCCATGCTGCACCGTTGTGCTGCATACCTCGCGACGCTAAGAGACAGTTGCAAAGACTGTGCCAAAACCAGGCGAAGACTGTGGGACTGCAAAAACCACTAAAAACGTGCGTTCTAGACAGGTTCACGCCGGCAGTGATTCACTCTCACTTATTCCTTCGCCTGCTTGCAAGGCAGCGATGCTATCAATGCAGGCACTGCTCAACGCACCACAGGTTCACGAATGGATTAGAAGGTGACAATTCGTGTCTCGTTGTCATCCACTGCCACCCTGACGCATCCAGCCTGCTCGCAAACCGATCTATCAAGTTTGTCGACGAGACCATTTTCAACAACTATTCCAGCTGTTGAGAGAAAATTAGCAAGAAGACGAAAGCCTCCTTGTGTAAGTATTGACTCGGGATGAAACTGCACACCGTAGAGATGTTCTTGTGAGTTCTCAACGGCCATAATTACACCATCCTGCGTCCGTGCCGTCACCCGGAGTGCTTGTGGCAGTGATTGTTCTTCAGCAATAAGGGAATGGTATCGACACGCAGACATTGGATTAGGAATTCCCGAAAACATGTCCGTAGGGTCGTGCGTAACACTGCTCATCCGACCGTGCCGTGGATCATTGCTCGCGAGAACAACTCCACCGAGAGCTTCAACAATTACCTGATGACCTAAACAAACGCCCAATATTGGAATGATTCCCCGAAACTTCCTGACACATGCCATCGAAACACCTGCTTCTTTGGGCGTGCACGGACCAGGTGATATGACGAGTGCTTGTGGTTTCGCTGATTGTATTTCCTCGAGGTCGGTGTTATGGCTCGGCAACACTTTCACCTGTGCCCCAAGAAGTACAAAATATCGTGCCAGATTAAAAACGAAACTATCTCGATTATCAAGAACAACGATCATGTCGAGCCCCCCGCAACAGTGGGTTCAAATACCGACAACATCCCCTCTGCTTTATGAAGACTCTCGGCATATTCGCTTGCTGGATCACTTCCGACGGTCACGCCACCACCTGCTGAGAACGTAATGTTGTCTTCTCGCACCACAAATGTGCGGATAAGAATGTTCCAGTCCGCATTCCCATCGAAGCCGACATAGCCAAGGGTTCCGCAATACGGTCCTCTACCATTCTCCTCCACTTGGCAGATGATCTCACAAGCCCGGTACTTTGGAGCACCTGTAATGCTTCCACCCGGAAATGCCGCAAGCATCGCATCAATCGCGTTTGCTCCGGCAACAAGTCGCCCGGAAACAATCGACACCAGGTGCTGGACATACCGAAATCGTTCAAGGCGACAGAGCGCCTCTACAACAACACTTTTCGGCTCGCACACACGCGAAAGATCGTTCCGCACCAGATCCACAATCATCACATTTTCTGCTCGATCCTTTTCACTCGAGTACAAATCAGCACTGGCGTAGAGGTCTGCTTCTGGTCGAGAAAGCACGCGACGGGTGCCTTTGATGGGATGCATCGAGACGGAACCACGTGTCACCTTGAGAAACCGTTCGGGGGACATGCTGACAATGGCAGCGTTTCCGCAATCGAGGTAGCCAGCAAAAGGTGCTGGGTTACAAGCACGAGCCTTTTTGTAAAGTTCAAGTGGATTCCATGAACCAGCGACTGAAAACTGCTGTGCGAGATTGACTTGAAAAATATCACCCGCACGAACCAGATCAATGCCCGACTGCACCATACTTTTGTATGCCGAAGGAGAGTGAGTTGAAAAAACACCATTGCTGCCAGGAAGTTGATACAAAGAATACAAGGCAGTCTGATTCGCAGGCACGAGCAATGCCTCAGAAGACGTACCTTGGCTTCCTTCGAACGCACACGCATGCTTTTCAAAACGCTCCCTGCTGCGGGACCGTCGTTTTACCGGTGTATTTTCTGGCACTCCTTGGGAAATAGCCCAAACCTTTCTCTGCTTGTGATCAAAGGCAAACACAACATCGTAGATACCAAACTGCATGAGAGGGGTTGCTGAGTGGTGTCCTTTTTCATGGTCAACGCCCAAGAGAGCTAAGCCGGCGTCGAAAGACAACATTCCTGCCAGACCACCCTGAAAAGGAGGGAGACCCGGAATTGTCTGGCAGGAAAGGTCCGCTAGACGACTGTTCATTTGCCGTAGGACCTCTCGTATCGATTCGGCATCATCTGGCTCAGCACCAGAAGGTACTACGAAACTTTCAATCGGATCTGCCGCCACAAAAGAAAATCGGTCAAGGTCCTGTTCACTATCAGCCTGCTCAGCGTTCACGCCGTAGGCAAGACTACCGGATGCTGCCGAACTACTATCGAAACAAACCAACCCACCAAGCGATGCAAGGCCTTGCATCACACTCTCGAATTCAGTCTCTGGCGACAATTCTGCAACCAGGGCGCCAGAGGCGGTATACCAGTGGTAGATGTCTTCTAATTTCATACGACACTCAAGATTTATGACTCCAGAGTCTTGGAGGACTTCTCATCAGGACCAGCCACACGCGCAGCAGCATCTGACGGGCCACATCCAATTTCCGATTCTGTCAGGTATCCCCAATCGAGGGCCTGATCCTGGCGATAGTCTTTTCCAAGTGTGAGTGCTGTAACTGCTTTCGCCATTTCATACCCAAGGTAAAAGGCATGATTGGGGTCCACGTCGGTTCGATCGTGAGCCGCCAACTGATAAAAAAGTTGAAACGGATCCCGTGAAGCCAGATGAAGATGCTTCCCAACCAGATGAACCTCACCACGTTCAGCAAATATTCGGAAATTTGGGTCACGAATTGCCAGAGCCAACTGTTTGAGTGCGTCATCACCGTGCAGTTGCTGTTTCCCCGACCGAAGCGTAACCAGGCGTGGCTCTACATGCTTTGGTAAGGTTTTGTTTGAGACTGCATAATAGACAAGTGCGCGAGCAAGATCACACTCTTTGACACTGCTTTTTGACCAATAAATAACTTCGGTCGTAAGCACAGAACGAATTCCCTTCTCCTGACAAAAGCCAAGGAGCAGTGTGTTGATGCCAGCTGAATCAACATCTGTCAATTCTGTCAGGTTACCGATGCCCATCATCATTTCAGACTTCGGGTATCGTTCCCTCACATCAATATACCGACCAAGACTCGCCGCGAACCCAAAACCAATTGGCTCAAGGATAGGGTCAAGCCTGCACGGAACACCCAACACTTCAAGCTGTGCGATTGTTTCATCAAACCCCTTAAGCGTTGACGGCTCGTCCGGCACGACAACAACTTCACAACCCCAGTCGCCTGCGGCGTCTACGTTCCTTGAATTGACTGACAGGACAAGCGATGCACCAGCCCGTGTTGCTGAAAGTACTTCGCTTGGTTCAAAACTATCAACGGAGACTCGAAACCCTTCATCAACAAGCATTGCAATTGCGTTTCCAATATCTGCCCATGACTCACCCGGCGTACAGCCAACATCAATCACATCAGCTCCGGCCAGTCGCAATCGGGTCGACTCTGCAAAAAGTTCCTCGAGCGAAAATCGATTGGCATGATTGATCTCCGCGATCAACTCGATATCGTGTTCCCCATAACCATCCAGATCTTGTCGCTTTTGACCAAACCACTCGTCCAACCGGCGGCAGTCTTCCGGACCGCGTTCGACAGGCACACCTGCTTTTTGTTCGAGCGACGTCATATCACCCTTACACAGTCCAGGAATAACCACACGATCAGCACCTTCTGGCACCTCAAGCCGCCGAGCAATCCAATCAGTTGTCATTAATGCCGCAACGGTAATATTCAGCACCTGAACTGTTGGCTGAAATCCGATCTGGCCAGCCAGTCGCTCAAGCATGTTTCGCAGCGCATGTTCCGACAACTTTCCTGTGACGAAATGAATGCGTTCTCCGGTAAGCGAGGCATCTATCATGAAACCAGTGTAAACTCAAAAAGTGTTTTGATTTCAACATCTGGAAAAACAGGTTGTTTCTCTTCTTTTCGACGACTCCAATGAGGTTTAGTTCCTGTGATTCTCGAAGGCCTTCTTACAACGAGAACAGAAGACGGTGATGTCCATATCGCCGCGATGGGCCCTGAAGTAGTGGACTCTCGATCCATGACTCACCTCATCCTCAAGCCGTTCCAAGGCAGCAGAACAGGCCGCCTGCTTATGTCTCAGCCAGAGGGCGTCTTCCACCTCACTGATAATGTTTTACTCTTTGCTCAGGCGGTCACTGGCGTGCCCTACAACCAGCCTCAAACTCGTTCGGCTGAAACGGTCAATGGATGGATCCTTGAAGACGCCTGCGAAGCGTTTGAGTTCCGCATAGGACAAGCAGATACAACCGGAGAACGCTGCCGACTGCATGCACATATACAAAAGTCACACCTCATTCGCCCGTTCAGAGGCTTCAACAGGGCTGCGCACGCCGTGATTGAAGCCGCCATTCTCTTTAGCAGACTTCATCTACTTGATCCCGAGGAAGTTCAACACCAGCTTGAAACACTTCAATCACTCGTCACAAAAACGGCAGGTGAACAAGAGCGACAAGCTTTTGA
>CAXEMW010000155.1:0-7526 GCA_963997395.1 uncultured Planctomycetaceae bacterium
AAGTCACTCACTGGTCAGGGTGGTATTCAAATGTGTGGTAACGCTCAAAACTGTGTTGCCGTGTGCCCGAAGCGGATTCCTCTCACTAGGTCTATTGCACGTGCCGGTAGATCAGCGACTGTCTGGGCAATAAAAAAGTTTTTTGATCGCTGAGTGAGTTCGGAAAAACTGGATGTTACGCGCCAATCGCTCAGGCTCTTAGGAATGGCGTTGAAGAATCTCGCGAGACTTAGGCCTTTTCCTGCTTCGTTCTGCAGCGAAAACCGAAACCAGCTCGAATTGCGTACTGTTCGTTTGTATGGTATCGTCTCAGAAAAGAAGAGATTTTGTAGTACTTTGCTCTCTATAAGCCGGTTGTTCCCGCTGAAAATCACCCGGATGGAACCCGAGGTCTTTTCAGACTTGGTGTAGTAAGCCCCGGCTGTTCATTGTGGCTTGCACAAGAATGATGAGAGCAACTCACATGAGAGAAGGTTCGGAGTGACCAGTCAAGAACAGCCTCGGCGGCGTCGCCCTGCCAAGGCAAATCGACGTTCGTCCAAGGGTACGGAAGGCCGGGGGAACGCACAAGGAAAAGCGAACACGTCCGCAACGCCAATTGAAGCAGAAAGCGACAATGGAGGGTTCTCGGCCCTTGGACTTTCTGCCACGACTCTGCAAGCAGTGGATCGAGCCGGATACACTCAGCCGACTCCGGTACAAGCAGGAGTTATCCCAAGGGCAATTGCAGGAGTTGATGTACTGGGACAGGCCCAGACGGGTACGGGTAAGACCGCTTCGTTCGTGCTTCCGATACTCGAGCTACTCACACGAAGTCCAGGACGAGGGCACGGTGTGCGGGCACTTGTTTTGGTGCCGACGCGTGAATTAGCTGTTCAGGTTCGTGATGAATTTGAAAAACTTGCAGCAGGATCCAAGCTTCGATGTGTTGCTGTCTATGGTGGAAAGCCCATCAAGGCTCAGATCGATAAGCTCGCAAAAAATCCGGAAGTCGTGGTTGGTACCCCGGGAAGAGTTCTTGATCACATGAGTCGTGGCACACTTATGCTCGGTACTCTCGAGCTTGCAACACTCGATGAGGCTGATCGCATGTTAGATATTGGCTTTCGGCCAGATATCGAAAAGATTCTTCGGCGCTGCCCTCAGAGTAGACAAACTCTGCTGCTCTCTGCTACTGTTCCGCCACCTGTGGCAAGATTAGCAACTCGATATATGCGGGATCCGGAGATTCTCGACTTTTCAACAAATGAAATTTCTGTTGAAACAATTGAGCAGTTTTATTTCACAGTTGATCCCTCGCGTAAGTTTGCCTTGCTCGAGCAATTACTCGAACGTGAGCAGCCCCGACAGGCTATTGTTTTCTGTCGAACAAAACGGGGAACTGATAAAATCCATGAGCGTCTCCAGCGACGTAGGAAAGACAAGAAAACTAGTGTCGCATGCATTCATGGTGACCTCGCACAGAATGTGCGAGATCGAGTAATGCGACAATTTCGTGAAGCCCAGATACAGGTTCTGGTGGCAACAGACGTTGTGGGTCGCGGCATCGATGTTTCCGGTGTTTCGCACATTATTAATTACGACATACCAGAGTTCTGCGATGACTATGTTCATCGGGTTGGTAGAACTGGCAGGATGGGCCGAGAGGGTATCGCCTACACGTTTGTCGCTCCGGAGGAAGGTACGCAACTGACTCGTATTGAAATGCGTATCGATAAACTCTTGGAAAGAAGTGAAATCGCTGGATTCTCTGCGCTCGATCCCAAACCGACTGCTTCGCTTCCCGCTCACAAACAGCAATCTGGAGATGGCAAGGGTTTTGGTGACTCGGTAGCAGAAGCCCCGGCTGCTCCGAAACCAGCACCGTCGCTTCTTGGAAGGAAGCGCGGGCCAAAGCGTTTTCGTAAGGCGTTATAGATCTTGGAACTTACGGATAGGCAGAATGTCAGAGCGGGCAGTACGACAACGATTGCAAAGTCTGGAATTGGCAGGAGTAACATGCTTGCCGAAAACCCAGAGGTACTCTGACAGGCCTGCTGGGAGGCACATAGATTCTGCAAATGTTCGAGAACCAGCGGACGGTTCGAATCATACTGAACAACTGCTTCAGGTTCTTCGTGAGGAAGTAGCCGGGTGTCAGAAATGTCCGCAGCTCGCATCTTCTCGTACACAGACAGTTTTTGGTGTTGGCTCCGCAAATGCTCGACTCTGCTTTTTCGGTGAGGCACCAGGAGCAGATGAAGATGCGTCAGGCATTCCCTTTGTTGGTCGTGCCGGACAACTGCTGACGAAAATCATAGAGGCATGTACTCTTTCTCGCGAAGAGGTTTATATCCTCAATGTGTTGAAATGTCGGCCGCCTGAAAATCGCCGCCCTCTGCCCGAAGAGGTCGAGAATTGTCGTTCCTTTTTTGAGCACCAGCTCAAGGCAGTGCAACCAGAATATATCTGCTGTCTTGGTGCAAGTGCTGCTCATGCGCTGCTTGAAACAACAGATTCAATAGGATCACTTCGGAAAAAGTGGTTTGAATACCACGGGAGTCGTGTCATGTGTACCTACCATCCGTCCTACCTCCTTCGGAACCCTTCAGCAAAACGAGATGTCTGGGAAGATATGAAACGACTGATGGAAGCCATGAAAATACAACTGCCGGCACGCTGAGCAAGTCGCGTATGGCGGCATCACGAATGATCAAGCAATGCCTTGGTAGCCTGCTCGATTACAGACATTGCCTGTTGCTCATCAGTAGACTCCGCAATGATTCGCACAATAGGCTCAGTGTTACTCGCACGTGCCAGCAACCAACCGTCAGCAAATGCAATCCGGACACCGTCGAGCCGGCTTACGGTTGCCTCAGGAAAGGTATCAGCAACACGTTGAAAGGATTCTTTTATATCTTGTTTGGACCAACCGAAAGGAAGCACGATTTTTGTTTTCTTGATCGTAAGAGGAGGGAAGTCTTTGATCAGGCTGGTAAGAGGTGTGAGTACTCCGCCTTCGGCCATGCGTTCGAGAATAAGAGCCATTGCGACAAAGGAGTCTCGAACCAGCCCAACACGAGGATCAATTACGCCGCCGTTCCCCTCGCCTCCTAAAACAGCATTCCTCTTCAGCATCTCATCGACAACATTCGCTTCACCAACAGCTGAAAGCGTGCATGGTGAGTCATAACGTTTTGCAAGATGTGCAGTGAGCTGGCTTGTCGAGCAGTTAATGACGACCGGACCAGGTGATTTCATGAGTACGGCATCTGCTGCAAGGGCAAGCGTTAATTCTTCACCCAAATAAACCCCGTCATGACTTGCTACAGCGAGTCTGTCCGCATCGGGATCTTGGAAGAAACCAATGTCAGCCCCGGCCGCTGGTATCCGGGGCAACCAGTCAATGAGATTATCTGCGGTTGGTTCAGGTTCATGTTCAAACTGGCCGTCAGGAGGCTCTCCAACAACAGTGACTTCACAGCCAAGTGCCTCAAGGAGTGGTCGTGCCAGTCGACTGCCCGCACCGTGGCCGCAGTCTATCCACACCTTTGGTTGCACCTTACGAATGGAATCGACATTAACAATCGAAAGAACCTTGTGGAGATGTGGAAGTGTACTTTCAATTGCACGAACACTCCCCTGTGTAGAATTCTTTTGGGTCTTTGGTGGGGACCTTCGAAGAGCCTCAAATCGTAAACGCACCGCGTCGCCAGCTACAGCAGGTAGAACACGGCCGCCTGATGAGAAAAGCTTGAGTCCGTTATACGGCGCTGGATTATGGCTGGCTGATATTTGTATGCCACCGGCTGCATTATTTTCAACGATAGCAACTCCGATTGTTGGTGTTGAAGCGACATCGCAGTCGAGCACATCTCGACCACTGGCGACAATTGCCTTGTTGATGGACTCTTTGAGTGCTGGTCCAGATTTCCGACCATCTCTTCCGATTACAACTGGCCCGGCAGGAAGGGTTTCGATGAAACTGCAGGCATATGCCGCTGCAACATCGTCAGTAAGCGATTCCCCGACGATTCCTCGGAGTCCAGAGACGCTGACAATAAGTGGTTCAGAATGCTTTGAATTCGTTGCGTTATCATTCTTCATAGGTTTTCCATTGGAAATAGCTGCATGTTTTCGAGTTGGGGAGTATAAATCTAAACAAAACCGAACGAACACCCGTGTTTCTATGGAGTAATTGATGGCGTCAATGTCTGCCGATTTAGTGACTGATTGTCTCGCACGTTTAAATGAAGCTCATCAAAATGGTGTGATTACTGACCATTCTTTGGCGACTATGCAAACTTGGTTGAGGGAACCGCGGTATGCAGAGTTTGCTGAGCAGCTTGCTGATCTCATTGTTCGTGCAAAAGTAGATAAGCAAATTTGGAAGTCACTGGACGATGCATACTGGACAGTTATTCCCTTTGGCACTGGGGGACGGCGCGGGAAAATGTTTCCGGTTGGATCCAATGCAATTAACGACCGCACGATTGGAGAAAGTGCCCAGGGCCTTGCTGAGTATGTCATGGCGACTTGTACGGCAGGCAGTGAGCCTAGTTGTACCATTGCGTATGACACACGGCATCGTTCAGAACATTTTGCCAAGCTGTGTAGTGAAATTCTTTTAGCAGCGGGGTTCAAGATTTTTTTCCTGCGAGGATATCGGAGTACTCCAGAACTTTCGTACGCGGTTCGCTATACCGAGAGTACGTGCGGCATCATGGTTACGGCGAGTCATAATCCACCCAGTGACAATGCTGTGAAGGTGTACTGGGCTGGTGGTGTTCAGGTGTTACCGCCTCACGACAAAGGCATTATTGAACGGGTCATGCAGGTCAATGAAATCAGCCGACTCCCGTTTAATGATGGGGTGAACAACGGACGGGTTGTTTTCATGGAAGATGAAATTGACCCGGCTTTTGTGCGTGCCGTGTTGAAGCAGGCAACAACCGGTTCTCGTGATCTTTCTGTTCTATACACGCCACTCCATGGTGTTGGGGCCACCGCTGTTATTCCTGTGCTGGAAGGAGCAGGTTTTCAGAATGTGAGGCTGTACGGCCCACAGGCTGAGCCCAATGGAGACTTCCCTAACGTTCCTGGACATGTTGCGAATCCAGAAAATGCAGACGTACTCACTGGAGCAATTGAGGAAGCACGCAGTCGATCCGATGACGTCGTTATGGCAAGTGATCCAGATTGTGATCGTCTTGGTGCGGCCGCTGCAGTGGGACCAGAGAAAGATAGTAAGTGGAAAACTTTCACAGGAAATCAGCTCGGTGCCTTATTGACCGAGTGGGTTCTTGAAACAAAGAGCCGACAAAATGTTCTCCAGCCAACAGATACGGTTGTTACAACTCTGGTCACGAGTGGCCTTATTCGTCATATCGGCAAAAAGCATGGGGTGAACGTCGTCGATGGGCTCCAGGTTGGCTTTAAATGGATTGGTCGAACGATCGATGACATCGGGCCAGAACACTTTGTTTTTGGGTGCGAAGAGTCTCATGGATATTTGGCAGGAACACATGTCCGTGACAAAGACGCAAGTGTTGCAGCGTTACTTCTGGCTGAGCTAGCAGCAGAGCTCAAAGCACAAGGAAGGACATTGCATCAAAAACTCGATGATCTTTTCTGCACATATGGGTGTCATCTTGAACGACAGGTGGCGATCAAATTGCCAGGAGCAGCAGGAATGGATCGAATGCAGGAGATCATGACAGGTTTGCGTGCCAATCCGCCAATAGAATTGGGAGGCCTGACCGTGAGACAAACAAGAGACTATGGTCAACTGAAAGTCTATGATCCTGATCAAGGGGAGTTGTCATTTGAGGGCGAGCAGGGGAACCTCGTTATCTTTGATCTTATTGATGCCGAAACTGCAGGGAAGAAAGATTCAGAGCTTCTGTTTCCTCCACTCGGTAATGCAGTAGCAGCCAGACCTTCTGGCACTGAGCCCAAAATCAAGTTTTATCTTTTCGCTGCATCTCAACCGACGCCTCCAGAAGACCTGCCAGCTGTAAAGGCTGTGTTGGAACGCCGGCTAAATCTTCTGGAAGAAGATTTACGGAGTCGAGTGGGAGTGTAAGAATAGAGATGCACTTGCCGTGAGATCGAAAGGGGAGGCATTTTGAGCTCAATCCTCGTCTAAGGTGGATGGCAAAAGGTGTTTTCCTCATAGAATACATGGATGAGTGATTCCTCTGATCTACATTCCGAAACATCTCCAGCAGATACCGATGGATTGTCCACGACTCCCGACTTCGCTGCAGCGGCGAAGAAGGTTCGAGACTTTCCACAGACGGCGGGTGTCTATTTGATGAAGGACAGTGCCGGTCGAGTAATCTATGTTGGAAAGGCAAATAATTTACGGAGCCGGGCGGGGAGTTACTTTCTCAAGGCGGCGGAAGTTGATCGACGTACAGCTGATCTTGTTCGCGAAATACGAGACATTGACTATCTGGAAGCGGATAGTGAAGTGGATGCACTTCTTCTTGAGAGTCGGCTGATCAAAGATGTACAGCCACGATTTAATTCGCTGCTCAAAGACGATAAGACGTTTCCTTATCTGCAGATTACCACGCATGAAGATTTCCCTCGGATCGAATTCACGCGATCTCCAGCCTCCAAAGGTGTGAAGCTTTACGGTCCATTTCCAAGTGCAGGGAGTCTTCGTGGAGCGATCGTTGTGCTTCAGAGGATTTTCAAGTTCCGTACGTGCTCGCTCGATATCGATGTAGATGATCCCCAGTGGCGGTGGTTTCGCCCGTGCCTGCTAGCATCGATTGGTCAATGTACGGCACCATGTAATCTACGGATCACAAAGGCGGACTATCGAAAAGATATCAATCGACTGAAGACATTTTTGGAGGGTGGAAAAAAACGGCTCTTGAAAGAGATGCACGGTGAAATGTTGGTGGCATCGCAAGGGCTTGAATATGAAAAGGCGGCTAGGCTTCGTGATGAAATTAAGCTTCTTGAACGGCTTCATGAACGTGGTGATCTCGAGGAGCACGTTCAACCCGAGGTGTTCCTTGTTGATCCAAAAAAAGGGCTTGCTGGCCTTGAGAAAGTCCTAGGTCTTTCGGGGACACCACGAGTCATAGAGGGTGTTGATATCGCTCATCTGGCTGGCAATGAAACAGTTGCCAGCCTTGTCCAGTTTATTGACGGCCTTCCTTTTAAACCAGGGTACAAGCGATACCGGATCAAAACGGTTGACGGCATCGATGACTTCAAAAGTATTCACGAAGTTGTTTTGCGAAGATTTTCTCGACTGCTTCGAGAAGGAGCGTCACTTCCAGATATATTTCTTATTGACGGTGGGAAAGGACAATTGTCTGCGGCTCTGGATGCACTTAATTCTTTAGGAGTCGTTCCCCCATGCATTCTTTCGATTGCCAAAAGGGAAGAAGAGATTTTCCTGCCCGGGAAATCAGAACCTTTACGCCTGTCACGAGATGCGTATTCATTACGCTTGTTGGAATATGTGCGTGATGAAGCCCATCGGTTTGCCCAGCACTACCATCATCTCCTTCGAGGCAAACGAA
>CAXEMW010000156.1:0-7476 GCA_963997395.1 uncultured Planctomycetaceae bacterium
CGTACCAGCCAATGTTTGGTGGTGGAAAAACCTATTCAACGGGAACCAATACCAATAGTTTGACTACTGGTATTGGCTCGGCGCCACAAAACAATCAGCAACGAGTGGGCTGTAACTGGAGGCGGAGGCCCGGAGCTTTACATACTGGGACAATGACCACCGGGTTTGCTGACGGCTCGGCGAAAAGCATCTCATTGCCAATTGATGGAAACGTCTGGTGGAATCTCGTGCAGCGTGGAGATGGGCAGGTTGTTAGCGACTACGAATAATTCTTGGCCAGATCAGGCTTGTCGAGTGGTCGTTACTGACCATTCGGCAAGCCATTCTTTACTTCTGCCTCGTGAACATCATCTATACGCACATCATCGAAAAGAGAAACAAAATGAGATTAGTAATATTAGCCCTGGCGTGCACTTCAATCATAGGTGGGGCGGGCTGCAGCCGTGAGGTACGATCAACGGTGAGTGGCAAAGTGGACTATGACGGCCAGATGCTGAATTCCGGATATATCCTGTTTCAAGTCAACTATCTGGTGACGAAAGGCGCTGAGATAGCGAGCGACGGGAGTTACGTGGTGGATGGTCTGCCTTTCGGGTCTGCTGCTGTTTCCATCTGTGTCGATGAGCCACCACCACCAACACCGGAAGGCATCGAGCCAACAGCGATCCCTGGGACCTACGAGGAAAACCCAGTATTGATTCCAAGGAAATATGATTCACTTGAAACATCTGGGATCATGGTAGAGGTCGCTATGCCGGAACAGACATTTGATATTCATCTCGAGAAGCCAGAGAAAAAGCGGAAGTAGTGGAGGTGTTAGGCATTTCTCGATGTACTTCTTTTTGTCCGCCAATGAACACTTCTGGTCATATTATGGCTGGTGCAGGTCAGAGTTCTCAGGAAGTGCTTTGTTTCTTAGAATCTTTTTATGAAAGCTCTGCTGCCCGTTGCTACAGGTAATGAAGAAATTGAATTCTGTGCGCTCGTAAATGTACTGAGACGTGCCTCCATCGATGTCACTGTGGCGAGTGTCGAATCACTCGGAACGGTGTTGTTGCAAAAAGGACTGCGGATAGTGCCGGACGTAAGTCTTGAGCACGTTGCCCACGAGGAGTGGGACGCTGTTGTGATGGCAGGCGGCGTGCCCGGTGCCATGAATCTCGGAGTGTCAGAATCATTGAAGGCAGTCATTCAGCGACATCATGCTGCTGGTGGTCTTCTTGGTGCGATCTGCTTATCGCCTGCGTTAGTGCTGAAGCCTGCCGGCGTTCTTGAACGAGCCAAAAAGGTGACCGGGAACCCTTTGGCAATCAAGACACCGGATCAGGTGTGGCCAGCCGATGCATTCACACAGTTGCTTGGCGACGCGTTTGATCCGAATCTCCGGGTCTGTGTGGATCGAGACAATAATATCGTGACATCACAAACACCGGGGACAGCTATTGAGTATGCTTTGGCGATCGTTGAGTTGCTTCGGGGCGAAAAGGTTGCGAGTGAAATATCAGACTATTTTCTTGTGAAGACGTAACTGTTTCATAGTGAGTAAATAGTCGGAGAGAGAAGAGCGGGTAGAGCATTTTTTTGTTTTAGAGAAGTAGGGGAGCAGAAATGGTGCATTTAAATCGGTGTTGTGTGTTGATTGTTGTATTGGCTTGTATGAGTGCCAAAGATATCAACGCAGCTGATCGCCCAAATATTCTTTTCATCTACAGTGATGATCAAAATTACAACACGCTGTCTTGCTATCCCGAGTCGCCCGCCTGGGTGCAGACGCCACATATCGATGCACTTGCCGAACAAGGAGTTCGGTTTGAACGAACATATCTAGGTGCCTGGTGCATGCCGTCAAGGGCGAGTTTTCTTACGGGAAGACTTCAACACGGCGTACAATCGATGCGGATGGAAGGGGAATACCCTGGGAGCGCATACGATCCCGAGCAGTGCCGATTCTGGCCCTCTGTTTTAAAAGCAAATGGATATCACACCGCCCAGATTGGGAAATGGCACACCGGTGTTGATACAGGGAACGGGCGGGACTGGAATCATCAGATTGTCTGGAACAGGCCTGCTCATCCTGATAATGCAGGGCATTATTTTTACGACCAGATCGTCACATTCAACGGAAAAGACCGTCGTGTCGAAGGCTATTCAACCGACAACTACACCGACTGGGCCATTGACTACATTGAAGGAGAAAATCGTGACTCAGAGAAGCCGTGGTACCTGTGGCTCTGCTACGGAGCAATTCATGGCCCAACCACGCCGGCTGAACGTCACGAAGGAGATTTGAAGGGAAAGAAAGCTAATATCCCGGCGGATATCTTTGGGCCCTGGCCAGACAAGCCACAGTATCTTGAGAAAACAAGCTCCTGGCAGGAGGGACCTGATGGAAAAGCGTACCGCCGAAAGAAAAAATTAAAAAAGAGTAACTTCAATACGAATACAGCAGGCCAGCAGTACCAAGACTGGGTGCAACAGTACAACGAATGCGTCATGGCAATTGATGAAGGAGTCGGCCGTTTGGTTCAAACGCTTCGTGAGACGGAGCAGCTTGAAAATACACTTATCGTGTATGCCGCTGACCAAGGCTTTGCTCTCGGTCAGCATGGGCTGAATAGTAAGGTAGCACCCTATGATGCCGCAGTAGCCTCTCCGCTGATCATCTCACATCCAGCAACGCTGCCACAGGGTCAGGTGTGTTCACATCCAGTCAATGCTCCTGATGTTGTCAGGTTTTTCTGTTCGACGGCTCGTATTGAAATTCCATGGCGAACTGATGGCCGAGATATTCGCCCGCTGGTTAAAAGTCCAGAGTCCTCCCAGTGGACTCAGCCAATGATCATGACGCATACCGGGCGCAAGTATGGGGCCGATACTGATTCACAGCCGGATAAAGAGGCTCTCTATCAGGTCGGGAACATTCCGTGGTACGTCTTGCTTCGTGATGGCAAATATAAATACGTGCGATATCTTGTGGAGGGTGAGGTTGAGGAGATCTATGATCTTGAAGCTGATCCGGAGGAGTTAACGAATCTTGCAACGAAAAAAGAGTCTCAAAAATTGCTAGGTTCACTTCGGCAAAAAGCAATTGATGAGCTGCGTCGTACGCATGCTGGGTTTGTTGACACCATGCCGCAAACAGCCGCAATGAAGAGGGGTCCTTGAGCAATGAAACAAATACTGAGTGAGAGTATGCGAATCAAACAACAACGCAATTCCATAATGCATCGAATGAGCACCATTTTCTTGATTATCTTTGTGTGGAGTGCCGGTGTACTGCCACTCGAACCCTGTGCAGCTGGGGATGAAGATGTTGATCCGTTTGACGTGTATGCAGTCGATGGTTCGGGTGAGCAACTACTGCACATCACAGTGCGACCCAGCGGTAATCAGGTACGGGTTGTGAAGGAGGGCGTCCTCGCCATGCCGGGAAAGCCTCACGGTATTGCCAGACATCCTGCGAATTCGTCCTGCATTGTGACGCTTCTGGGGAAAGGAGCAGAAAGTCCTCGTGCTGTGACGCTTGTGCGTTCTAACGAGGGCAAACTCTCAATCGCTGGAGTCACAGATCTGCAAGACTCAACAGGCTATACAAGTTTTGACCGCACTGGTGGCTATTTTCTGACATCGTCATATCACGACGGGCATTGTGATGTGTATCAGGTGAATCCAGATGGAGTTGTGGGCGATCGAGTAAGCCATCAACAGGTGGCAGAGAAGTATGCCCACAGTGTGCTGACAACTCCTGACAACAGGTTTCTGTATGTACCCTGTGTCAAAGAATTCAATGCGATTTACCAGTACTCGTTCGATGAAAAAACGGGAGATATTCAGCCGCTTGAGCCTATTGACGCAAAGCCGCCCCACATGTTCGGGCCACGGCATATTGCCTACCATCCATCCCTGCCGTACGTGTACTTCAGTAATGAACAGCAACTTGGGGTCAGTGCGTACCATATTGCAAAAGATGGTCAGCTTGCCGCTCTCCAGCATGCCACAACGATTCCTCGTCGATCACCCTATACGGCAGGTGTACGGGGCATGCATGCGAGTGATATTGCTATGACGCATAACGGGAAATTCCTTTTTCTTGCATTGAGGGATTTTGTCGGTGATGAAGACAGTGTTTTCATGTTTCAGGTTGCTGAAGATGGCCGCCTGAGCCTTGTGTCGAGAAAGCGAGTAGGGGACATTCCCTGGTGTTTACGTGTTTCGCCCAGTGGCTCGTATCTTCTTGTGACTGAGTCACGCGATAAGACACTTGCTGTGTTACCGATTAAGCTAGATGGTTCACTCGGCGATGCAGTTCGAATGGACTGGGGGGCAGAGGTTCGTAATATGGTCATTCAGCCGTTGTCTGAGAAATAACTTTATTCTTTGAGGGTTTGATGTCACGAATAAAAGCACGCATTCTGATTGCGTTTTGTATTGTCCTTGGTGGTGTTTCTTTTTCTGGGCAAAGTGTGGTTCAGGCTCATGAAAATACTGGCGCTGACCAAAGGAATGACACTGGGCAAAAGGTAGGCAGCGCTAATGGGGTCATTTTGCCTCAGCCTGATGTCGTGCCGCAGATTGCGGAATGCACCGATTTGCTTTTTGAGGCAGACTTTACAGCGGGCGAGGTTCCAAAGGAATGGGTGCCTTTACACGGAACGCAATGGTCCGTTGTTGAGGGATCGCTCCAAGGACGGCCATCGACTAACGAATTTCAGCAAAAGCGAATTGAGTCAGGCAATAGTAGTCACAGTGGAAAGACACCGAGTAGTCGGCTGATCGTTCCTGTTGACGACTGTGTCGTGCTCTTTCAATTTAAGCTCACTGACGGCCTGTCGGGTGCTCATTTTGGTTTTAATGATGGGTCATTCAAAACAGGAACAGGGCATGTGTGTCGATTTACAGTTTCGACACGGAAGGGACAGTCTCTAGTCAAAGATAGGAACGTCACTGTCGATGGAGATGAAGACGAGACGTTGGTAGCAGACAGCTTGAATGTGAAGGCCGACACCTGGTACTGGATGATGCTTGAGATCGTTGGCGATGAAATGGTGGCCCAGGTGTCGGGTGGGCCCATTCTTCGTGCAAAACATTTGCGATTTGATATCCCGAAGGATCAAATCAATCTGCCTACTCGTGGCGGAGGTGTCGTGCTGTATGACAACGTGAAGGTGTGGGACGCAGTGAAGAAAAACTGATTCCGTTCTTGTCAGTTCAGCCCCACTTGGATTGCACGTGTCAGTTGACGTGCCATTCCGGTAGCATCAACGTATCTGCCACTAATTCATTACTGGGACCTGCTCCGACTGGGGCTCATTGTCCGCTTCAGTGTCAGCTGCATGGTCTACTGATGACTCAAGTCGCTCTTTATTCACTTCGTCTTGTCGAGTGAACTGTGCCTCAAGTGATTGAGGGTCTCCCATGACGAACTTCATGGCAAGGCTCCGGTACGATTTCGTGATGATAAGATCATCGTAGAACTCAGGTGCAATTTCACGTAGGCGACCAAGGCGGCTCCAAGGGATACCCATCAAATCATGATGTTCCAGATGAAGCCCGAAATTGAAGTACAGCCAGTTCGACCAGCCGTAGAGCGAGGAAGAGGGTTGGTACGCACTGCTGCCATGAAAATGTGAATTACTGAGAATGATTCCAAAGTTATGTGGGTGAAGAAACCCTGTGGCGAAAAGCTGAGATGCCAGAAGGAACACAACAGCTTTCCAGCCTCCTACAGCAAACAGGCCAATGGTCATGAGAATCGAAAGAGTTGGGTAGACAACGGCCCATCGCTTGAGCCCGTAGCTTTCATATCCTGAAATGAGGTGTTCGTCAGCAAGAATTGAGAGTGCCTTTGGGCCTGGGTCAAGTTTGCCACGGAGGAGGGACTCAAACGTATAGACAACGAGTCCAAGAACTGATCTGAAGAATTGAAGAACAAGCATGAGCAGCGCGTAGGGCATGCCAACAGGTGAAAAGAGGGCACAGCAAAATCTATAGACCGGTCCTTTCGTGAAGAAGAGGAGGTACCGATGCTGTCGTGTAAGCAGGATCGCTGTTCGCCGACGTGTAATAAAGTCTTTCTTCGCGCCAAGGTCGTTGTGGTGCACGTGATGTTCAATCCACCAGGCATGATGTCCAGACATAAACATGGGCAGGGTCGTGAATGTAAACAGCCAGCGGTTTGGCCTTGTTTTTTTAAAGACTAGGTTGTGGTTGCATTCATGCGCAAGCTGAAACAAGTTGACGTCAATCCAGGATCCAATTGCCCAAGCAGCCAGAAGAATGACCCACCAAGGCTGGCTGCTGAGTCCAACTGCCAATGCAATTTGAGCCGAAGCAAATGCAATGCACCAAAACGCAGTGCTCGGTGTGTTGCCAAAGAGATCTTTGATTTCGGGATGACTGCGAATCATTCGCTTTGCACGATCGCGGTGCCAGACAGCGTCAGGTTTGTCAGAATCACCGACTCGATCACTAATGTCAATTTCATAGCCCGGAAACATTGGAGTTGGAGTTCCAAGGATACGTGGATGAAATCCAACTTTCTTATGTGATGGTGCGTCAGCGGGGAATAACATGGGAGAAGACTCCTTGGAAACGAATCACTAAACCTGCTTCCAATGTACCTGTTCCGGAACTGATTTCGAGTGTCTTGCCTCAGGTTTGGATTGCTTTATGGCATGAAAATACTGAGGTACTGGTACAGGTGGTAAAGTTGCTCGGCCTTGTTCTGGGGTTTGGCACCACAGCCTCGCGTAGCCAACACGTTGCGTCAGTAGGGGAATGGAAGGAACCTCGGATTGCCCCCTCGGGTCGCACTGCAGGTCCAGCTATCTTGCAGTTGTCACGCTATGCTATTTATGGAGCAGGCATTCCGGATGTTAGCGTGGGCCAGAATTATCAATATGATCGGCATTGTTTGCGGTGCCTGGGGCGGTGCCGCGTGGTGTTCCGATTTTCAATGATTCTCCACTGGTTCGATCAAAAGTGTCAGGTGTGAGTTTTTCTGGAATGGTATCACCAGTCTCCTGCTGCCACTGTTTCAAGACGGCAGCCAGTTTGTTTTCAATGCTGCTGTACTGTGGGCTGTATTTCGTTATTGGAAAGTAATTTGTCAACCCTTGCTTTTTCAGAGTTAATTACCTTTCCGCGGAGTGGTAAAATTGCCTGGTTCTTTCTGTCTCTTCCTTGTTTTGCTGACCCACCAGCTGAATCTCCCTCAACAATAAATAGTTCTGTTCCTTCCTGTTTTGAATTTTGACAATCTGCTAATTTTCCTGGCAAACCAGTTAGTTCTAAAGCACCCTTTCTTCTAACATTTTCTCTGGCTTTTCTAGCAACATCTCTTGCAACAGCTGCTTGGATTATTTTTGTTAATATTACTTTTGAAATAGAAGGATTTTGATCAAACCATATAGAAAGTTTTTCACTTACTATAGTTTCAACTATATTTCTTACCTCGGAAGATACAAGCTTATCTTT
>CAXEMW010000157.1:0-7430 GCA_963997395.1 uncultured Planctomycetaceae bacterium
TGGAAGTAACTGCCAACACCAGGGACGTGGTGCCCATAGATTATCAAAGCAGTCATTGAAATTATTTCTAGGAATCGCGCAGCTATCACAACCCGATATCCCATTGTACGGCATGTCTAAAAAAACTGGTCCATGTGGTTCAACTGGAGGTAGAACGTGAATCGGCTGCCCGTCTGCTGGTATAGTGGGAATGAGTTCGTGTTCATAGACTTCGTTGTAGAAACCACTGGCATTGTCAGGCTCTGGCATTATCGAGTCTAACTGAAGAAATTTGAGTTCCTGTTTCTGACCACTACGGTTGTTTTCAGAGGAATCCCTATGAAATTGCTTTGAATCCCAACCAAGTGGTTTGGCAAGTACAGAGTCGGCATGCCAGGATAACACGAGCATCGCCGTAAATGTGCCGATCATTGGGAAGTACGTGAGTGCAGTTCGCACAAATGCCGAAGGACTGTAGCGAAGGGTGGGTGCGTTTTCTGGCGACATATGATGATGTGATGGCAAGATTTAAACGTACTGTTTGTCGCGTCAGGAAGGTTTTATGGTGTCACACACTCGTGTGAAGACATCACTCTAGAGTCTTTTTCGTCTGGAACCACTGTCGGTTTTATAGAGTTTTTGAGCGTCTAGTGATTTTTCCTAAATACTCTTGGGTGGGCTGATCCCCTCGTCTATGTCATTTCCCTGATTTCTGCAGGGATGGTGCGGAGATTGCACGACGTGAATAGCAGAGTGTTTCTCCTGTTGACCAAAACTACCCAGGTTTTAAAAGTTGGGGTATTTCCTGCTAACATTTCCACAATCGATTATTCGTAAAAGTTGAAACAAAATTTATACGGAAGGAGCTGCTACGTGTCAGACAGTGATTCTTTGAAAGGGTCTACTGAGGCTATTGGTTCGGCGCTTGGACGAATTCCAGGTGGTCTTTTTGTCGTCACGTGGCAAGAAGAGGCAGTTGATAAAACCATGCTGACGAGTTGGCTCATGCAAGCAGGATTCAATCCGCCAGCGATATCTATTGCTGTAGGAACTGGTCGACGGTTTCTTTCATCGGTTGGCGAGGGAGATTTTCGGTTTGTTGTAAATGTGCTTTCTGAAAATCAGCGAAGACTCCTTGGTAAATTTGGTAAACCACCAACAATAGAAGGCGAGCCATTTTCTGGCATCGACATTCGGAGATCTCCTTGCGGAGCCGGGATACTTCAGGATTCCGTAGGCTGGATGGAGTGTAAGGCAAGGCCTGTTTTTTTGTCGGCCGGCCCTGAGCAAAATAGTGGAGACCATGCTATCGTCGTGGCTGACGTTCTTGCTGCAGGAATAGGTTCGGTAGATCAGCCGATAGTGCATCTTCGGAAAAGTGGCTTACACTATTAACCCAAGCGAGTCGATCAGGGAGGGTGGGAAGCACTAACGTGTGATGACGTTGCGTGACGCCCGTTCTCAAATGGCCCGCATATAACTAACACCAAGCAAAGAAATGAAGAAGCCATGTCATTTGTTCTCTCACGATCCATGCGTACCCGTTGCCTTGTTTTTCTTTTGCTTGTCGGTTTTGGTCTCACTGGCTGCAATAAGCCGAATGTGAACTCACCAGCTAAGACACAAAGAACGGCAAAAGTCCCCCAGCGTTTTATCTTTATCACGAATGGCGACGATCCGTATTTCGATGTGTTGAATGCTGGGTTGCAAGCTGGAGCAGAAAAGTTCGCTCTTGCTGATAAAGGACTTGAAGTTGTGATGGAAAAAAATAATGCAACTGCTCAGGGGCAGATTGATCGGCTCAGGCAACTCGTCACACAAGCAGATGTAGCAGGAGTTGCTATTTCGGTCATTCAGGCAGAAAACGTTGCCATCGTTGAAGAGATGAAGCGGTTAACAGAAAAAGGTATTTCAGTAATCACTGTCGATGGAGATATCAATCAGAAGCTTTTTTCAGATGGACGGCCTTACTATATAGGGACAGATAATTCGATCGCCGGGCGTCTGTTGGGGACAGCGGGGAGAAAGGTTTTGGAGTCTCGTGGCATTACTGAGGGTAGTTTTATCCAGTTCACGGGATTCACAGATAACGATAACGCCAGGGCCAGAATGAATGGCTGTCGTGAAGCAATCGGAGAAAACTACAGTGAAGTTGACCGGATGGCTGATTCATTTGACCATTCACGGGCCAGAGATAATGTACGCACGGCTCTTGTGAATCATCCGGATGTGAAAGCTTTGGTTGGGATATGGGCTTACAATGCGCCAGCAATCGCTGAAGTCGTAGCTGAACGCGGGATTCGTGACCGGGTTTCAATCTTTACGTTTGATGCAGCCGCTCAAGCTATTGAACATATGGCAAACGGCAACATCGACTGTATGATTGTGCAAAACCCTTTTGAAATGGGTGTTCAGACTGTTCGCCTCTTACTTGCAATGCAAGAAGGCCAGGATGCCGTCCTCACGAACATGTTTCCCGATTATGGTCAGCCTGGGGGAGATAAATTCACGACTGGCTTACGCCTTATTATTCCTGACGCTTGGGAGAATGATGAAGATGCACCTATCTCAAAAAAGGATTTAGAGTCTGCAGTTTCAGCCGGAACTCTTGAGGTCTTGTCCCTATCAGTCTTTCGGGAATGGTTGAAAAAATACGGGTTGTCGAGTTCCTGATTCTGCGGCTACCCACAGATGAAAGGTCTCTGAAAGGTTGCACTGATGAAATTATGGAGCTCATTTCCGCTTCATGCAGTGAGGAAATGGTGGCCATCAAATAATGAGTGGTCATTACTCGTGGCGATTGTGCTTGCAATTGCCTTTACAGCAATTGTTGATACAAATCACACCTATTTTTTTCGGCCCATGGAAAGCCTGCGTGATATAGCTCGTAATAGCGCAATGCTTGGGATTTTTTCACTGGGTGCCGCGGTTGTCATCATTGCCGGCGGGATTGATCTCTCGAGTGGTTCCATGATTGCATTGTCCGGGACTGTTTGTTCTGTGACTATGCTGGCGCTGGCACCTGCTGAAATGATGGCATTTAAGCCGGTCGGTTCGGCAGTGGTACTCATTGCAGTTCTGGCGAGTCTTCTGACAGGTTTTTTTGTTGGAACATTGCATACGTGGCTTATTACGGTTGTTCGTCTTCCGCCATTTATTGCGACACTTGCGACGCTTGTAGGTCTGCGGAGTTTTGCGAGGGCAGTCTGTGAAAGTAGTACAGCGGTTCTCACGCCTACTAAAAGTGCACTCATTAATGTTGCTGACCCAGCGTTCAAAGTAGTACGAGAAAATGTCTGGTTTTCAGTGGGCACGTTTCTTGTCTTGGCAATTTTCACATGGCTAATGCTTTCGCGAACGGTGCTTGGTCGTCATCTCAAGGCCCTCGGAGGTAACGAGCAAGCTGCCCGCCTTGCGGGTATACATACTGAAAATGTGAAATGGTTTGCGTATTGTTTTGGTGCAATGACAGCTGCCTTGGCGGGGCTTTTCTACATTGCAAATGAATCTGTTGCTGCTCCGGTCAATCAGGGAAGGGGGCATGAACTTAATGCTATTGCTGCTGCTGTTGTTGGTGGTTGTTCGCTCTCTGGTGGTGTGGGTACAGTTCAGGGAACGGTTCTTGGAGCCTTTTTTCTGCGAGTAGTGATCGATGCAGTCTCAAAAATTATCAAGACAGGTGCTGATGTCTATGAGGGATTAATTGTTGGCGTAGTAGTCGTTCTTGCGGTCACATTTGCTCAGGGTGTAAACGGCCTGCGGCATGATCGTCGTTTTCTACCTGGATCTTTGGGTCTCTGTACGATCCCTGTTCTCGCCTTGCTTGCCGGAAGTCTTGCTTCTATGACGACTGGTGCAGCCAGCGGATTGGCGACTGGTTTTACTGCTTTCATTGCGTTAGTAGCCTTACGGATCTGGGAGAGTCGAAGTCATGGTAAAAGAATGCGGGTTAGCGTTTCGCGATGAACAAACTGACAGAATTTGCTGTTGTGATGAAGGGGATTACCAAACAATTTCCTGGAGTCGTTGCACTTGATGGCGTAACTCTGCAGGTGCGGCGTGGTGAGGTGCACGCTATTTGTGGTGAAAACGGAGCCGGTAAAAGCACGTTGATGAAAATTTTGTCAGGAGTCCATCAGCCGGATACTGGTGAGCTTGAGATAGCTGGCCAAACCGTGCAATTTCACAGCACTCGTGATGCTGAAAATGCTGGTGTTGCAATCATTCATCAGGAACTAGAACTGGTAGAAGAGCTAACGGTTGCAGCCAATGTTTTTCTTGGGCGGGAGCCAAGAACGCGGTTCGGCTTGTTAAACGATGCTCTTGCAAAGAGGAAAACAGGAGAGCTATTAGGTTTGCTTGAGGCGTCCATTTCTCCAGGTGAAATGACGGGTGGCTTGCGAGTTGGTGATCAGCAACTTGTTGAAATTGCAAAAGCGCTTTCCCTTCATGCATCAATTATTGTCATGGATGAACCAACAAGTGCACTAACAGATGCAGAAGCGGAGCGTCTGGAACGAACCATCAGCACACTGCGTCAGCAGGGCTGCACAATCCTTTATATCTCACACAAAATGGACGAAGTGTTTCGTTTGGCTGATCGGATCACAATTCTGCGAGATGGTTGTCATGTTTGTACGGTTGATAAAGAAGGAACAACAGCCTCTGAAGTGACGGGTTGGATGGTTGGTCGCGAGATCACAGAACACAGTTTTCGTGGTCAGCAAGCAATTGGCACGTGCTTGCTCGAAGTTGAAAATCTGTGCGTAGCCTCACAGGATTCAAGGCAGAGTGGGCAATTGCATAATGTATCGTTTCGTGTTCACGCTGGTGAGGTTCTTGGTATTGCTGGCCTCATGGGGGCTGGCAGGACCGAAGTCCTGGAAGCTATTTTTGGAGCATCTCCTAGTCAGTGGCAGGGAAGAATTTTGCTCGAAGGAGAGGCGGTCAGTTTTACTCACCCGTCAGATGCTTGTAAGGCCGGTTTGGTAATGGTGCCAGAAGACCGAAAGCGGCTTGGGATTTTTGCAAATCTAAATGTGACAGAAAATATAAGCATCTGTAGCTTGTTTCATGCGATACGGAATGGACTTCTGAGTAAGCAGATAGAAGAGGACATTGTTGCCGATCCGATTCATCAGATTGGCATCAAGACACCCTCATTAACGGCGAACATATCGGAACTCTCGGGCGGAAATCAGCAGAAATGTATTATTAGCCGTTGGTTACTTACAAAGCCTCGTGTGCTCTTGTTAGATGACCCCACGCGTGGCATAGATGTCGGTGCAAAAGCTGAGTTATACGAACTCATTGAGACTCTGTGTCAGAATGGTTTGGCAGTCATCTTAACTTCAAGTGAATTACCAGAATTACTGACGCTTGCAGATCGCATTATTGTTATGGCTGAAGGGAGAGTCACTGCCGAATTTTCACGAGATGATGCTGACGAAAAGAAAATAATGGCAGCAGCAACTTTGGCCTAGAGCACGGATTACATACCAATGCATTTTGAAACAATGGCGCGGGCCTGAGAAGGATCGCGTGTCCCAGTAACAATAAGTCGACCATCAGCAAAAACAGATACGACGATTCCCGGCTCCACTTCAGTTCGTACGAGCCATTTGTTTTTTGTCACGTTTCCGAAGCAGCTGAGGTTCTTCGCAATATTGCAGAGGTCTGGTATTTTTCCCGGATGGTGAAATTGTACTGCATCTTGTCCGCAGAGAATCGCAGTCTGGTGCCGAGACGCGTCAAGCCAGCTATGGTCATTCCCTCGGCAACTCGAACAACCAGTTTCTGAAAGTGATCGAAGATCAATTGTCTTCCAAGTAGAATCCCAAAGATCGAATACAAATAACGTACTCTCAGTATCTCCGGCAGGATCGGTGATGACCTTGATCGTTTCTGCTGTTTGGATTCCGGCAACGACCATGACAGCTGCTCCAAGCACTCCAGCTGTGTCACATGTTGGCAGGCTACCAGGATTTGGAAGGTCGGGCATGAGGCATCGCAAGCATGCAGTTTCGCCAGGGATAACAGTCATGACTCTTCCCTCTGCACCAATGACACCACCGTAGATCCAAGGAATATCCTGGTGGCAGGCAAAGTCGTTCATAAGGAACCGAGTCTCGAAGTTATCTGTACCGTCAACAATAATATCAACTGCTGAAAGCAGATCAGAAATATTATGAGCAGTTAGATCAGCCACGTGAGAGATTACGTGTAAGCTGCTGTCAATTTCCTTAAGTCTTTTTTTTGCAATAATTGCCTTCGGTAATCCATCGTCAACGTCTTTCTCCGTATAAAGAAGTTGCCTCGGCAGATTACTCCACTCCGGTACGTCCCTATCAATGATTGTAAGTTTGCCGACGCCAGCTCTTGTAAGTGCTACTGCCGTTGCACTTCCGAGTGCACCACATCCAACAATTCCGACGTGCGCCTGTGAAAGCTTCTGCTGCCCATTGGCTCCAAGTTTTTGGTATCGAATTTGACGAATAAAACGTAATTCATCAAAGTAATTTTCCTTTTGCATTTGATGCACTTTTTAAGCCTTGTGATGAATCGTTGCGTCGCCAACAAGATATCCAGCCCAATCCCATGATGACGGCGGGCTTTTGGGAGCTGTTCTCCAGTTGGCGAGCAAAGCCTGAAGGCGATCGCATTCCTGCCGCTGTGAGGGCACTCCTGTTTGCCATGCTATGACGGGATAAGGTGGGGGAATCTTCCACGAGGAATCAGGCACTGTTTGAGCGAGCCGAACAATGGCAAGGTCGATACCGTTCGGCAATTCCAGAGGTGCATTTTGAGCAGACATTTCTGTTGCAAAGAGCATCGTGCCTTTGTAAGCGGAAAATTTTGGTACTTCTGGCAGCAGAGTATTTGGAATGACTGTTAAAAACACGGAAGGATGGCTTGTGAGTCGGCAAATTACAGACGGAATGGCGGACGGCTGACTTTTAGGATGTAAGCGAATAATTAGTGGTTGCCCAATTTGATCAGCAGTTTTCAAGTTTTCATCCATCGCGAGTTCCAGCGAGTCGGTTTTAGAAAAAATCTCTGCAGGCAAGTCAAGAACGTCTGCAGTTCTATGACCTTCCGGCTGTTGTTCTGGTGATGTGTTATTTATGTTACCGCACGTTACGCCGCGTAGTACAAATCGATGACCATCAAGCCAAAGAGAGTGGTTGCGAATACCGAGACGACGAAGGCCAGTAGTCTGGCTGAGTAAAGCTACTTCTTTGCCAGAAGAAGTAATCCTACATTTTACGAGGTAGAGCATTGGCACATTTGGTGTCCAGAATGCGGGCTCTGTCAGAATAGAATGTCCAAGAATTTCAGTGCCCTCGTCAACAACCTGTTGCGAGTGAATTCGGATATTTTGGCGAACAGGTAGTGTGCTTGCACGTGTCGATCTTGGACCAATTAAATAACCTTCAAGTTCTAGAGGAGAA
>CAXEMW010000158.1:0-7388 GCA_963997395.1 uncultured Planctomycetaceae bacterium
TGGATGCCTCTTGGGCTAAACGCTCGATCTCATTCGTTTCGGTATGAGTTCCTATCACGTCACCCAGTGATTGGTAGAGGCCTGTCATTTTAAGCAACGTGTGTATCCAATCGGCTAGTGAAGCGTCAGGAACATCAGTACTGAGTCCAGCAATGGCAGCCAGTTCCACATACTGAGCCTGCGCAACTTTTCCATTGAATCGTATGATGTGTGGCAGCATGAGCCCAACAGCCTGGCCATGGGCAACCTTAAATCGTGCCGTGAGCGGATTTGCTGCGCCATGGGCCGCTCCAAGCATGGCATTCTCAATAGCGAGTCCAGCCCAAGCAGCCCCAAGTTGAACGGCTGATCTGGCATGAATATCAGTTGGGTTTCGGAAAACATCAGGAAGATTTTTGGTGAGTAATGTCCAGGCTTCTCGCGAAAAAACACGCGATGCTGGTGTAGCCTCGGTACTCACGTGGCTTTCCAAGGCGTGCGATAGCGCGTCAATGCCTGTGAGTGCTGTGACGCGTGCCGGCTGGGTAACGGTTAAGCATGGGTCTAAGATAGCGACTCGGAAGGCGGCGTTGGGGTCACCGCAGGCCAATTTCTCTCCTGTTTGTGCGTCACTGATAAGTGCAAAAGACTGCGTTTCACTGCCCGTGCCAGCAGTTGTTGGGCAGCCAATTGAGGGGAGAAGGGGGCGGCCAATTGTACCGCGGCCTTGATAGTCTTCCATTTTCCCGCCGCAACACAGCAGGAAATTGATTCCCTTTGCACAGTCCATGGAACTACCACCACCGAGACCGACAATGAGGTCTGGTTCAAAGGCCTTGGCGAATGCAGTGCCAGCTTCGACCTGTCGTGTTGTCGGGTTTTCTGTGAACTCACTAAAGACCGTTGTCTCGAAGCCCGAAGCCTTGAGGGATGCAACGCCGGCACTTGTATGACCTGCCGCGAGAACACCGGCATCACTAACAATCAGTACTCGAGTGCCTCCGATTTCTTGAGCTACCTCACCCAGTTCCGCAACACTACCCTCACCGACGACAAGCCGTGTGTTCGCACGGAATGTAAATGATGACGGCTGCACAGCCGGTTTTTCCGACTCGTGTGTCATGGGGCTATCTGCCTGATTGAGCCGGAGCAGCGGTTGCGGTAGAGACTAACTCTGATGTTGCAGCCATTTGAAGTGCTCTTGAGCGATAAAGGAAATCGATGATGTTGCCTTCATGAGGTTGCAACCAATCGAGCTTAATTGTTGGCAGAGGGCCGAAATTTAGCCGATCAATATGGTTGGCGTTAATCAGTTGTTGCTGAAAATCAGTATCGTTTGTAATAGCTGTTGCAACAAGAGTAGGACCAATTCGTTCCAACATTTTTTCTTGCGGGCACTTCACCACACTGCAAAATGGAAACATGTATTCAGCGCGTGCAATTTCAGGATCTGGTGAGTCACATTCAACAATTGTCGGCCGCAGCCATCCACATCGCTCTCCTTCTACGAATCGCGAGCCGTGCCTTGCGGTTGCATGACGAACACCAGGCTTATCAATGAGGCTTTCGATCTGCTGCCAGATGGCTTTAGCAGCTCCCGGAATGGTGAAGGCGGCAAGTGTTGCCTCAGGGTCGTCCGGAGGGCGAACATCCTGGGGCCCGATTCGTTCAGCGAGTGCGTCAGCAATTTCATCTGTGTGGCGACTGGCGTATATCGCAGAGCAGTTGATGCATCCCCGACCACTGTTTGCAGCGATGCTTTCGGCCATTACATCAATGTAGTCGCGCCAGTCATCAACACAGTCATCCCCCAACAATATTTTTGAAAATCCTGGGCCATGAACCTGAACAGCAGGATTGCCTCGATATTGCTCCACGGTTTTGGCTGATCCAAAAATCATGCTTCGACCACAGTCTGCAAGGATTGCCGCACCCACATCTGTGGCACCGGGATAAAGCCCGATAGCCTCTTCTGGAATACCTGCTTCAATCATCGCTGCAGCCATTCGGTATGGGGTCCATGGTTCTTGACCGCCTGGCTTGAGCAATAAGCCAACACCAAGCGCGATAACAGGAAGCCAAAGAGTGTGGACACCAGGTGAGTTGCTCGGAAGCACAAGTCCAAGGACTGGAGACTGACACTGGTAGCTCACCACAACATCTCGATGCTCGGTGCCGTATCCTTGCCACAGTATCTCAGGCGAAAGGCCTCGTGAGAGTGCATCGAGCATTCGGTCCATATTGGACAGCACAAACAAATTCTTTTTCATGTTTGCGTGGCAAAGGCTCTCGGGCAGACCGGTTGTTGCCGATTGCTGCCGGGCAAAGTCATCTGGAGACTGTTTGACCCCGCCAACCTCGACTGTCCCTAACGCATAGAGATTCCCAGCTGTCTGGAGCCGTTCCACAATCTCTTCAGGATCAATTTTGAGAAGAGCGCTTCGCGCGTTGTCGGCTTTTCGAAGATCACGGCTTACTATGGCTCCACCAACTTGACTCACCTCGGCAACTGGCTCACCAGTCATGAAGTGGACTAATTTATTTCGTTCGAGTGATTCATATGGTTTGCCGAACCGAAATGCGGTGAGGTGCATGGTGTTTTTTCTCCTACTAAAGAGAGGTCTTCGATTGCTGTATCTTATGCGAGGAACAAAAAGTGTGTGGGTTTACCAAGGACACGGTACCAAAAGGTACTTGTCCCGTATTGGATTTTAGTAAACCCCGACTGTTGTGGCCGTAGCTAATTTACTGAAAGGTCGCACACCACTAATGCCATCCCATGGATAATGTGCGTACGGGCGTTCCCGCTCACCTTCATCACGTTCTAGGAAGCCAGGAACAAACGTTTCTTTTGTGAGCGTTGTCAGCTTCACTCGGCCCGTTCCCCCGTAAGGCACCACAGAATTCGTGTCATCAAAATCAACGACCTCAATAACGGCGCGTGGCTGTGGCGAATAATAGGCAATCGTATAACCATCTTCGGGAATCACGGGACGAGAGGCTGCGAGTCCCATCAAGGTGTTGCCGTAGGTAGGGGTCATAAATGCACCGTCGAGAAGTTCTTCGACTGCAAATCGCGTCCATTGAGGAGTGAACTCGGTTCCGCCTGAAAAAATACCTGTGATGCCAGCTTCTCGAATGGTCGTTCCTTTCTTTTCGAGGGCAATGGCCAAGGCCTCAAGCAGCTTTGGTGTTGTGAACATGCAGCGAATATCATGCCCCGATTCAAGGACGGTGATCGCTTGATCAATACAGTGATCCTTGTAGGCCTCCAGGTGTTCCATCCATCCTTTTTGGATCAACTTGATGACCCAGCGTGGGTCAAGGTCGATGCAGAAACAGATGCCGCCACGGTGCTGCGCCAGATGTTCAATAGATAATCGGAGCCTTCTTGGGCCGGAGGGACCAAGCATCAACCAGTTTGCACCCTTCGGAAAATACTCTTCAGGGAGAGTCTCGCTGAACTCTTCGTAATCCGTTCGGAAGTCTCGCAGGTTAACTCGTGATTTGGGCGTACCGGTAGTTCCACCCGTTTCAAAAACGTACGCCGGCTGGCCGGCAAACCCTTTTGGAATCCAACGAGTTACGGGCCCTCCTCTGAGCCACTCGTCTTCGAATGCCGGAAACTTTTTTAAATCGTCAAAACAGTTCACTTCCTTGAGCGGATCAAAATTCAGTTTTTCTGCATATTCAAGCCAGAAGGGCGAACCTGTTGATGGATGGAAATGCCAGGCAACTATCTCAGCTGTGTGCGCGTCGAGCTTTTCTCTGCTCTGTCGGATACTTTTCTCATCAGCAACTTTAAAAACAGAAGGTGTTTCGGTCGTGTCTGCAGGCATCGGAATGACTCTTTCAGGATTGGGTGGAGGCCAGCGAGGTGTTTCCTCGAAGGAGAAATATTTTGAGGTTAGGTCGGAGGGTGAATCTGAACGAACACCTTGAGTTGTAGTCGGTTGAACGCGTTGTGGCGACTTTCAGAGGACGATGAAATTTAGTTTTGATTTTCATCCTCGGGCATTGCGAGTTGGCTTAGGAGTTGCATCACCCCGTTAAAGTGAGCCAAGCGAGGTCCGTATCGATCAATGAATTCGCCAAGTGCATAATCACTGTCCGTAAAGTCTTCAGCACTTTCAGCTGCTTCTTCGGCGAGTGTTGTTAGGAAATCAGTATGGACGTGGGATAATCCTTTTGCTGCTTTTCGGCACGCCTGTGCGACGTAGGGATTGTTTTCTCGCCACGTTTGTAATTCAGCGGCTCGTTGGCGCTGCTGGAATGAAACATGCTTCAGCACATCGCTTAGGAGATCGCACGATTTCTTTTGGGTCACGAGTATTTCTTTGAGGACAGCTACCACCTCTGATTGCGAGTTCGTGTTTTTTTGCTGAGGGACCGTTGTGTCTGCGGGGTCATTCGTTGACGTAATATCGATTTGAGTGCAGTGAGATGGAAGATTTGGCATTTTTCGAGTATCCGTGGGCGGTGGTAAAAACGCATGTAACTTCACTTGTTGAGAGTGTTCTTTCAGAATGTGATGGTATCCATTCTTTTCATTTGAACCAAATGGAGAGGCCCGTAATGCCGTTGTAACCGCTACAGACTACTCCATTTGGAGCAATCAGATGTTTTGCGACACCGGTTATTCAAGACTCTTCAGAGTTCTCCCGATGGATTGAGTCGGCGGGCGAAGAAATTGACGAAACCGCTAGAGGTAGTTTTCAGCCAACATGGCGAACACCCTGTCAACGTTCTTTGGAGTCTGCCGAATGGTTTCAGGTGTGGTGTCATCGCACGATATGACGTTCGGTTTTCTGACAGTCTGCGACGCCGCAAATATCGGAATGTTTGGCGGATATCTGCTGGTTGACATCACGGGTCGACCCCTTGAATTTCACTGCACAGCACCGCTACGGGTAACCAGGGCGCAAGAGATTTTGTACGGCGCAACGCTTCAGAGGCATCTGCACGGCGAGCAAATAGGGGGGCCCTTGCTGAAAGCCACACAGTTGTCACCAGTTGCGGTTCTTACAGATCGAGAATCATTGCTGCACGCACGTTCCTATGGAGCAAGTCCTGTTGTGGCACTTCAGGAAACGGACCATCAGGGAATCAGAGAAGACGCCATGTGCTTAGGGTCCTTTCAGCTACGCCCGCATCAGGAAGATATATCAAAAATTGACAAACTGCGTCCACACTTTGAAACGCTTTGCTCAAGTATTGAACTGGCCGAACCATTTAATCGTATTCGTGCTGCAATCGATGAAGCCAAGAATCATTGATAACACACCACCTCATTTAGAATTCTGCTTAGTGAACTATGTCAGCACGTGAATCTGAGCAACCAAAGCGATCTGTTGCAATTGAGTCGAATGAATGTTGCCTTCCGTCTTCATCCGTCACAACGGTGAAATCTTTTGTCTTGCCTGCAAGTCGAACGCTTCAGGTGCCTGTCCAGGCAAGTCCAGTGGAAGTGCGTGACGTGCCGCTATTACGTCAATCAGTTGAGATTTATAGTCATCAGTTTGTTGGCGGTTTGTCCGTACCGCCGAAGATTCACAATCGCGAGGCTCAAACTCCATCGCCTGCTGCTGTGCCACGGAAGCGTACTCGCATTCAGCCGCCTCACGATGTTGTCAAACTGTCGGAGCGACTTTTTTATCTCCTGCAGCCAGATCTTGAAACGCTCTTGGCTGGTTGCCACTTGTCTTTTCCTCATGAACCATTTCCCTTCCAATTTGACGGTATGGCATTTCTCATGCCGCGGTTCGGAGGAATCCTGGCTGATGAAATGGGTCTTGGGAAATCAATGCAGGCGATTTCATCGCTTCGACTCCTTGTTCACTCGGGGCAGGCTCGTAGTGTGCTTGTGATTTGTCCAAAAGGTCTCGTTTCGAATTGGGCTCGAGAACTGTCCGTGTGGGCTCCTGAGCTTGTTGTTGGAGTAATTGCCGGCGATCCGGAACGGCGTCGGTGGCAGTGGTCGTTGCAAGATGTGCCTGTCAAGGTAGCTCACTACGAAGCTGTTATTCGTGACCGTCCAATTCTTGATGAAATGCGTGCCGAGTTTGACCTCGTCATTCTCGATGAAGCACAGCGGATCAAAAATCGCGCAAGTCAGACAAGCATAGCAGTCTGTTCAATTCCTCGAAAACGCTCATGGGCGTTGACAGGGACTCCGGTTGAGAATCGATCTGAAGATCTTGTGGGTATCTTTGATTTTGTTGCACCAGGGCAGGTTCATGATGGTATGTCTCCTCGGGTTCTAGGTGCTGCAGCCAAAGGGCATTGCCTCAGACGAACAAAAGACAAAGTCCTGAAAGACATGCCACCTCGACTTGATACAGACCGATATATTGAGCTTTCAAATGAACAGCGAGAGACGTATCGGCGGGCCGAAGAGGAAGGTGTTCTGAGGCTTTCTGAGATGGGGCAGGAAGCAACCATTCAGCATGTGTTTGAACTAGTGCTGCGACTGAAGCAAATCTGTAACTTTGATACGGCAACACGTGCAAGCGCGAAGACAGATTGCCTTGTAGCAGAGCTCGAAGAGGTGCAGTCTAGTGGCCGGAAGGCAATAGTCTTTAGTCAATGGGTCGATACGCTTTCTCGTCTTCGTGAGAGATTGAAAAGTTTCTCGCCACTTGAATATCACGGGGGTATGTCGACAGCGGCCCGAGATGAAGCCATCGAATCCTTTCGAAATAAAAGCCAGCACTCGGTGCTCTTACTGTCATATGGAGCAGGTGCAGTGGGACTCAATCTCCAATTTTCACAATACGTTTTTCTGTTCGATAGATGGTGGAATCCAGCCATAGAGGATCAAGCGATCAACCGCGCTCATCGGATTGGAGCAGTGGGTGCGGTGACAGTTACAAAGTTTCTTTCTGTCGGCACAATTGAAGAGCGAATTGATGAAGTGTTAGCGAGGAAGCGGAACCTTTCTGATGTGATTCTTTCGCAGGCCGAGCCGGAGCCTGCTGCAAGTATGTCAGCCGAGGACATTTTTTCCTTATTCGGTCTCAAAGTCCCTGGTCAAGGAAACCGCCGAGCTGCTTAGGTGCCGCTGATTCGGGCCCGTGGTGTCCAGTGTTCCCGGCATGCACATGCTGATTTGTGCGACTCTTCGTGCTGTGAAAGCGATTTTGGGACGATATCTTCATTCGAGACAATCAATTATCATAAAAAGATCGATGTCGTATCTCCGAAGGTGTTTTAATGTCTGCTACCTATAACTTTGATGTGGTGGTTATTGGTGGGGGGCATGCTGGCGTCGAGGCAGCCGCAGCCGCAGCAAGGCTTGGTGCTCGAACGGCGCTGCTCACAGCCAACTGCGACACGGTTGGCCAGATGAGTTGCAATCCTGCCATTGGTGGCGTTGGGAAAGGGCAGTTGGTACGCGAAGTCGATGCACT
>CAXEMW010000159.1:0-7330 GCA_963997395.1 uncultured Planctomycetaceae bacterium
GAGATACAGAAGCGGCTTAAACCAATTGAGTCCGGGTTGCCCCCGGGATCTTTCCTTGAATACGGAGGCCAATTTGAGAGCCAGAGGCAAGCAACAAGGATGGTTGCTTTGTTAAGTCTGGTATCGCTGGGTGGAATGTTTGTACTTCTCTATACGTTATTTCACTCTGTAAATCTTTCTCTGCAGGTACTTGCGGCATTACCTATGGCAGCTATTGGAGCTATTGGTGCACTCGTACTCACAAACCAGTCATTGACTATTGCAAGTATGGTTGGCTTCATATCACTCTGTGGAATTGCTTCGAGGAACGGAATACTCCTGATAGCTCATTATCTTCATCTCGTTCGACATGAAGGAGAAGGTTTTACTCGAGATATGATAGAGCGGGCAGGGAAAGAGCGGGTCGCACCAATGCTGATGACGACGCTCACTGCAGGAATCGCGTTGGTGCCACTTGTTTTGGCTGCAGGTGAACCAGGGAAGGAAATTCTCTATCCAGTGGCAACAGTCATTCTTGGTGGCCTGATCAGTTCGACTATTCTTGATTTCTTTGTACACCCAGCCTTGTTCTGGTGCTTCGGTATGCGAGATGCAGAAAAAGCAATAGGAAAAGCCGAAACTGATGTCTTAGCGGCCCCCTTACGATAGCTTTGTAAGTAGGCTTGTTTTTGTATAAGACGCAGGTGCCGGGGAGACAATGAGGCAGAAAGCAGTCAAGGTTAGGTGGTGATTTTGTCTAGGAATCTTCATTGGTAAACTCGGAGCGGTCTGTTTTCACAGTGTGACTCCTATCCGTCCCTCGACATAAACCGTATTGAGATGAAATATCATACAGGATTTTTGCCCTCTTCGATTCTTTTGGTGCTCGTTTCCATTCTGTCATTTTGGTGCGAAGGAAAAACGACAGAAGGCAGTGAATCAGGAAACGGAATAGCGGTCACAGAAATCGTCCAGTTGCCTCCTGGTATGCATATGGACGTCTTTGCAGATGAGTCACTGGTTGCGAATCCTGTTGCTTTTTCAATTGACGAGATGGGGCAAGTGTTTGTCTGTGAAACATTTCGCCAAGGCAAAGGTGTCGAAGATAATCGAAAACATCTTGTGTGGCTTGAAGATGATCTTGCAGCGCAGAGTGTTGCCGATCGGTTGGCAATGTTTCGTAAGCATCTGGGTGAAAAAGTGCATGACTATTCTGAATTTGAAGATCGCTTGCGATTGCTTATTGATACGGATCAGGATACGGTCGCCGACAAGGTAGTTACTTTTGCCGATGGATTTAATGAGATTGAAGACGGAACAGGTGCAGGCGTTTTGGCAATCAATGGAGATGTCTACTACACATGCATTCCGAATTTGTGGTTGTTGAAAGACACTGATGGCAATGGAATTGCTGACGTCAAGAAAACATTGCACAGCGGATATGGCGTCCGGGTTGCATTTCGTGGTCACGACATGCACGGGCTCACGCTTGGCCCCGACGGACGTGTTTATTTCAGTATTGGAGACCGTGGTTACAACGTGATTACGCCGGAAGGGAATCACTTGCACCGTCCGTATTGTGGTGCCGTATTTCGGTGTGAGCGAGATGGTTCAGGCCTCGAAGAGTTTGCTTATGGCCTTCGTAATCCACAGGAACTTGCTTTTGACGACTACGGGAATCTTTTCACAGGAGACAATAATTCTGATTCCGGTGATCTGGCAAGGCTTGTCTACGTACTTCCGGAATCAGATTCGGGCTGGCGAATGTATTATCAATACCTGGATGATCGGGGGCCATGGAATAGAGAGCGAATCTGGTTGCCCTACAGGTGTGATGAAAAGACTGCCGCTGTGCAGCCGGCTTCTATTCTTCCGCCTGTTGCAAATCTGGCCGATGGTCCGTCCGGGTTTGTCGCCTACCCTGGTACAGGGTTGTCGGCACAATACAAAAATCATTTCTTTTTGGCTGATTTTTATGGAACTCCAGCACTGAGCGGCATTCGGTCTTTTGCGGTTAAGAAACACGGTGCAGGGTTCGCATTACAAGACAGCGAGTGGTTCGTCAAAGGTGTTCTTGCAACAGATGTGGACTTTGGATTTGACGGGAGTATGTATATCTCTGACTGGATAAGTGGCTGGAACGGTACAGGTAAAGGCAGAATTATTCGGGTTACGTCGTCATCCCAAGAGGCATCTACAGAGATTGCTGAACTGTTGCAGTTTGGCCTTGAGAAACTTTCGACCATCAAACTTATCAACCTGCTTGAACATGACGATCGACGTGTTCGCCAGCGAGCGCAGTTTACTCTTGCTGATCGTGGGGCGTTGAAATCATTGCTTGAGGTATGCACTGATGCCAGTCGTGACGTCCTGGCAAGAATTCATGCAATTTGGGGTTTGGGCCAACTGTCTCGAAAGAAAACGGTCAATTGCCAAGCGATCGTTTCATTACTCAAGGATTCTCATGCTGAGGTGCGAAGGAATGCGATTGTCGTTCTTGGCGACGGGCATTTTTCATCAACTGTTCCTTATTTGATCGAGGCGTTAACTGAAAAAGATGAACGTAAAAGTTCTCCGGCTGAAAAGGCTGCGGCTGCGATTGCTTTAGGGAGAATCGCCCGCCACGAGAAAAAAACACTGGCACAAGCGGTTCCTGCACTGCTTGATACTCTTGCTAGCAATAATAATGTTGATCCTGTTCTTCGGTGTGCTGTTTGTTCGTCTTTGTCTTTTTGCGCGACGGCAGATCAGTTGGTTCAATGCGTGTCCGACATGCGTCAGCCAGTACGGCTTGGGGCAGTTGTTGCCTTAACGCGAATGCAATCTCCACAACTTGGAGCCTTCCTCAGTGATATGGATCCTCAAGTTGTGGCAGAAGCTGCTCGTGGGCTATACGAGAATAGAGACAAAGGATCGATACGTTGTCTTGCTGGATTAGGGAGCAACCGGAACGTTACAAATATTGCCCAACGATATGCTGTCGCAGCATCCTTTCGAATTGGTGGTCTGTCTGAGGCGGAGAAGGTACTTGCAGTCGCGGCTGACCAGGCGGTAAGTGAGGAGATCCGTGTTGAGGCCATGGACGCGTTGATGGCATGGAAGAATCCATCGGATATCGATCGTCTTTCAGGTCAATATCGTCCGGTCGAAAAGAGGCCTCCACTCGATTTCACTGAACATCTTTCGCAGTACCTTCAGGAGCTGTTTTCCGGGACTGAAAAAGTAAAGATCAAGGCCGCTGGATTGGTAACATTTTTTGAGGTCGAAGAGGCGGTCGACTTGTTATGGACAAGAGTGAACGATGTAGAAGAAGAGCCAGGTGCTCGTGCAGCCTCACTCAAAGCTTTGTTCAGCCTTAATGACCCAACGCTGAAAAACTGTGTTGGTGCGCTGGTTCGTGATGGCAATGCTGCAGTGCGTAAAGTCGCTAGGGCCATACTTGCAACAATCGATCCAGCTGAAGCTGTTGCAGAGGCGGAGTATGTGCTTCAAGGTGACTCGACTGACGAACAGCAACAGGTCATTGAGATGCTTTGTCAACTGAGTTCAACGAAAGCAGACAGCGTTCTCTTGAAGGCCCTTCGATTGCAACTGACAGCAGATGCACATTCTCCTATAACGCTGGATCTTCTTGAAGCAGCAAAAAAGAGAGGTGTGAAGTCTCTTGCGGATGCCGCTGGTGAAATAGAAGACAAAAGAAACCCGGGAGATCCTCTGGGGAACTACAGAGAGTGCCTCTCGGGTGGAAATGTAGAGCGTGGAGAAAAAGTCTTTTTCAAAAATAAAAAAGTTACTTGTGTTCGTTGCCATATGGTCAACGAGCGGGGAGGGAATGTCGGGCCCAACCTGTCCAAAGTCGGTCGAGAAAAGACAGCGGAGCATCTTCTTGAGTCTATTGTTTTGCCAAGCGCAAAGATCTCGACCGGGTATTCAACTGTCCAATTCTTGATGGCAACGGGACGGGTCCAATCCGGTGTTATAAAAAAAGAAGAGGCTGACCATTTTGTTATTCAGAACGCAGACGGTGACTTGATAACACTTCAAAAAGACGAAATTGATGAAATGCAGGCCGGTCTTTCTGGTATGCCTGCCGACCTTGTGCAGCAGTTGTCAAAACGAGAACTTCGAGATCTTGTGGCCTATCTCGGTGCGCTTGTAGAGGAAAAGAAACGCAGTGCACATGTCGAATAAAAGGTAGAGATTGTTGAGAGCCGAAGGGTTTGTTGCACCATGCAGGCACATTTATTTGTGCTGCTGGCTCCGGTCTTCTTTGGACGTTGCAGTGCTAGGGATTCATTTGTTCTGTGCGACATTGCTGCATGAAATATTATCGACAGCAATCACGCTGTCAGCGTCACCAGTATTTTCAATTGACAAAATAATTTTTTCTTCAAGAAGGTTGGGGTATTGCTCAGCCGAGATGCTGACGGAAATAGGTGTCCAGGTCGTTGGCCAGCCATGTTGCCAATACACCTTTCGGATGCCAAAGATGTCAGGAGATTCTTCAGTCCCATTAACTCTTTTTTTACTTTTCCTGTAGTCGTATCCAACAAATGTTTGTCCGTCTTCTTCCCAGAAGTGTGGATGGCCTGGTACGAGTTGTGCCCCATCGTCACCGAGGAAGAAGCTATTTCCGAAACGTCGCTTTTGTTTGTCGAACTGAGTTAAGGGTATGCCGTCCTTGTCAACATACGGCCCCATTGGGTCACGGCTGCGACCCATTCGGATTGTGTAGCTTTCCATGAGGCTTCCGTAACTTGCAAATAAGTACCAGAAGTCATTTTTTCGGTAGATGGCTGCGCCTTCGATCCATTGGTTATCGCCCGTCCACATGTCTTCTTGGTTCGTGGCTCGGTCGGCAACCCTTGCGTGAATTTTTTCATGAGTCATTACTTCAGGATTTTCCTGCTCATGGAGTAGAAGGCCGGTTTCTGGATTCAGTTCAGTGACTGCTATAAAGTTCCCTCCCCAAGCCATCCAGAGTCTTTGGTCGAGCTCGTCGAAAAACACATACGGGTCGAAGGCAATGATATCTTCATCACCAGCATGCGATAGAACGAGGTTCTCGTATTTCTCAGGAGGTGCAGCTGGCCAATGATAATTTGGTGCACCATCTCCAGTCGGCTCGATATATTGAATGGCGTGATATTCTTCTAGTTCGCCTTCTGGATCCTCGAAGGTGCTGACATACAAGAGTTTTCTGTCTCTCACGATGACAGGACAAACGGCACCACGGTCTTCCTGTGCTCGTTGGTAGTCCTCAAAGTCAGGAGCGATTTCCCAGGGATCATGAATGGGGTTAAGTTCCAACCTCTGAACAAATCGGCTCTCGCTGAAGGCGTGTCGATACCCTCCGTCAATCCAAACATTGCCGCCGTCATCGTTGGAAAACGCTCGTGGTGCACCGAGTATTTCGACAGGGTTTATGGCCACTTCATTTTCAGCTAGTGATTTATCACCAATTCGTAATTCCAGCCGAATATGTGAGATTTCACTAGTGCCGTCTGGATAGTCTTGTGTTGGGCTGGCGAGTTGTCGCGAATGGTTTTCGTCATAGATACTTCGTGCCCAGACCGTCAGATTGAATGTTTTTCCCTGTGAGAGTCGGAGGCTTGTTTCCTGTTCAATTCTATCACCGCTTCCGTTAAGCACGGCATAACGAGTACCGTGAACCGGGGCGTAGTATTCATTTGATTCGGTTTGTAGACGACGCCACCCATTGTCGGACTCAAAACTTGGATTTCGGATAGATTCATCGTGAGTCTCTTGAGACCATCCGTTTGCAAGTGGATGACAAATGGAAAGAAGAAGGCCAAGCAGCCCACCAAGGAGATGTTTACTCATAGAAGGTGTCCTAGGAGTTGAAAAAATATTTTAAAAAGGATGTAAACGGATGTTCAAGGAAAGTGTGATTTTCGTTGTGTTGGTTTTATTTCCGGTAGTCTCTTCTGGCCAAGAGGGTCATCTACAGAAAGCAGCAAGCCTTCGCAAGGATATGGCTGTGGAGATGCAATATCTTATTGCCATACCGCAGGAAGAGCCGGCCGCTGAGGGTTGGCCTCTAATGCTTTTTCTTCACGGTTTAGGCGAATGTGGCAATGACATCAATCGTGTAAAAAAGCATGGCCCACCAAAGCTTATCGAAAATGGAAAAAGATTTCCTTTTGTTGTCGTATCCCCGCAGTGTCCGCGGGGAAGTCGTTGGGAGGCTTGGCGACTTTCGGTGCTGCTGGATGAAGTTATAAATAAAAATGATATCGATGAGGAGCGTGTATATATAACGGGCCTGAGCATGGGCGGGTTTGGTACATGGGATCTCGCGGCGTATTCCCCAGAGCGATTTGCTGCAATTGCGCCAATATGTGGTGGCGGAAATACGCTTGATGGAAAACTCTTAATCAATCTTCCTGCATGGGTATTTCACGGCGCAGAAGACAAGGTTGTTCCCGCTTCTTTTTCAGAATCCATGGTTACTGCAATACGGAGAGCAGGTGGAGGACCAAAGATCACAATCTACCCACATGCTGGTCACGATAGCTGGACTGAAACGTATGAAAATCCAGAACTCTATGAGTGGTTGTTAAAAAAGAAACGCAGGAAAAACGACAGCAGGTTAGATTAGCGTGCAAGTTGCTGTAAAGGCAGCAGTAAGGGAATCGTTTGAGTGCCCGCGGTGGACTGGTCGCATAGCAAAAACATGTACGACTCAGAAAAGAACGAATGAATAAATGTCGTTTTGCTTGGTGTCGAACAGACCACAGTCAGCGAGACATAAATTCAACAACCTTGTTGATGTCAACAGGCAGGCTGACATCTGACCTGTCGGGTCGTCTGTCAACGGTAAATCTCAGGCGCTCGTTATCCGAACTAATCCAGTCACATGGCTCACCAGTCTGGGTTGCAATTGCCTGTTGGTATAAATCGACAAGCTTCCCTTTTCGTCGGACATCAACGATGTCTCCTGGCTTAACTTGGAAAGAAGGTTTGTCGACAGGAATGCCATTCACAGTAAAATGACCGTGCACAATACCCTGTCTGGCCTGTGGTCTTGTCTTTGTGAAACCACTTCTTCTGACAACATTGTCGAGCCGTAGTTCACACTCAATGAGAAAGATGTCACCGGTATTACCAGTTTTCCGTGCAGCTTTTGCAAAAAATCGGCGGAGTTGTTTCTCTCCGAAGCCGTAGTAGTACTTAATCTTTTGCTTTTCGATCAGCCCTTCGCCATATGTGGAAGGTTTGTTGCGTCTCTTTTGGCGAACACCGGGTGGATCTGAGCGACGCTCGGATGCTCGAATTGCTCCAGCACTTTCAAAGATCATAGATCCAAGACGACGATTAATGCGAGCTT
>CAXEMW010000160.1:0-7328 GCA_963997395.1 uncultured Planctomycetaceae bacterium
GGAAAATGACCAGAATTATGATGTTCAAATGCATTTGAACATATTGCATAAGAGTAGCGTTGGTCATTTTGAAATGGCAGATTCAAGACATGACTTTTTGTCATTGGAAAATTGATCAAGACCAAGTTCATACAACACCGCCTGATCGTGAGGTTGGCCCGCGACCACTGGCCTCAATCGTTCAGCCACTGAGCCTGTAAACATCAGGGTCGTTGGCATGATGTAGTAATTCCAGTCAGCCTCAGCAGCCACAATACGAGCAACACCCTGATGAAGCATCGCTATTTGCTCCGCACGCCATGCAAGCCATGCCGAACGCAGTTCTCCCTCGACTGCTGCAGCTCGAGTCACAAATCGATTGGGGCCTGAATCATGAAGAACCGTTTTGCCCTGCCCCGTCTCCTGCACAAATCTCATAAATGTTGTGTCATCGAGCCCCCAGGCAACACCCGGAAGATGAAGCCATCCTTTGGCAGAAAGCTCCAAGGCGATTCCATCTATGACCCCAGACCCTCGCAGCCGCTCAACGAGCTCGGCAACAACGTCGAGCACTGCAGCCTGTACACGAGGATCAAGAATATTGTAATGGCGACCGACTAACGTCTCGGAGGCGTCACGAACCTGACCGTCACGCCCCAGGCAAAGGAGGCCAGGCTTACAGTCATCCTGACCAAGGAGGCTTTCTATTCGAGGATGAATGCCATCAAACCGAAGCGTTGGAACCAACCCCATGCCCGCCTGCTCACCCACTCGACACAGCAACGCAAGGCGGTTTTCCTCATCAAACGAAGGGTCACCTGCCCCCCCTTCCCATCGTGGTCCTCCAGCAGTCAGGTCGGACTGCCAAAGACTCGCCCCGCCAGCATAGACATCGACTGCCAAACCGGTGACTTGCTGGCTCTTGAGACGTTCGGCGGTCTGCCATAGTTCGTCGTACCAGTGAACCCATCCAGCAGGCTGGCCCACATCTTTTTCGCCACCAGCCTGCGCAGCCGATGCCTCACGTGGCACTGGCGCAAAGATTCGACGTTCCCCGTAGCCACTCACCGGCAACACCGAATCACTCATCTTTGCCGGTCCTCGATACACAGTCACCCGTCCGACCGTGGCCGTCTGATGACGCGATGAGTTACTGATCACCAATAGTGGTGATTGAGTTCGAGGCCAGAAAACAAAACGGTGCCGACGCAGGACTGCTGACGAACCAGCAGGTGGTCGTGGCACCTCAAACCCACCGTCATGCCGAACCGAAATATGCGTCGCACCAGAGTCCTGCTCAAGAACTGATAAACCAATTGCAACATGCTGGTCGCTGGGGTAGGCGACTTCCACAGCATGCGGCCGACCTGGTACAGCGTCCGTAATCACAATTCCTTCCCAGGTAGGTACACCCGAAGCACTCATTGGTGGCAGTCGAAGCATCGCGCCAAGCTGATGAGGCTCAACGGTCGAGTGGCCTGTTGAAAGAAGACCACTAAACCTCGGCATCAGACTGTCAACAGAAGGAACCTTGGGAAGACCAGGCATCGGCACTTTTGGCAGTGACAACGATGGAATTCGATCTGCAGCATCACCAAGTGATGGCATCGGCATCGCAGGCAACGAAATCCTCCTCATTGATGCCATCGATGCTGCTGCCTGGCCTGGCAATCGCCGTAATCGCTCATGCAAACGAGGGCTCCCAGGGTCAAGTTCATAGATCAACTGCCACGACTCTTCGCCTTCCCCACTCGACAGCATGCTGTTTGAAGAAACTACAAATTCTTTTGTGGCTGACGCCAAGGTACGAGACCACCGCAGGCTCCCTTGTTCAATAGCGTCAAGTTGCAACTGATACACACCAGGAACCGAAGGGACTCCACATTCAAAAGTAACCGGCTGCCATTCTTCCAACACGATTCCCTCAGTAGGTGGCGCTGAATCAAAAGGAACGAGTGGCTGAGATTGAGTCTGCAGCTCTTCCCCGGTACGGATATTTTTCAATGCGAGGCGAAGTTCGACACTCCCATATCCGGCCGCCCTCGTTGGCAGTAAGGGATGCACATCGACGCGAGCCATCTGCTCTCCCTGCCATTTTGCATTCGATGAAACTGGTGGTGTGAATCGCATCCGTAAAAGATCACCTGCCACGGCACCAATTGTCAGCCGATTTCCGCTGCCATCGAGTTGATGGAGTGATTGATCAACCAAGAATGCTGCAACCGAACCCTCGATGCCCACGCCTGTCTCTCCAGGTGCCGCATCCATCGGCCTGAGCAAAATGCGAAGTCGCTTTGATTGCCAATCACTAATCCGCAAATCAATCCCACCACCATCACGTGGCTGCTCGTTCTGAATAACCAGGGCTGCTCCTTGACGATGCAACCCAAGAGCCTCATCTGCATGTTCTGAGAGAAGACACCAGTCGATGTGCCTAACTGACTTACTGTTTATGAAATTGTCGCCAGCAGGACTTTGGACTGAAGGGGTTGTGAGCACTTCGATACGCCCTGTCCACAACCGCTCTTCACCGCCCCCCCATTCGATTCGTAGCCGAACAGGTGGCGGCGATTCATGTTCCGCTGCACATATCTGACGCGGTACCGCCACCGCCGACACAATCAGCAAGAGCACGAACTTGAACAAATGGGCAAACTGATGAAGGATCATCTCAGTAACTATCTACACAACAGATCTGTGACGGCCTCGAACCGTCAACACAATTCAATGCACCTGCTTGATAGCAAGCGGGAGCTTTTCATAATGGCGAGATACTATCGATCATGCGACACGAGGGCAAAACCAGATCGGAGCCAAAATCCGCCTGTTTTGGCTATCGACGCTTTGTTCCTTCATCCACCAGCACGGCCGGTAAAGGTTCCGTATCAGCCTTTGAACGCCGATGAACTAGGGCATCCAGGCAGTCTGCGAGAGCTTTTGAGACCTCCCGCGAACGATCTGCAACGTCGGATAGGTCAAAGTAATCATCTGGCTTCAGAAAAAGCTTTGCCGGCCCATCAAGTGGCTGTACAAGTGACCAACCAGCAACCGTCAGGGCGTGACCACCGCCGCCAACGCTGTACACTCGGTCTCGAACGCCAGTACGCCACAGCCCTGCGTCGCCTTCAAGAAGCCGCCCGATACTTTGACCAACTTCCGCGGGGGTTCCCTCCGCCCGCTCACGTTGCGTCGTTGAATCGCCCGTGCCTGCGATCAGTTCGCCAACCGTCGCCCCAAGATCTACAGGCATGAGAAGTCCACCATATCGTTGACTTGCCTGCCGATCTGCTGGATCAACCAGAATCGCTGGCACATGAGTCAACTCTGTGTATGGCGCCGGCTCATGAGGAGCGATGCCAACCTGACCATGCAAACCGAGAGGAATGCCTCGCAGCCCCAGCAGCAACATCCCGAATCGCTGCCAGCGACCACTGACAGCCGCGACAAGTCGTCCAAGCCAGTCATCCAGATGCGCGAGTTCACCAGCAAAGATCTGCCGTACGGTACTCACTTGATCCGGATCTGTTTCATCCGTTACGGCAAACTGTGGAATTTGAGCTGCGGGGCCAGGTGGTGGATCATCCTCATCAAAAAAACCGTCTCGCCACACCTGAGGCGCGTCCCATGAGACACCAAGACTGTTCAGGTGCACCCACAAAAGATCCGCCTTGCCTTTCTCGAACTCTTGTATTGCTGTACGTAAAACATGCCCGCAACTACTTTCTTCTTCTTCTTCAACCGTCACAGGAACGCATTGCGGAGCAACACCAACAACATTCAGATTTTCGAATCGTGTCTTCAAATCTGAGAACTGTTCCTCAGCATCTGTTACCACTGTCACATTCCAGCCACGGGCTTCTGCGGCAACCAGTGGCCCAACGATCGTGTCATGCTGACTGCCGGAATGCCCCAAAGCAATCTCATGGAGGGTTTTGGTTGGATCCATTATTCCGACCAGCACTCGATCACATGCGAGCCCTGCTGAAGCAAACTGGCAGATCGTTGGATTGGAGGCCCATGTCGCTCCAAAAGGTGAAAGCATCCACGCGGGAAGCCTGTCTGCGGTGACAAGAAGCCAGCCTTCGGGAAGCTCTCCTTGCCAGTAGGGCCGTGTTTGGTTCATGCTCTTGGTTATTAGTCTTGGTTATAAATAGGAAAGTATTCTGGGTGGAGGCTTCCACTGGTAACCGTCAGGCACATGCAGTAATGACACCATCTTATCGGACAACACCATCAAAAGCAGACGGAATGCCGTCTGGTATTCCATATATTGTTGGAAATGAAGCTGCCGAACGCTTTTCGTTCTATGGCATGAAGGCCATTCTGGCTGTTTTCATGACAGAGCATCTCGTCAATCGCAGCGGCGACTTAGCCGTCATGAGCAATACAGACGCCAAGTTTTACTTACATACGTTTGTGGTTGCCGGCTACCTCTTCCCTCTCATTGGGGCAATTCTTGCCGACTGGATCTTTGGGAAATACCGCACCATTCTCTGGCTTTCAATTATCTATTGTCTTGGGCATCTGTCGCTGGCTGTTGATGAAACACGCCTTGGTCTTGGTATTGGCCTAGCACTTATTGCAGTCGGAACCGGTGCTATTAAGCCCTGCGTCTCAGCACACGTCGGTGATCAGTTTGGCAGTGGAAACCGGCATCTGCTCAGCCGTGTGTTCGGCTGGTTCTACCTAGCCATCAACCTCGGTGCGCTGGCAAGTACGCTCCTCACCCCGATTCTCCTGAATGAAAAGAGCTTTCATGATCTGTTCGGAAGTCTCGCAGAACCTCTGGCAGAACTTGGTATTGTACCGGGGCCATCGCTTGCGTTCGGCGTTCCCGGAGTACTCATGGCACTGGCAACACTTGTTTTCTGGCTTGGCAGAAATACTTTTGTCCATGTGCCCCCTCGAGGCAAGGCATTTCTTCGTGAAGCATTGAGCGGGGAGGGGCTTCGGGCTCTCGGCAGTCTCATTCCGGTGTATCTCTGTATTGCAGCATTTTGGTGTCTGTTTGACCAAACAGCGAGCGCGTGGGTGCTCCAGGCAAAATCAATGGACATGGAGTTACTTGGTATTACCTGGCTGCCAAGTCAACTTCAGGCAGTCAACCCGCTGTTCATACTCATTTTTGTGCCGCTTTTCTCTTATGTTATCTATCCGGCGATCGACCGATTTTTCCCGTTAACACCCCTTCGTAAAATTGGTCTTGGTATGTTCCTGACGGTACCTGCTTTTTCAATAAGTGGTTTTATCCAGATGTGGATAGAAGCCGGCCAGACGCCCTCGATTGGCTGGCAGGTATTCGCATACGCACTACTGACAGCTGCTGAAGTTATGGTAAGCATCACATGCCTTGAGTTCAGCTATACTCAAGCTCCACCGAGCATTAAATCAATTGTTATGAGCTGCTACCTTGCTAGCATTGCCATCGGAAACGAATTTACTGCTGTAATAAATGCTATGATTAGCCGTCGGCCACTTGATCAATGGCTTGCGGGAGCAAATTATTACTGGTTTTTCACTGGAGTGATGCTCTGTGCAGCAGTTGCTTTTGTTGGTGTCGCGCTTCGCTACAGTGGCAAAACCTACAACCCTGAATCAACCTAAACAACTTTTCTTTTACGGAGATGCCTCGTGCTCAACCAGACTGCAAACACAACCAGCCACAACACTCGTTTGACTCGTAGACACTTTGGCATGGCAGCAGCTGGTCTACTGATCGCATCGCAGCGACGATTTGTCAGTGCGGATAATAGTAGTTCGACGGTAGCTCCCCTATTCAAAATTTCGCTCGCTCAATGGTCTCTCCACAAAGCATTATTCAAAGGCCAGATAGACAATCTTGACTTCCCTCGAGAATCAAAACGAACGTATGGCATTGATGCCGTTGAGTACGTCAATCAGTTTTTTAAGGACAAAGCCAAAGACTACGACTACCTTGCTCAACTCAACCAGCGAGCCGCTGATGAAGGCGTCACAAATGTTCTCATTATGTGTGACGGCCTCGGTAAGCTTGGTGACCCTGACGAAAAGGCGAGAACAACTGCAATCGAGAATCATTTCCCGTGGGTTGAAGCAGCCAAACGTTTGGGGTGTCACTCCATCCGAGTCAATGCTGCAAGCAAAGGGTCATATGAAGAGCAGCAGAAACTTGCTGTTGATGGGCTTTCTCGACTTGCTGAATACGCAGCGCAACTCGAACTCAATATCATTGTTGAAAATCACGGCGGCCTTTCCAGTAATGGCACATGGCTCGCGGGCGTAATGAAGCAGATCAATCGATCCAATGCTGGAACACTCCCTGATTTTGGAAATTTCCACGACTACGATCGTTACAAGGGTGTCGAAGAACTCATGCCATACGCAAAGGGTGTCAGTGCAAAAAGCCATGACTTTGATGCCAACGGAGATGAAACAAAGACTGACTATCGGCGGATGCTCAAACTCGTCCTGGACGCCGGATACCACGGCTATGTTGGAGTCGAGTACGAGGGCAAAACCACCCCGGAACCCGAAGGCATCAAAGCAACGAAAGCTCTTCTTGAAAAAGTCAGAGAAGAAATGAGTACGGCCTGATAGTTCCTGCCTGTCTGAAAATCAATCTCTGACTACTGGTGGCTTGACGAGGTAGCCGAGAGATCAAGATCAACGACCACAGGAAAATGGTCAGAAATTTCAAGGCTGTTCGCGTGGCAGATAAACACACGTTTGAGCCCCGTAGCAAGTTGCTTATCAAGCAAAATGTGATCAATCAGGGTAAATACATCGTCACCGTCTGCTGCCCCATTCTCGTTGTAATCCCAATGTGATGAGAACCGATCAGCGACTCGTGGAATCCGTGCCGCAGCATTCACGAGTTCAGTACCGTCTCGTTGAGGATCGATATCTTTGAGCCTCCGCAGGACAGACGTCGCAGTTTTTCGAGTCGAATCTGCCATTTCGACGTCTGGATCGTAGTCATTTAAATCCCCAAGAATGATAGGTAGATAGCCGCGACTCACAATCTCGCGCTGGACAATACGCCGGACAATTGCTGCCTCAGCCGTCCGCTGGGCATTGGCTTGCGGGTCGCTTGGATTGCTTTTGAGATGAAGGCCTGTCATCCCGATCTTGTGTCCAGACAGACTAAAAAAGCAGACCGCGTGCCTCTTCAGCACGGCAATGGCTTCGGTACTCTCCCCCTCTTCCTCTGGTCGGCTGTATCGCTCAGTCGTCCAGGGCAATTGAGTGGCTCCATTCTGGACATCACGAAGCCGTGGGGTTCGATCTGGTGCAAACAGATGGATCAACTCGCCCTCGATCCTGTCTGGTACCACGCGAGATACAAAAGCAACATCAAACCCTGTGTAACT
>CAXEMW010000161.1:0-7282 GCA_963997395.1 uncultured Planctomycetaceae bacterium
GACTGCCTCAATGATGTGGTACCCCTTCACAAGTTCCTGTGCTACGTCATTCCAAGCCTGAGGCAACTGTTCTAAATACCAGGAAGGTTGCTTTGTAATCAAAAGGAGGGTACCCCCAGGTGCAAGCGCAACTTTGGCTGAGTTCACAAACATTTCAGCGATGCGAAAATCTGAGTAATAGGGCGGATTTGCAACAACCAGATCATAGCACCCGGGATCAGGAACTATCCCCGAAGCCTCGAGAGCAACCGTGATGTTCGGTAGATTATTTTCTACTGCAGACTGTCGCAAACAGGAAACGGCACGAGCTGAAGAGTCGATCGCGTAAATTCCTATTGATGGATGTCTCGCTGCGAGACCCAAACTGACGCAACCTGATCCACAGCCTAATTCGAGAACACGAGCACCTTCAGCCAGATCAATAGCATTCAGTAGATGCCGAGCCGCTGGATCAATCCGACGATGTGCAAACACACCCGGGCGACTCAACGCGGTAAGCAAATGTTCCTGGTCACGGAACACTATCTTGCACTCGAAGTTTCTGACTTTTTTTAACGGTTGCGTTTTTCGAACGATGTAACAGACCGTTTTCGGCTTTTCTGAGGTATCCGGACGCACCCGCACCGTCTCACCGGTAGCAGCCAGATGCGATCGCAACCACTTGTCTTGAGGATTATCAATCGCGGCAACCAATTGACCGCCGACACCTAATGCTTGAAAAGCCGCCTGCAACACATCTCGCGTAAACTCCGCCTCGCCAGATTTGAAAACAGGAATAACAGCGAGATCGTATTGTCCTTCGTGAGTGATCGCTGGAGCATCGGCCTCGCAATACAGGCCTAATTGTGCGGGGAAATCCTGTACCGCACTGACCAACAACTGCTGCTGGTATTGGTCATGAAACCAGAGGTTCACCTCTGCATCTGGTCGAGTCTCGGCAAGTGTAATCGCAGCCTGACCGCGACCAACTGTAGTAGCCAGAATGTGATTTCCGGACACCTCTTGTGCAATCGTCGCAGCATGAAGTTCTGCTGGCCGAGCAGGCGGTAGTTTCTCAAGGAGCGTAGGCATAGCACCAGCCTTTGTTCTGGCAAAACCATCTTCCACCACAAACACCACTGCGTTCAATCAAGTGGAAGGGGCTCAAGCGTTAGTGGATCTCGAAGGGGGAGATGCTTTACCTCGCCATCGAAAAATTCTTTCATCGTCGCCCTTCCCTCAAGGTCTCCGCGAGCAATCGCTTCCCAATCACCGACAACAAGAATTGCCATCTGTGACGGATCAAGGTGTTTTTTTGCAACTCTGAGCAAATCGTCTTTTGTTACCGTTCTGACTTTTTCACGAAAGGTACGCCAGTAGTCTTTGGGCCGATTCGTCCACTCATCATTTACAAACACCTGAAGTGTTGTTGGCTTGCTCTCAAACTGCCGGGGAAACGTCTCAATTAAACCCTGCTTTGCAACCTCGATTTCCTCATCGGTTACGGGCTGCTGACGAATCAGAGCAATCTCACCGAGAACAATTTTTGTGGCTAGTGCTACCGTTGGGTTTTTGCTTTCAAATGTAGCCTGAAACGCGCCCGGATAATTGACTCGCTGAGACAGGATAGAACGAACTGAATACGCCAGACCTTCATTGCTCCGAACCTTCTGCATAAGCCGGCTGGTGAAGCCACCGGCACCAAGAATCTCATTCAGTAAAAGCAATGGAATGGCGTCTGGGTCATCGCGAACTATCCCTCGCTTCCCAAGCACCACTTTTCCCTGCGGAATCTCCTTCTGAACGTGATAAAGGCCCGGAACAAGGACTGCTTCTGGCATGTGCGGGTCGGGAGCCACAGCCCCCCGTTCCCAGCCATCAAACGCTTGCGTGAGTTTTTCCAGCATTTCCTCAATAGCAAAGTCACCAGATACAGCAACAATCATATTTCCCGGATGGATAATCTGCTCGTGAATTGTCTGAAGCTGCTCTCGACTAATTGCCTCAACACTCAAAGCTGTTGGCTGACTCGCTTCAAAATGTTTTCGGCCATAGAGCATAGCTTTCCACTCACGAGCCAGTATTGATGAAGCATTGTCATTCCGTTGTTTCAATGACTCAAGCAGCCGTGCCTTCACAACCTCGAGTCGCTGTTTCTCAAAAGCTGGCTTTCGCAACATTGTGACAAAGAGCTTAAGGCTCTCATCAAGATTGCCACTTAATGAGTTCATTCGTGCTGTTGTGAATGTGTTGCCAGCAGAGACAGACATTTCGGTTGCAAGAAAATCCAGAGTCTCATCAAACATCGCTGGACTCATATCACCTGCCCCACCCTCACGAACCATTCTCGCCATTACAGAAGCAAGCCCGGGGGTCGCTGCTGGATCAAGCGAACCTCCACCTTTGAAAGTGATTGAAACATTGACAAGTGGGAATTCATGAGATTCTGCAACGTACACAATCGTTCCATCGGAAAGCATTCTGCGAAAATCAGCCGCACGTGGCGGTGTGTACTCGAGCGGCTGAAATTCAATCGCTTCAGGGCGTGGCGGAATAGCAAAGACTTGTGAGAAGCAGAGCAGGCTCACGGCAACAACACCTGCTAGGGGACGCATAAACATGATATTTCTTAACGCCTGATGATTCACTTTTCAGCCTCCTTCGCTGCGACCTCTTCCGAGTTTCTTCGGTAAATTGCAACACTACGATTCGTCTCATCGAAATAGCTCTTTGCAACTCTTTTGATATCATCTGCCGTAACTGCTTCATATTTCGCAGGACCTTCATTGATCTCTTCCCAATCCAGCAACGCTTCACTGAAAGCCAACTGGATGAGGAGCGACATGTTGTTCTCAAGTCGACGATAATTTGATGCTGCAACACGATTCTTTACTTTGCGCAACTCGCGATCTGACAACTCTTCCGTCTGCAGCTTTGCCAACTCTTCATACCAAGCTTGCTCGAGTTGCTCTGGGACCGCGTCCCCGCGGGTCATAGCGTCAAAAGAAAACAGGCCAGCGTACTTTCGCGTGTCTGAACTTGCCGATGCTGTAGCAGCAATTCCACGCCCCTCCACCATCGTAGAATAGAGACGACCTGTTCGCTCATTGAGCACCTCTGCAAGCATGTCGAGAGGGTAGCTGTCGACATGACCTGCTGGCACAGTGTGGTAACGAATTTCTATCGTTGGCGGAAAATCACCAATCGCATTCATTCGCTGTTCGGCTAATTGTTCAACCTCAAGCGTAACAACGGCTGGCAATTTGTTGCTCCCGGGGTCAAGTCGTGAAAAATACTGTCTGATGTACTTCTTTGCTTGTTTTGGATCAAAGTCACCGACTACAACACCAAAAAGATTACCGGGGCGATAATACGTATTCCAATACACCTGCGCCTGCTCAAAGGTGTAGCTGTTGAGGTCGCTTGGCCAGCCAATAACGGGCCAGGAATATCCGCACGAAGCCCAAAACATCGAATTGAATTGCTCTTGAAATCGACCTGTTGGCGTGCTGTCTGTACGTAGACGTCGTTCCTCATGAACAACATCTCGTTCCGAATAGAACTCTCGAAACACACTGTCGTTCAACCGATCACTCTCCATCCACGCCCATAATTCCAGTTTATTTGATGGCACGGTGATGAAGTAGCAGGTCAGGTCATAGCTCGTAAAGGCATTCATGCCACTACCACCAGCCTTTGTATAAACCTGATCAAATTCGTCTTTGACGATAGTTGCAGTGGCCGGGCCAGCTTTTCCTCGGCCCTGCTGGGCACGAATAAGTGTGTCCAGTTTCGTCCGCAAACTCTTTAGCCGAGGTGTATCGTTTACTGAATCCCAAGGGTCATTTATTTCTCCGTTCCGATATCGTTCGTACTGTTCACTCAGTACCAGTTGGTTCATCTGGTCGCGCACCTTTTTCTGCTCTACTCGAAACGTACGATCCTTATCGGGGTTTCGTGTTCCAATCGTATTTGTTCCCTTGAACATCATGTGCTCAAAAAAATGGCTGATCCCAGTTATTCCTGGACGTTCATTCACGCTTCCAACACGAGCTACCCAGCCAGCACTTACAACATTTGGTTGATCTGTTCTGGGTACGAGCAGAAACTGCATTCCATTCGGCAAGGTAAATTCTTCAACAGATACTTTTTGGGCAAAAACTATATCTGAAGAGCCAAAGATCATTGAAAGAAGAACCAACCAGCAAAATACTTGCGAACGCATACTCGAACCCACTTCCCAAAGTGTTTGACTCTTGAATTCAAAATCGAGACTGAACAAACGAATCTGTCGTAGTTATAACCCTTCAACCGGCAACCATGCACCAAAAGTCTGATGCGATGGCGGTGTCTTCTGTTTTCGAGCCGATCATTGAATCAACCTTAGTAAGGTACAACCCACGCGTATTGGTCCAGAAACAGCATATGAAGCTGAAAAAACAGCGTGTTACTCCCGCTTCTTCAGGAGAATACTACGGTTCGACCATTGTGCATAAAAACGCGGTCCTCAAGTACGAGTCGCACTGCTTTTGCGAGCACAATTTTTTCTACGTCACGCCCTGCCTGAGCCATCTGTTTTGCTGAAAAGGTATGGTCCACAGGAATAACATCTTGGGCAATGATTGGACCAGCGTCGAGCTCTGCCGTTACGTAATGAGCTGTTGCCCCGATCACTTTGACGCCTCGTTCAAACGCCTGGTGGTAGGGTGCCGCTCCCACAAAGGCTGGTAGAAATGAGTGGTGAATATTGATTAATTTTTTTGAATAGCGATCAACAAAACAATCGGAGAGAACTCGCATATATCGTGCGAGGACAATGGCCTCGGGGGCATAGGTGTCAATTAACTCGGCTAACTGCTGTTCGTGGGCTTCCCGACTTTTTTCGTGGTGAGGCAAAAAATGAAAAGGCACCTCAAATCTCTCAACAAGCTGACGCAAGGTGTCGTGATTGCTTATTACCGCAACGATTTTGCCGGGTAGTTCACCAACAGCATCCAGCAAAAGTAACTCGCCTAAACAGTGCGGCTCACGAGTCGCACAAATGACAATGGGCCTCGGCTCTCGCGACACAATGCGGACACTTGCTTTGGCGGGCAACACATCAGCAAGTGCAGCTTGAAGGTCATGCATGCCTTGCGTCGAGCAACATGCCTTGGACGACACCTCTGCACGGAAAAAAAAGTGAGAAGCCTCACCATCAACAAATTCTTGATTCCTTTCAATATTCCATTGGTGAGCGGATAGGACGCCGGTGATCCTATGGATAAGACCGACCTCATCGGGACAGTCAACAAGAACAACCTCCTGGACAGGCAACGATGTCTCACGAGTTGTTTGCGTTGATCCAATTTTTGAATGCATTTCACCCTCGAATCTGTTTGGCGTTCCAATTCCGAACTATATGATTTCGCCCTAAACCTGCGCAAACGTTGCCGAAATAAAAAAAGAATATAAAGAAGGCACAATGATGACAGACTGGGTATTGGCGCCTCAACACCCAACGCTAATTGGTTTTATTACCTAAAGGTTCGTCTTGGGAAACAGGTGCTAGGGCCTACAAAGGGTGGGGGAAAATCAATTTCAAGAACCATATTTGTGCTTTTCAAGTTCTTATTACTTCTGGAATGTATGTGGGAAATACCCCGATAAACACATTTTCATCTTGTAAACCAACCGTTGGAATCCATTCTTTGGATTGTGATTCCTGTCGTTGCCGTGCCATCATCCATCTTGCACGTCGCCAGTGAATCCGTAGACTTGTTCGGTTCGCGGTCCAAAAGGCCCGCTAGCGTAGCTCAATTGGCAGAGCGGCTGATTTGTAATCAGCAGGTTGCGGGTTCAAGTCCCGCCGCTAGCTCACGACGCAGCCGGATGGAAACTGTTCGACGTACGTCTGTTTGTGGACTATTTCGTCGTTCGGATGCCGACACTGGACGGAGGCTTTGCCTGCCGACCGAACCGGCCACACATTAGGCGAGGTCGATACAACATTTCGGTAAGAATAAAATGGAGCTTTAAAGGAGAAAAACAGGTAGGCCAGCCACTGAAGGAGCCTCCTGAAACCGGCAAAAAGAAGCATTTACAACCACATTTTGCGAAGGGGAGTTTCCCGAGCGGTCAAAGGGGTCAGACTGTAAATCTGATGGCAGTGCCTTCACAGGTTCGAATCCTGTACTCCCCACTACATAAAATGGATGCCCACTCAACAGAAATTCAATACACCAATGAAATGAAGTGCTGTAGTGAAACATCCGATATAGACATAAAAACAGCGGGTGTAGCTCAATGGTAGAGCAATAGCCTTCCAAGCTAAAGACGAGGGTTCGACTCCCTTCACCCGCTCTTTTTTGCTGATCCGATTCGAGAAATATAATAATTCAAGAAATATTAGGTTTTACTTCTATCCAGATGTGACAAAACGTTTAAAACTAAGGAGATATTTCGGTACATAATCGATGCCCAGACAGCAATTTAGGCTGCTGTAGCTCAGTTGGTAGAGCGCGTCCTTGGTAAGGACGAGGTCATGGGTTCAAATCCCATCAGCAGCTCTGCCGTAATGGGCTCTTAAAATTTGTAAAGAGAATATCCCGTTTTTGAGAATTTAACGATACAATCTGATGCGGTTCGTAGTCGTAACAGAATAATTTTGAAGTTTTTTACAACAAGCAGGTCAAGAAAACCTGCTACCCCTTCAATGAGGAAAGGCCGAGGAAAAGAGCATGGCTAAGGATACTTTTGAGCGAACAAAACCCCACGTGAACGTCGGCACGATCGGGCACATTGACCATGGGAAAACGACGCTCACCGGTGCCCTTGTCGCCGTGCAGGCGGCGAAGGATCTGGCTGAGGCCAAGAGCTACGCAGACATTGCAAAGGGCGGAACCGTTCGAGATGAAACCAAAACGGTAACCATTGCTGTTAGTCACGTCGAATACCAAACTGAGAAGCGTCACTATGCTCATATTGACTGCCCAGGGCATGCTGACTTTGTCAAGAACATGATTACTGGCGCTGCCCAGATGGACGGTGCCATTCTTGTTGTGAGTGCTGCTGACGGCCCTATGCCTCAGACGCGTGAACATATTCTTTTGGCACGTCAGGTAGGTGTTCCGGCATTGGTTGTCTTCCTGAACAAGGTTGACTTGGTTGATGACCCGGAATTACTTGATCTCGTTGATCGGGCTCAGGAAGCCAAGCGAGGGGAGCGCGGACCGGAAGGCGTTGGAATCAGATCTATTGAGCAGCCGACAGCAGACACAGTTGTCATCTGCCTTTCCGATGGACGTACAAAAGAAATTCGCCT
>CAXEMW010000162.1:0-7274 GCA_963997395.1 uncultured Planctomycetaceae bacterium
ATGGCGAGCCACAGGTTGCACCACTAAAAACCGGAATGAATGAGCATGTTGCTTGGCGAGTTATTGAAGCTGATTTTGTCACCACAGATTCAGGCACCGGCATTGTGCACATCGCTCCAGCCTTTGGTGAGGTCGATTACAGTGTATTAATGGCGGAACGAGACCGATTCGAAAACGAACTTCCACCACTCATCAATTGCGTCGCACCCGACGGCACGTTTACAGACGAATTCCCCATGATGACCGGTCGCTTTGTCAAGGAGTGTGACCGTGATCTGACTCGTGACATTCGCAGTCGCGGCCTGCTTGTTCACCAAGAGCAGTATCTGCATGACTATCCATTCTGTTGGCGGGCTGATAACGATCCGCTGATTCAATATCCGAGAGCGAGCTGGTTTATTCGCACTAGCGAATTCCGAGATGAAATGCTCGCCAATAACAGCCAGATCAACTGGATGCCCGAACACATTAAGGAAGGGCGTTTTGGCAATTTCCTCAAGAACAACGTCGACTGGGCGTTATCCAGAGAACGCTACTGGGGAACACCCCTTCCTATCTGGGTCTGCGAAGAAACTGGGAAAGCTGAAGCCATCTCTTCATACAACGCACTGCTTGCCCAACCTGGCGCAACGGGCACTGAGGTTTTCGATCAAGCCAAAGTCGATAACCCTGATTTGTCGGAAGACCTTCGCGTCCATAAACCCTACATTGATGCCATCACATATGACTCACCATTTGCAGCAGATGCCCGTATGCGCCGTGTACCAGAGGTGATTGATTGTTGGTTCGACTCTGGAGCAATGCCTTTTGCCCAGTGGGGTTGGCCACACACAGGTGCAGAAGAATTTCAGTCGCAATGGCCCGCTGATTTTATCTCTGAAGCCATCGATCAGACGCGCGGCTGGTTTTATAGCCAGCTTGCCATCAGCACTCTCCTTTTTGGACCTGAATCAACGACTGATGCTGCATCGACAAACGCCACAACAGCGATGCCACCCAATGACTACCCACACCCTTTCCGAAATTGTATCGTTCTCGGGCATATGCTTGGCGAGGACGGTGGCAAAATGTCCAAAAGCAAGCGGAACTACAAAGAGCCGTCCGAGATCCTGGATCGGTATGGAGCAGATGCACTCCGCTGGTATTTTTTCGCCGGCCAGCCTCCATGGAATAGCATCCGCTACAGCGAACAAGCTATTCGTGAAAGTGTCCCAGAGTTTCTCCTGCGGCTCTGGAACGTCTACAGCTTCTTTGTCATTTACGCCAACATCGACGGATTCAATCCAGCGACTGATGTGGATTCTCCCGGCCAGCTCGACCATGCGAATCTCATAGCTGGCAATGGGTTTCGCCCAGCACACCAACGCAGCGAACTCGATCGTTGGATGTTGGCTGAACTGCATGCAACCGGGCATAAGATGGTCGGCGCGCTTGACAACTATGATCATTATGTTGCTGCCGGGGCACTTTCCGATCTCGTTGATGCAGTCAGCAACTGGTTTGTGCGAAGGAGCCGAGATAGGTTTTGGGCTGCCGGGAAAGCAGACACATCTGCTGACGGCAATCAAGAAAAATGCGACGCCTACTGGACGCTCTATGAAGTACTCACGACTACTGCTCGGCTGGCAGCACCTTTCGTACCCTTTGTAAGCGAGGCGTTCTGGCAGAATCTAGCTGTTGGCCCCTTTGGAAACGACGTGCCCGAGAGCATCCATCTCACCGACTACCCAACAGCCAACACCTCTCTGATTGATCCAGATCTTGCGCGGCAAATGGCACTGATTCGCGAAGTCGCCTCACTCGGCCGAGCAGCACGGGCTCAGGAAAAACTCAAGGTGCGACAGCCACTTTCAAAGGTTGAAGTGATCCTCGCAGAATCACACAAGGCTGACGCCGACTGGCTTACTTCGCACGCGGACTTGGTGTGTGATGAACTGAATGTGAAGGCGTTTGAAATCTGTGCAGACCCGGATCGATACATTACCCGGACAATTCTTCCTGATCTCAAGAAACTTGGGCCACGGCTTGGAAAAAAACTGCCTCTTGTTCGCAATGCCCTGCAGCAGGCCGATGCCGCAACCCTCATGACTTCCTTTCAAGACGACGGGCAAGCTGTCATCACACTACAGGATGGGACGGATGTGTCGATCACCGAGGAAGAATGTCTCATTCGCACGACCGCCCGCGAAGGATGGGCTGCCGCTGAAGGCACTCGAGGTGTTGTAGTGATTTCCAGCGAACTCACTCCGGACCTAATTGCCGAGGGCAGGGTCCGGGACGTCATTCATACTGTTCAGTCACAGAGAAAAACAGTTGATCTCGAATTTACCGACAGAATTGCCTTGGGGTTTGTCACCGAATCAGATGAACTTCGAATGGCACTTCAGGCACATGTCAAAACAATAGCTTCGGAGACGCTTGCTGCGTCAATTGGTTTCGACCAGATACCAGATGCCGAAGAAGAGACGCTTGATCTTGATGGGCACGCACTCACCATCACTTTGAAACGGGTCGCCACGCCTGAGACCGCCTAAGAGAAGGGAACCTGGTCTAGTGAGTAGAGAAGGCATCGCCCAACCACTTCGCCTTGCTGTCCTCCTATCCGGATCCGGACGAACCCTCGAGAACCTGTTGTTTTGGCAAAAAAACGGGAATCTTTTGGGTACCGTCGAGCTTGTTCTTTCGAACCGAGAAGGTGTTCGCGGAGTGACAATCGCTGAGTCTGCAGGTATTCGCACCATAATAAACCCGCGAGGTGATGCATCGCTTGAAGCATGGAGTGCAGACCTCTTCGGCTCCTGCCGCGAAGCGAACGTTGACCTTGTTGTCATGGCCGGATTTCTCCAACTCGTGGCAATCCCGGATGATTTTGTGAATCGAGTAGTCAACATCCATCCATCGCTGCTTCCTGCTTTTGGCGGAAAGGGATTCTACGGCAATCGAGTTCATGCGGCTGTCATTGAACAAGGCGTTACAACCTCTGGATGCACTGTTCACTTTGTTGACAATGAATATGATCATGGCAGCGTTCTACTTCAGCGGCAGGTCCCAGTTGCCCCCGATGATTCGCCGGAGACACTTGCTGCTCGTGTTTTCCGAGAGGAATGCGAGGCGCTTCCGGAAGCCATTAACCTGCTCGCCAAGCGACAACGAACGAACCAATAACCGGACCAAGAACAAAGGATTCTGCTATGCAACGTACGACAGGAAATATTATTGCTGATTCACTTGAATCCGCTGTGAGCTACGCCGACCGCCTAAGGCAGGACATCCCCCACATTGAGGCCGCTCGCTTCGCGCGACCAGGCGGGCACATGGTTTCCTCAAACCATCCCTGTTTCATTTTTGGCCATCTGAGTTTGTATCCTCCAAAAGTCTTGGGCCAACTTGACAAGGATTCACTTCCACTACCGGCTGGGTTTGAAAAAGTCTTTGACAAAACAGCAACCTGTCAGGATGACCCGAACCATACTGTGTATCCATCGTTCGACGAGGTTCTTGCATTTTTTAGTGCTGGTCACAAAAAACTCATTGAAACACTCCGCGAAACTCCTAACGAGTCGTTTGACCATCCAAATCCAGCTGAAGGCCCACTCGCCGAACGGTTCCCAACACTCTCATCGGTTCATGCGTTCTATTGTGGTGGCCACATCATGTCGCATCTTGGACAACTTTCTGCATGGCGTCGCATGCAGGGCCTCCCGCCAGCCTAATCCTTCATGGAAAAGAACAGGAAGCCAAAGGCCGTCCCTGCAATCAGCACAGTGGTACAAGTGAATCAGCTATGCGAAAGACGTCCGCTTTCGGTATGCACTCTTCTCCGGCGATTGCGCTCTGCATACATGAATGAACAGCACATTGCACGCTAACCGCGAGCGAACTCCACCTCTGTCAATCATTGCTTGGAAATACGACAATGAGTTGCTACAAGCAAAGCAGAATTGCTCTCCTCACAATCGTGACAGAAACAAAAACAGGATGAAAGACAACATGGTCCAACTTCAGCAGAGCAGGCACACAAGAAGACACACAACGTGCTGGTTCGCACTCTACAGCACTGCCCTTTTCATCTTGTTTTTCTCCCTTTCACCAAACCACGTATGCTCTGCTCCGATTGAAAAAAATACGCAACCAAATATTGTATTTATTCTTGTTGATGACATGGGATACGGGGACCCCCGTCCGTTTAATGCCGACTCGAAAATTGAGATGCCCAATATCGAGCGACTCGCCGCAGAAGGCATGATCTTTACAGACGCCCATGCCTCCGGTCCGCTCTGCCATGTTTCACGATACGGCCTACTGACAGGCTGTTATCCATTTCGATCGTCACCTATAGCCTGGAATAAAGGGCCCACAATTAAGTCAGACCAGGAGACCATTGCATCGCTCCTTACAAACGCGGGCTACAGCACAGCAATGATTGGCAAGTGGCACCTTGGATTTGAAGAGAATGGCTTCGAAAATCCCCTCCTCGGCGGACCCGTTGACCGTGGTTTTCAAAGTTTTTTTGGAATCCGAGCATCCACTGACATCCCGCCATATTTTTACATACGTAATAACAAAGCCGTACAACCGCCGACGGAAACGATTGCGGCCAATGCATCGAATGGTTGGAGCCCCATCCAGGGGGCATTCTGGAGGGCCGGAGGAATCGCCCCTGACCTCCACCTGAAAGACGTTCTTCCACGGTTTACTCAGGAAGCAGTCAAAGTGATTGACGATCATGGAGCAGGTACTAGAAAAAAACCTTTGATGCTCTATCTCGCGTACCCAGCACCGCATACGCCATGGCTTCCCTCAGAGCAGTTTGCCAGAAAAAGTAACGTTGGGATGTACGGTGACTTTGTGATGATGGTGGATGCAATGATCGGTCGTGTACTTGCCGCCCTTGATCAAAATGGCCTTACTGATAACACACTTGTGTTCTTTTCATCAGATAATGGACCCGTCTGGTACGAGTCTGATAGTGAACGTTTCGGCCATTCGTCGGTAGGGGAATTACGCGGCATGAAGGCTGATGCCTGGGAGGGTGGGCATCGCATGCCATTTATTGCCCGTTGGCCGGCAACAATAACTCCAGGCACGTCATCAGATCAAACAATTTCATTTTGTGACCTGCTTGCAACGTTTGCTGATCTTGTGGGCACTGAATTACCAAACAATGCCGGACCAGACAGTTTCAGCTTTCTGCCATTACTTTTCGGAGAAGATAAAGAGATTCGGCCATCACTTGCAGTTGAAGCAGGAAAGAACCACATGAGTTTTCGCGCAGGCGACTGGAAACTGATTACGGGCAAAGGCTCCGGTGGATTTTCACAACGCGGCCAGCCCATCCGCTCTGCTGGCCCCGTCGGCCAACTCTACAACCTTGCGGAAGATATTGGTGAGCAAAACAACCTGTATGACAAGCATCCTGAAATCGTACAACGCCTGACAGTGATGCTGGAGAATATCAAAGAAACAGGACGTACTCGTCCATAATGAGACTGTAAAAGATAACTGGCCAACGGTTGCAAACAGGAATGGCACGAACCACTATCGCTGTGCTTCAAATCACACAAACACCACATCCAGCCCGTTCAAGGTACCAACATTGCAAGGCCCACCATGACAAGATTGATCTATGCCCTCATTTATTGCCTGGTCTTAGCGTCCATCGCTTCCGCAGAGTCCAACCGACCAAACTTCGTGATCATCTTCATTGACGACATGGGTTATGGTGATCTTGGCTGTTATGGGGGCAAGACCGGGAAAACTCCGATGATAGACCGACTGGCGGCAGACGGCACGCGATTCACATCCTTTTACGCGCAGACGGTCTGCGGCCCATCGCGGGGTGCACTGATGACGGGTCGTTATCCGCACCGCGTCGGTGGCGGATGGACGACAAACGCTGAAGAAGTGACAATCGCTGAAGTATTGAAAGAAGCGAATTACACTTCTGGCTGCGTTGGCAAGTGGGATATGTCACGACGGCGATACCAGAAAGAACTGGTCCCAAATTCACAGGGATTCGATTACTACTACGGTGCGCTCGGAGCCAACGACGGCAATAAAGTCACTCTCTTTCACAATCGTAAAAAACTCGAGACGACTGAGGACATGGCTAGGCTTTCCAAGCTTTACACCGACAAGAGCATCGAATTCCTGAACAAAAACAAAGACAAGCCGTTTTTCCTCTACCTCGCTCATACGATGATGCATATCGTCATCGATGCCTCTCCGGAGTATCGCGATCGAACAGGTAATGGACTCTACGCCGACACACTTGAGGAGCTTGACGCACAAACTGGGCGATTGCTGAAAACGCTCGACGACCTCAACCTTCGAGACAACACTGTTGTGCTCTTCACGTCGGACAATGGCCCCTGGTCCAACGACCACGAGCGACAACGAATGAAAAATGCGAAGTTTGTTGAATGGACAAAGGGACCAAAGATTCCGTGGGGCAGTTCTGGTCCACTTCGCGGTGCAAAAGGATCAACCTGGGAAGGTGGAGTACGCGTGCCCTGTATTGTGCGATGGCCGGGACATGTTCCAGCTGGAAGAACAAGCAACGCTATCTTCTCGACCTTGGACGTCATGCCAACATTTGCGGCACTGGCTGGGGCTGCGGATAAAGTCCCATCCGACCGAATAGTAGATGGTGTCGATCAATGCGAACTTTTATACGGCGAATCTGACGAAGGAGCACGGAACACCTTCCGCTACTACGATGGCAATGAACTTCAGGCTGTGCGAATCGGTGATTGGAAACTAAGACTCCCTGGCCTAAAGAACTTGCGTAACTGGCCAGAACTTGATCGCGGAACTCAGGAAACCGAGCTCTACAATGTTGTCACAGATATGAGTGAATCAAAAAATGTTGCAGCTGAACAACCGGAACGAGTAAACGAAATGCTCACGCACGCGCGTGGCCTTAAGTGAACTAAGCCAGCTTCCTCAAGAGCCCGCTTTCCAGTCCTATTTCGTGCGCGGTAGAGGACGCAGTCCAACGAGGCCATGCGTTTGAGATTTTTGCAGGCACTGCTGCGACGGCACCTCTATTCAGCAATATGCAAAGAAGTACTTTGAAAAACTTTAGCTTCAAGGTCATCTGCATAATGACCAATCCTTGACTACTTACCTTAAGTACTTGCAAAGTTTTAACAAAATTTCACCAACCTATTCATCGGCCACCTTTAGGACGAGGCCATGCTCTTGTACTCCAAAAATTGATGAATCAATATCGCCGCTTCACCTCGAGTCAGGTCTGTATCACTTTTTGATTG
>CAXEMW010000163.1:0-7242 GCA_963997395.1 uncultured Planctomycetaceae bacterium
CATTAACACCGCGATTGCATCCAACAGTGGAGCATATCAGGGGATTGGGTTCGCTATTCCAATCAATCAGGCACGTTGGGTGAGCGAACAACTCATCAAACGTGGCAGTGTTGAGCGAGGATATCTGGGCGTTTCGATCTCACAATTATCTTCTGACATGGCTGCAAAACTTGGTTCACCTGGCCAGAAAGGTGTCCTCGTAACAGAGGTGATGGCAGATACACCAGCGGCATCTGCTGGGATGCAGGACCTTGATGTCATCCTCTCCTTCGATGGGACGCCCGTCGACAGTCCTCGCAGCCTCCAGGAAGTTGTCGAGCGGTCATCAATTGGAAAAGCACACGATGTTGTTGTACTTCGTGATGGCAAAGAAGTGACCGTCCGAGTGCAGGTAAAAGCATTGCCTGAGCAATTTGGAATGCAACAACGGGGACGAGGCATCGCCCCCGGCGGTGAGGAAACGTTTTATGCCAAAGAATTTGGTATCGAAGTTCAGGACAAAAGTTCTGTCGCACAAGACGCCTATGAGGGATTCGATGGCGTTCTCGTTGACAGAGTTGACCCTGACGGCCTTGCTGCTGAGGGAGGCCTCGTGCCGGGAGTACTCATCCGAAAGGTTGGGAAAACCGCAGTGTCTTCAATCGATCAGTTTGAAGCTGCCATCGAAGGAGAAACACCTGAGGAAGGTATTGTTCTTCAGATCCGCACACCTCGCGGAAATGCGGTGATCCTCTTGAAAAAAGAGGTCTGAGCAGAAAGGCTATATGACACGTTCATGGTGGCCCCGGTCGACAGACTGGGGCCACCTTCATTTCTCAAGGAGCCACGTGCATGGCCACACTCGGTGTAAACATAGATCACATCGCTACGATTCGTGAGGCGAGACGTACGATCGAACCTGATCCTGTTTGGGCTGCAGCCGCCGCTGAACTCGGTGGGGCCGACGGCATAACAATTCATCTGCGAGAAGACCGACGGCACATTCAAGACAGAGACCTTGAAGTATTAAGAAAAACTGTTCAGGTCAAACTAAATCTTGAATTGGCGATAAATCCCCTGATGGTAGACATCGCCTGCCGAGTGGCTCCGGACCAGGTTACGCTTGTCCCTGAAAACCGAGAAGAAGTGACCACCGAGGGTGGACTGGACGTTGTTCGTCACAAAAAGGAACTAGCAGCAACGATTGGCAAATTACAAGATGCCGGGATCGTCGTTTCACTGTTTATCGACCCAGACCCTGAGCAGATTGAGACTGCTGCATCGCTTTCGGTGCCGGCAGTCGAACTGCACACGGGAGCCTATGCAAATGCAGGAAAGAACGCTCACAAAGAACTCCACCTACTTGCCCAGGCAGCTACATTCGTCCATCAGGCAGGTCTCATACTCAACGCAGGTCATGGACTTACCTATCGCAACGTCACACCCGTAGCACAGCTCGAGGGAATGGAAGAATTAAATATTGGGCACTCAGTCGTCGCCCGGGCTGTGTTTGTTGGGATGACAGAAGCCGTACGGGAAATGAAAGAGCTGATCGGTCGCTAGCAATTGGCGTTGAGCAAAATTTTTCAGCTGTCTCAAAAAATATCGCTGGCTTTGGCCCGGTTTTGTTGCCCATGATCCGTTTGTAACGGATGTAATAGCTCCACATCTGTTTCTTGCATTCTCAGAGTATCGCAATCATAGTAAACCCGTGCCGGCTTCCCTCTAGATACTCCTATACCTATGCGAACACTTATTTTACTTACACTTCTTTCTGCAGGAACCAGTAGTGTCCCTGCTCTTGCTCAAACTGGATTTGATCCCCGAGTCATTGTTTTCGGAGACGAACGGGAAAAAATTGAAAATACCCCTATTGAGCAGCGACCAAATAGACCGCTGCATTTTTACGGCAACACGATACGACGCAGACACTACCGAAATGTGTCACAGCCTAGTCGTTCGAGATCAAACCGTCGAACGAATCAGTCAAGCTCGAGCCGAACGACACGAGCCAGATAGTGAATCCGGAATTCAATACCGCTCGCAAACTCGATACACCGATATCGGCTTCGCACGCGGTCGCCAAGAATAAATTGCCGGCCGTCCGATAGTTGAAAGCAATCGCCCCCCTCGAGTTGCTCGACGCGCAGACATTGGTCGACGACAGGATCATACTGGGACAAAGCCAGTGTGAGTAATCGATCACTGCACGTCGCCGCTCGGGGGCGTTGCAGAGCTGCCGCCAAAGCCACACAAAGGTCTCCCGGCACCATTGACTCTTCGATCAGCGGCCCAACGATCACAGCAAACTCTTTTTTCCATTCGGGACCATGAGGCTTATGCTTCTTGGTTCGCGTGGCACACATGGCAGCGACTCGGAGATGTGCCAATTCATGCAGCAATGTCACAAGGAATGCGTATATATTGAGGTCTTCGTTCACCGTGATTCGGTGCCATCGTTCACCCAGACGGGGCGGACGGTAGTCTCCAAGTTTCGTCGCTCGGTGTGGCACAACCCGCACGAGAACTGGATGCTCCTGAAGAAGATTCAGAACATACTCCCACACATTAGGTGGGAGATGCTGCCTTACTGCTTCATAGTCAGGAAGCGGACGTGCTGAAGATTCTAGCTGACCATTCATGTCCTTACTTCTGGCTGCCTGCTTTGTTCCGCCCTAGCCTTCTCTGCTTGCCAAGGGAGCCGTCCTTCAACTTCCATCTGAAGCGCCAGACTCAGAAAAGTACGAATAACCACAATGAGCCCAAGCACCAAAACACTCTCAAGTGTAGGAGTGACGGCTACTGTCCGAATAATGTCAGCAGCAACGAGGAACTCAAGCCCAAGAAGAATACCTCTCCCAAGATCTTGCCGAAACTGCTTGTATTTACCCAATGGTGCTGATGGTTGCGTCAGAAGCCGAATCGCAGCCAGAACAATGCCAATGACTACTACAAGAACACCCACTGCATCGATCACAAGACCTACTTGTTCAACAACGTTTCTAAACATTTCGATACTCATGAATAGTTCACTCAGGGTTTTTATAGTTTCAAACTTTGCTTAGGCTCTCAAGCATTGGCAGGCAACGACGCAATTCTTGCGATGAGTGTTGCGGGCAAGAGAATACCGCAGAGACCCTCAAAAGTAGATACGGTCAGTGAAAAGGACCCAACCGGAACGAGGTCACTATACCCAGCGGTTGTAAGTGTCGCATACGAAAACCAAATGAAATCAACCCAGCGAATATTTCGCATCCCTTCAAATTCAAGTGGCAGCCTGTATTGGCCAAATCCATAGCCATGCAGAAGACCATGCATTCCTGCGAAAATAATGCCTATCATCACAAAACTTGCGGCTCCACAATAAATCCTCTGGGCACCCGCAACACCTGCTTTAAAAGCTTGGCGGACACAGAGATATGCACAGAAAAGTTTGACCAGCAAGAAAATCAGTAATGGAAGCGTTAGAACTCCAGCCACTACGTTTCGAAATTGTAGAATCCACAAACAAGCGATCAAACTAAGCCCTGCGAGTAGGCAAGTAAGACGTTGATATCCAAGTGACCAAACAGTTGTAATAGTCACAGAGAGACTGAGGACAATAAACAGCAACGGAGTCTTTTCTTGCCCCATGTCAAGCACGGGAACTGATCCTAGGACAAAAATTTGACCAAGAAAGATCATTGCTCCGTGGCGATGCATCCGGGCCTGACCTTTAGTGGGCAGTGGAGGCACTTTTAGTTGGCCAGGCACATTTTCTTGCTGCATTAAACCACTATGTAACTTCACAAACGTTTCTCCCACGAGCTTTCCGGTCGACTCACAAAGTACATACCGAGATGTATTCTGTCTGAGTATTCGTTTATCCTGCAATTAGTTAACGTTCCACTTACCACCATAAGCCTACCTCATTCTGGAGAATAGCACCGCATGGCAACGAGCCTCCTCCTTCTTTTTGACGACATCGTAAGTGCCCTCGATGACGTAGCACTTATGACAAAAGTTGCCGTGAAGAAAACAGCCGGTGTTTTAGGCGACGACCTTGCCTTGAATGCAAAGCAGATCACCGGGACGCCAGCAGACCGCGAGCTTCCGGTAGTCTTCAAGGTTGCAATCGGCTCTCTTGCCAATAAGGGAATACTTGTTCCTGCCGCCCTTGTACTCAACTGGCTCGTCCCTGGTGCGATCACTCCATTGCTCATACTTGGCGGTGCTTTTCTCTGCTTCGAGGGAGCCGAGAAAGTGCTTCACAAATTTTTTCACTCAAAGGCTGCTACCCACAAACCGAACAGCACACTGAATTCCACCAAAACCGACGGTACCACCCAAACTGAATCTGCCAGGATACGTGGGGCAATTCGTACTGACTTCATACTTTCTGCGGAAATTATTGTTCTTTCACTTGGGATTGTTGCCGAAGAGCCACTCCCCACACAGCTAGGTGTTCTGATTACTATCGCACTATTGATGACAGTTGGTGTCTACGGATTGGTTGCAGTCATTGTGAAACTTGATGACGTTGGCTTGCTACTTCTGCGACAACCATACTCCTCTGGACAGCTAATCGGTCAGGCACTCATTAGCGTCACCCCATGGATAATGCGTTTCCTTACACTGGCTGGAACGGCTGCCATGTTTCTTGTGGGTGGCGGCATCGTACTGCATGGTATTCCGATGCTTCACCACCTTATTGACCATTGGGCACACGCATCATCGCCCTATGTAGCCAAGCCTCTCATGACACTTGCTAATGGCATCTGTGGCATCTGTACGGGAATTCTGGTGCTCGCCGTTGTCACCATAACCAAGACACTTCGAGCAAAGTTCACGTGACGATCCACTCTGAACCTGTAGCAAAGCAAGCAGGTTCAGAGTTTATCGTCTCGTAGACAGTCTGAATACTATCTGCTTCTTGGCAAACTTACGAACTGCTTTTCGCGTCAGGATTTTCAACCCGAACGAGAAGATAGGTTTTCGAATCACCGTCTTGAAAATGGACCAGTACTTGGGTCTCATTCATCGTCAGATTTTGAATACCTGTTTCTACAATAGGCGAGGTTTTTCCGGAGAACGTCCACGCAGCACGTTGTGAATCCCCATCTATCATGCCCTCAAGGCTGGCTGTTTCACCTGTTTCCTTGTTCTGATAAGTCCCTGCAATAACTCCGTCTTTTCTTACTGCAAGTTGCATAAACATGGTTGGTGTCGCCGAGGACTCACCCTCTTGTGCAACAGCAAAGACGCCTAACGGCAACCATTCGTCACCTGATGCCTCAGAGGATTCCGCATCTTCCTCCGGGACACTCAGGGCAAGTTCTTCGGCTTGCTGAGCATATTCTTCTGCTGGCACAGCCTCACCGTTGTACATAACAGATGAACCGTCGTAATAGCTTCCACCACCAGATCCATAGTCATAATATCGACCCTCACCCCAGTTCCATGGCATGATGGCCGACACGGTTCGAAAACCAGCCCAACTCCAGAAGATCGGATTTTTATCAAAATAATAATGGCCAGTTTGCAGGCCTGACCAGAACTCCTGATGAAGTCCACTGTCGTACGCTGAATTAAGCTGTGAACGAATGGAGTCAGCTTGAGTACCAAGATTTTGCTGCCGAGTTGTCCGACGATCCGAACGCCCCGAGGCCAAATCGGTCCTCACATCACCACGATTTTCAACGCGGACCGTTTGCCGATCTCCCCGTCCAGAAACCCGATCCTGTCGTTTATCTGAAGCAAAGTCACGATTTTCACCCCGACTTCCCCTCACATCAGAACGAGCGTCAGTTCGATTTGAGATTGCATCTGCACGAGAACCAGCAACATTCTTTGGTGAGGTAGCTGCAGCGGCTGCGGCCCCGGCCCCCTTATTATTCAAGAATTCTGAGACAGCTGAACCAGAAGCTGTTTTTGCTGCATCGACGCGAGACTTTGCTGCGCTGGCCGCGGCACCATTGCCACCGGATGCTTTCAGGAAGTCTTGAACTTGTCCCTGAGTCGGTCGACTACCCGCTCGATCCTTCATCGCCCCAGATGCTTTTCCGGAAAGCCCACCTGCAGCAGCTTTGCTGGCTGCGCCCGATAGATTTCCTGATGGCTTTGAGGGAAGATTTTTTCGAATATCACCGCTCGGAGAGGGCCGTGATCCTGCCGCTGGTTTGGCAGAAGGTGACGGCCGACTCGGTGCCGGTCTCGCAGAGGGAGAAGGTCGACTGGGTGCCGGTCTCGCAGAAGGCGAAGGTCGACTGGGTGCGCGAGATCCACCCGAGGGTCGCGCCCCGCCACCAGAAGGACGCCCGCCCCCGGGACGAGCAAAAAGATCAACCGGCTGGCACAGCACGCCAATGAGAGAAACAACAAGGACAGAACCAACCCACGTACGTATCTTCATTTCTGATTCCCTCTTCATATGTTTAATCGTATGTTCTCAATTTTACTGACTGGCAAAAACTTTGTTCCAATCATTTTTCATATCAACGACGACCCACCCACGCTTTGGAGCCTCTTCGAGAGCAGTGATCAATTTCCCACTGAACGGCGGTTTCTTGTCGTACTCACATTCACGGACTCCATCAGTATGGTGGACGATCACACCAAGACTCGTATACGGATTGTCAATCGTTGTGTATTCGAGCATTGACTGATCACCGTCTGAATTCCCAAAGCATGCAATCGGCCGTCTCCCAAGCTGTTGGTAAATCCGAACGGACTTCCCGACTTTATCATTGATGTAGAGATTTGAGGCCTGTTTCACAAAGGTTGGTACGTCATCCTGTAGTTCGAACACCACATCTGCGCTTGAACCAAGAACCCACTCAGGAGATACACCGTAAACATCTTCAGAGAACTGCCTCATAAAGTCGACACCACCACCAGAAACGATAGCAATCTGAAAGCCCTTCGAACGAAGAAGATCGAACACTTCTTGCATAGGCTGGTAGGTCGCTTCTCCATACGAGGTTCCAAGCGGTTGGTATTTCGCCTTTGAAAACCATGATTTGACACGCCTCGAAAACTCATCGCTGGACATTCCCGAATGGGTTAGTGCCATTATCTTCATGAAGCCATCATGTTTCTCACCGGCAAATAGGGCTTTGAAGTCTCCCTCAAGAGCCATGAGCAACTCTTTGTAGCTACCATGAAGGTCTGATGAGTGTAGAATCTTCATATCGTCCTTTCCTCACCCCTTTGTATTTTGAAGCAAAAAAGTATCCAGCTTTATATTATACGCTCGACGGGGAGAAAAAGTTTACAAAAAGGGTA
>CAXEMW010000164.1:0-7189 GCA_963997395.1 uncultured Planctomycetaceae bacterium
TGCCGGTATGGTGCAGGCTGCAGGCTCCGAGTTGCATTTTTACTGCCGAAAGGTAGACTTCAGGTCGAAACAGTTTTAGAGAAAATACCCTATTGATCGCCCACGGAGGGCGAATAACGAAGATGACGTTGACTAAGGAACACAAGCAGGAACTCATAGGTGCCCATCGTCGTGGGCAGGAAGACACAGGCTCTGCAGAAGTGCAGATTGCTCTGCTTACTGCTCGAATTACTCATTTGACTGGGCACTTTAAAAAGCACTCGAAAGACTTTGCAAGTCGTCGAGGCCTTTTACTGATGGTTAGTCGACGCAGACGACTTCTCGACTACCTGAAGCGTGTCGCTCCACAGCGATATCTCGATATCATTCGAAGTCTTGGTATTCGAAAATAGTCTTAAGCGTTCCACCATGTCTGCCAGCTTCGGCTGAGGCTTTCGGGTGGAGTGAAAAGAGATCAACTTCTTTCGTTGATCATTAGGCTCGGTTCTCTCTATTCTGTTGCGATAGAAGTACGACTCTCGCATCCAAAGTCGGTGGGTCGCAGTTGTAGGGTCCATGATTTGAGTGAAGTAGATTAAAGAATTTTAGTGAAATACTCCCGGATAGATTCTGCCATCGCCAGTAGGAAACTGGTGCACAGGATTTTGGGAGTACCGAATGAAGTAGAAGGAAGGAATTAGAAAAAGTGAAGCATCGTGTTGAACGTCAAGTTGGACAAGAGGTATTAGGTATCGAAACTGGTCTGCTGGCAAAACAAGCCGCAGGCTGCGTATTGGTTTCTTATGGGGAAACCACAGTGCTCGTTGCTGCGGCAACGGGATCACCCCGAGCGGGGATCGATTTTTTTCCATTAACGTGTGATTATCGGGAACGAACTGCAGCGGCAGGAAAGTTTCCAGGTGGCTTTCTAAAGCGAGAAGGCCGGCCAACTATGAAGGAAACGCTTACAAGTCGTCTTATTGACCGACCAATCCGACCCTTGTTCCCAGAGGGGTTCCACGATGAGGTTCAAGTTCAGGCGCAGACGCTCTCAAGTGATCGCCAAAATGATCCTGATATTTTGGCCATGATTGGCGCATCGGCTGCCCTTTGTATTTCTCCCCTTCCTTTCGAAGGCCCCCTTGGCAGCGTTCGGCTTGCTCAGGTCAACGGAGAGTTCGTGCCATTTCCTACTCAGGATCAACTTGAAGAGAGTGATCTGGATCTTATTGTTTCAGGTAGTAAGACGGCTATTCTCATGATCGAGGGTTTTGCCCGTGAGATGCCTGAAGAACGCATGCTCGAGGCTCTGGAAGAAGCTCATCGTGTCATCATCACGATCTGTGAAATGCAAGATGAACTCGTCGCAAAGGCTGGAAAGCCGAAGAAGGAATGCGTGCTACCTGACTATGCACCACTCAAGAGTCGAATGAAGACTGCCTATTATTCCGAACTCTTGAAGGCTGCGGGAATCACAGGCAAGCTTGAGCGAGGCGAGGCTGTGAAGGCTTTAAAAGAACGAGCCAAGGAAGAAGTGTGTCCTGCAGATGCTGCAAGCAGTGACGATGCTGTTAATGAAGGTGATTTTTCACACGTATGGCATGGTCTTGAAGAGGAAGCAATTCGAGAATTAATTCTTGGTGGGACGCGTCCAGATGGCCGGGATTCCAAGTCACTACGAGCAATCGATTGTGAAGTTGATCTTTTGCCTCGCGTCCACGGGTCAGCTCTTTTTCAAAGAGGGGAAACGCAGGCTCTTGTTACTGTTACGCTCGGAACTGGCAAGGATGAACAGCGAGTAGATGGCTTGTTTGAGGAATATTCAAAGAAGTTCATGCTTGACTACTATTTCCCATCTTTTTCTGTTGGTGAGGTTCGGCCAATCCGGGGCCCAGGCCGTCGAGAGATAGGTCATGGCGCTCTTGCAGAGCGTAGTGTCAAGCCGATTCTGCCTGATCCTGATGTTTTCCCTTACACGATTCGTGTGATCTCGGACATCTTAGAGTCCAACGGTTCCAGTTCAATGGCATCGGTGTGTGGTGCTACTCTTGGTTTAATGGCTGCGGGCGTACCAATTACAAATCCTGTGGCTGGTATTTCGGTAGGTCTTGTGAAGGAGTCAGAGGATAAGTGGACACTCCTGACGGATATCATCGGTGATGAAGATCACTTTGGTGATATGGACTTCAAGATCGCCGGTTCACAAAACGGTATCACTGGAATTCAACTCGACTTGAAGATAAACGGGATCTCCGCTTCTATCATCAAGGCCACACTCGAGCAGTCTCGAGAAGCCCGGCTTGAAATTCTCAGGTCAATGCTCTCAGCGGTTCGCAGGCCTCGCGAAGAGATTTCTGGATGGGCGCCACGTTTGTTGCGTACGCACATTGACCCTGAAAAGATTGGCCTACTCATTGGTCCTGGAGGAAAGACAATTCGCTCCATTCAGGAAACGACCGGTGCCAATGTCGAAGTTGATGATGACGGCACAGTTACTGTTGCAAGTCATGATGCGGAAAGTGCAACATCTGCTTTGGCGAAAATCGAGGCACTTACGGCTTCGATCCAGATTGGTCGAATCTATGAGGGTCGCGTAACCAGCGTTAAAGATTTTGGTGCATTCATAGAGCTTGTTCCAGGAAAAGATGGTCTGTGCCATATTAGCGAACTCTCAAATGAGTACGTTGGGAATGTTGGTGACGTTTGTCGCGTTGGTGACACAATGCGAGTCAAAGTCATTGCCGTTGACGAGCAAGATCGCGTGAAATTAAGCCGTCGAGCGGCCATGGAAGAAGCTGCCGCTGAGGCGGAGCCAGCAACTGAATAGGTCTATGTTGTTCCTCTCCGCAGGGCTGTCGCGAGGATGGCCCTGCGGGTGAGGTTGCATTCCGAAGAGTCCAGCATGTTTCGGGCGCTGTGATTATGGGACAATCAGCACTGCTCAACGATGAACTTCCAAGTGATGGCGGTACGTACGCTGAGTTGGTTAAGCTTGTCAGCGAACTCGCTCACGAAATCCGAAATCCATTGTCGAGCATTCGATTAAATATGGAATTGCTTGGTGAAGATGTTGGCTCACTTGGTGATGATTCAACAGCCAATCAAACTGCCCGAAGAGCCAAGGCGAAGATCGATCTGGTTCGTCAGGAATGTGATCGTCTGCAGAAGCTTCTTGATGACTTTCTTGATTTTTCTCGACAGGAGGGTATTGATCCGGAGCCGGGCAATCTCAATGTCGAGCTTGAGCAGTTGTTGGATTTCTTTCAACCACGAACTGATGACGCTGGTGTTGAGCTTGTGCGATATTTGGATCCAGAATTGCCTGCAGTCCGAATTGATCGTGAAACGTTTCGATCGGCGATACTCAATCTTTTGATCAACGCGACTCAGGCAATGCAAGAAGGCGGGCAGTTAGTGGTCAGGACGCGTGCTGCTGGTCTCGGTGTTTTGATTGAATTGATCGACACTGGCCCTGGTATGAGCCCTGAGACACTGGCTCGAGTGTTTGAGGCATTCTATTCAACAAAACAAGGCGGCTCAGGCCTCGGACTTCCCACTGCACGAAAAATTATTGAGGCCCATGCCGGCTCAATTGACATCGAAAGTGCTCCAGGTCGCGGAACCAAGTTGGCAATATGGCTGCCGGCGCCCCCGCGTTTGCCAACAGAATCAACTGACAATAAGCCCTGAAAATTTTTCAACCCTAACTTAGTCTTTGGTGCGTGATGCCGACAAGCCCGATAGAAACTAGCTCTTCTCCAAAAAGTGTTGACGGAATTTCCAGATCCGTACGTGTTCTGGTGGTGGACAATGATATTGTGCATGCGCGGACAATGGGCGAAGGGCTTGAGCGACTTGGCTATAAGGTGATTGTAGCTGGTGGTGGTAATGAAGGTGCCCAGCAGATTCGCGAGGAATCGTTCGATGTTGTTGTTACTGATCTTATGATGAATGACATTGGTGGTTTGGAAATTCTTAAAGTGGCGAAGACGTCATCTGCCGAGACGGAAGTTATTGTTGTGACAGGGCATGGAACAGTGCCATCAGCAGTTGAGGCGATGCAACAAGGGGCTTTCACGTATCTGCAGAAGCCTCTTGAGCTTGCTCAGTTAAGAGTGGCTGTTGAGAAGGCGTCTGCTGGAGTTCGGCTGCGGCTTAAGAATCTCGAGCTGAATCAGCGACTTGATGAAAGATTTGGTTTCGAAGGGGTCGTGGGGTCAAGCACTCAGATGCGAGGCGTGATCGAGCGACTGAAACGGATTGCACCAACGGATGCAACTGTTCTAATTCAAGGAGCAACCGGCACCGGAAAGGAACTAGTTGCGCAGGCAATTCATCAAAACAGCCCGCGAAAGAAAAAGCCTTTTGTTGCGCTGAACTGCGCTGCGCTTAGTGAGAATATTCTTGAAAGTGAGCTTTTCGGCCATATCAAAGGTGCGTTTACTGACGCGTCTTCAGACAGGGTTGGAAAGTTTGAATACGCTGATGGTGGGACGCTATTCCTTGATGAGGTTGGTGACATGCCTTTGGCGACACAGATCAAACTGCTTCGAGTCCTCGAGTCGGGAGAAATTACAAGGGTAGGTTCGAATCAGCCTGTTCGAGTGAATGTTCGAATTCTTTCTGCAACAAATCGGAATCTTGAGGATGCAGTCGAAGATGGTAGTTTTCGTAGTGACCTCTATCATCGGCTGAAAGTCGTGACGATATTGATCCCGAATCTGCAGGAACGATCCGCGGATATACCGCTTCTTATTGAGCATTTCATGAAGCAATTTGCGAAAAGACATCAAAAGTCTATCAAAGGTATGTCACGTGCTGCGAGAGTGAAGCTCTTGGCGTTTTCATGGCCTGGGAATGTGCGTCAGCTTCGTAATGTTATTGAAAGTATGGTGGTTGTTGATTGTGATGAGACGCTCGATGTTGATGATCTACCAGCTGAATTGGATCCAGAGGCTGGGCATGTGCAGGCGGTCGTCCCAGACAACGTTGAGGAGAATGTTGGTATTACATCTCTTGTTGGTCGGCCACTTGATGAAATTGAAAAGATATTTATTGCAGAGACGCTCAAGTTGGCTGGGGGAAACCGGGAGCAGACCGCAGAAATGCTCGGTATTGGCGAACGAACACTTTATCGCAAAATAAAAGAATACAAACTTCACTAGAGAGTTTTTGGAGTACATGTACAGTCTATTTCGCATTCACCTAGAAACTCAATTTTGGCTAACAATCTGAAGAAGTGAGCAGGAAAAAAATATGGGGAAGATTCAGACCCTGCCCGTCTCTGTGATTAATCGAATCGCAGCTGGTGAGGTGGTGGAACGACCAGCAAGTGTTGTGAAAGAGCTTCTTGAGAATGCACTCGATTCTGGCCCTACTCGTGTAGATGCAGAACTCGAGCAAGGTGGGATTGCCTTAATACGAATTGTTGATGATGGCTGTGGAATCGAAGCCGAGGATTTACCACTCGCTGTTTCGCCGCACGCGACCAGTAAACTTCATCATGCAGATGATCTTGAGGATATCAAAACACTTGGCTTTCGCGGCGAAGCATTGGCATCAATTGCTGAGGTGTCTCGCGTCTTGATACGGACAAGAACTGCGTCAGGAACCGGTAGTCGTCTTGAGGTCGATGGTGGCCTGAACCGAGGAGTCATGCCAGAGGGCTGCAGGCCTGGGACATCAGTCGAGGTGCACCAGCTGTTTTCGAAGATTCCAGCGAGGCGAGCGTTTCTCAAGACGCCAGCTACAGAGTGGTCTCACGCATCAGAGGCTTTTGTGAAAACAGCTCTTGCTCATCCTGAGATTGCATTCTCACTTACACACAATCGCAGGCGAGTGCATGAGTTGCCAGCGGTTGATGACTGGCGGCAGAGGATCGCTGATCTTTATGGAGCCCAGCTTGCTGATCGGCTACTTCATGCAAAGGAAGTTGACGATGATATTTCAGTAGTAGCTCTGATTGGGCGACCTGAAGACGATATGGCGAGTGGACGGTTCCAGCACTTCTTCATTGGTGGTCGGCCATTCCGTGATCGTTCGATTCTGCACGCAGTCCAGGAGGGTTATCGCGGACGTCTCCTTTCGGGGCGACAACCGATTGTTTTTCTGCAACTGCATGTTCCTCTTACGCATGTTGATGTGAATGTACATCCAGCCAAAACAGAAGTGCGTTTTCGTGATCCTGGGCGTCTGCACAGGCTCGTTCTACTTGCCGTGCGAAGTGCTCTGAGTGGGATCATCAGCCCAACTGCCTTCGATCCACCAAGTAGCAGTTCATCAGCTGTACCAGGGCTAGCTGCAGCGGAGGCTATTTGGAAACGACAGCAGTTGGCAGCTGGAAGTGACGATAGTGATAGGAATAGTTTTCAGGACGTCACACTGCATGATCCGGATAAACCAGAACGCACTTTTGTTTCATCAGGGCCAAAACTTTTTGAAGAAGAAAATGATAGTTCGATTAAGCAGGAGAACTTGCCAGGTACTGATGATAGTGGTATTCCTGAGGAGCGCGCATTTCAGCTGCATCAGCGGTATCTTGTGGTGGAAACCAAGCAAGGCATAGAGGTCATCGATCAGCATGCTCTACACGAAAGAGTGCTTTATGAACAACTTCGTGAACGGATGTCGAATGGTGTAGTTGAGGTACAGCCGTTACTCATTCCGGAGCAAGTTGAGCTTTCGTCTTCAGAATTTGAAGCAGTTACAAGTCATCTTGATGTACTTTCAGAGGCTGGAGTGAAGGTCGAGTCGTTTGGGGGAACTACGGTGGTTGTCCGAGGGAAGCCCGCTTTAGTAGGGAGAACATCAGCATCAGACATCATCCGAGAGGTAATTGACCGTCTGGCTGCTTTAGATGCGGATGGCGGTGATCATCGGGCTGTAGTCGATGAGGTACTCCATAGTCTTTCGTGCCGTGCAGCTATTAAAGCAGGAGATCCCCTTTCTCAGGCAGAAGTCGATACACTTGTTGCAGATCGGCTTCGATATCCTGGGACCCGTCACTGCCCTCATGGCCGCCCGACGTCACTCATGCTGTCGAAGCGAGAACTCGATAAACAATTTCGACGGACATAGAAACACAAAGAGTGAGTTGTTGTGAAGAGCGGGAAACATCTTTGCCATACATCGAAAAACACATTTTTCTTAAACCAGGTAAAAGTTGAATTTGTATGATTTGTGTCAGCCTAGCCAGGGGTCGTCATCGATA
>CAXEMW010000165.1:0-7160 GCA_963997395.1 uncultured Planctomycetaceae bacterium
AGAGGCTGTCGTTCCAAAGAAAGGGAGTCTCGGAGCTTTAGACGGTACTCTCGGCTGGGTCGGGATACGAAGAGAGCTTTCGTTTGGTTTGCCAGTGTTTTTGCGGCTGCAGCCTTTCCAGTAAAATACAATGTTTGTGCTGTTTCGGCACAGGTGTCGAGAGGAATTCTTCTACTGTGTAAAAATGGTGAATGAGCAACGCATCGCCAGTAGGAGATTGATGGATTGCAGGTGCACGCTTTAATGAAACACGCACAATTAAAAAGATTACGACTGGGAGTGTATTCAACACTTACGGCAAGCCTCATCGCGATTGGAGCTGCGGTGAGGGCATTCGGTGGTGTAGATAATGCTCATCCGGTCATGCTAGGACTGTTAACAGGTTTTGCAGCAATTTTTGTACTTCTTGTGGTGATTGATTCTGCCTACCACGCAATTACAAAAACAGATGTTCTGTGCATGCATTGTGGTGAGTCTCGAAAGATGCGATCGTTTTGGGTTGCCAAAGGGTGCCCGCATTGTGGGCAGTAAGGCATATTGAATTTGTAGAAGACGAGGCAAGCATGTAGTCATTCTCGATCCCATTCATATCATATAAAGAAAAGAATGCCGGAGTAATCTGGCTGAGCATGTTACGGCCTTGAGTGCCAGAGCTCTGCATTAGCCGATGAGAAGTCTGGTGATGAGTTCCACAGTGATGGGTTGCACAAAGGTCTCAAAGTAGTGAAAGGAATTTACGGAAATGCCCTCAAGAGAAACACACGCTCGCAAAAGCTATGAACGAGCTGTCCTTGATGAGCACGGAATTGCCTGTGATCCATTCCAGCAATTCACAATATGGTACGACGAGGCAGTAGCGGCTGGCTTGCCAGAGCCCGAGGCGATGACACTTTCAACGGCGACTTTAGAGGGCCAGCCGTCTGCCCGGATTGTTTTACTTCGTGGGTATGACGAACGAGGGTTTTGTTTCTTTAGCAATTACTTCAGTCAAAAAGGAAAGGAATTGGCTGCCAATCCGCATGCGGCCGTGACGTTTCACTGGGTTGAGTTGGAGCGGCAGGTCAGAATTGCGGGTCGGGTAGAGAAAGTAACTGCAGCGGAGAGCGATGCATATTTCCAAAGTCGTCCCCGTCAGTCACGGATTGGTGCCTGGAGTTCGCCGCAGAGTAATGTCATTCCAAGTCGGGACGCGCTTGAGCAGTTCTTTAATGAGTATCAGGAGCGGTATTCCGACGAGACGGCGATCCCTCGGCCAGAGCACTGGGGGGGCTACCGGGTGATTCCAGAACGGATCGAGTTCTGGCAGGGCCGTCCGAACAGGTTACATGATCGGTTGTGTTTTAGCCGTATTGATCAGGGTCAGTGGATATTGCAGCGTCTTGCTCCGTGAAGGAAGCGAGTGCAGGATTTGACTGTCCCCTCGTTTGTCGGCCTCGCGATTATGCGCTATTGATGTGCTCGCCAGCCGACAGGTTGGGTCCAAGCTTGCTGCTGCTGGCCTTCGAATGAAGGGTCGGGGTGATCCTGGTCGGCGGTCACTACGGCCCGAACGTAAAGTTCACTCCCCGTCAGACGGTATTGGGGAGTTACTCCTGTGGCTGTAGCCAGCACCTTGCCGATCGCCGGCGAAGAGTATTTGTATTCCGAGGACGGCTCGCCCTCCTCTTGGTTCTCAGGAAGTACTGTCATGCCATGGTCTTTGGCTGTACCAATAAATCGAGTGGTGTACTGCACACCGGGTTTTTCATCGATTCGAAGAGCAAGCACGTTTTCGACGGCATCATGTGACACCTCCTTCAGTTCGACACCACTTGAGGCGTAGAAGTTACCTGCTTTGATTCCACGGATTATGTGTTCAGGCGAGAGGTACCTTGATCGAACCTGAATCCAACCTCTGCCAGTACGACTTCCACCTTTCCCGTGGTAGTGATGGCTATCATCAGTGGCGACGCCGAATAGTGGTGGAGCACCGAGTTCACTCAGGCGTATTGTATTTGCAATATCCCAAAGACGTTCCACTGCAGGGTGGGTGTCATCACCACGATGATTGATGCTTGGATGGCCGTTGTAGACTTCGAAAAAACGTTCCCGGACAACAAAGGCAAGATCTTCTGCCGTGATGCCATATCCAAAGTTTGGATGGTTGAGGTGTACAAGCACTTCACGTCCAGTGCGACGGGCCTGATCTTCAACAGCGCGAAGGTTCGCTTCCATTGCCTCTCGAATTGTCAATCCGCCAGAGGGAGGAATAACTTCTTGGAGGTTGGTGGCATTCATGTGAAGGGGCTTTTTTTTAACTCGATCACTAATTTCCTCTCCCTGGATCATGATGAACGTGCCACGCTCTTCGATCAGCGAACGAAATTCATCGAGCGGTTTGAGCCGTATAGCGTAGTTGTCTGTGTCAGCCTTGCCACGCGTTTCTACCCATCCATTTCCGAAGCGTGCCTGATATTTTTCCAAAGTAAGGTTTCCACCACGGTTAATGATTGTGCTGTGCTTCATCCATCGCGTACCTTCGCTGAGCACGTTGTGATCTGATAAAGCAAGAAAGTTGTAGCCGTGTGTGCGATACCACTCAGCGATCATTTCTGGAAAGTCGTTGCCGTCACTCCATAAGCTATGCGTATGGATGTTGCCCTTGTAGTACTGCGGTATAGGCTTGGCAGGAACGGCCTCGTCACAGAGCCCGGTCAGTGCAAAGGAGACAGCAACGCAAACAAAGCCGGGTGTCGCAAGGCATTGGCGGCCAAATCGACCAACGCCGGTCACAATATGTCGAAAGCGTATGTATCGCATGTGTGCTTCTCCCCTGTTTCAATACCAACGAAACCCATGCAATTGTACGAATCTCTGTCGTATGTGGATGATAAGATAATCCTTATTCTTTTTGTACCGATCAAGTGTATGTAAAACTATTAGTTGCTCTTTTGTGCGGAACAAGTGTGACACGAAACAGAAATGCAAGCTCAAGCAACGAGATCAATCATCGAGAGAAAATACACTCAAAAAATCGGTCTGAATAATTGAACTTAAAAAATACTCAATGGGTTCATGAGTTCTCGCAAGTCATCATGCTTTTTAGATTACATATTTTGAGTTTGCATCTGGCAGCAATCTTCCTGCTGTTTGGATTTGGTAATCATTTCGTTTTCGCAGTGGATGACGGTGCTTCTGCGTTTCCTAAAGGTGATACAACAACTCGACCACCGAAACCTAATATTCTGATCATGATGGCAGATGATATGGGGATTGGTGATACGAGTGCCTATTTAGATGTGCGGTTATCTCCGGCAAGTTCTCCCGTCAAAAAAACACTACGAACACCGCATCTCAAGCGATTTGCAAAATCAGCAATTGTGTTCACTGATGGCTATGCGCCAGCTTCTATGTGCAGTGCAACGCGTTATTCCTTACTCACTGGTCGTTTTGCCCATCGGTCGTACCTTAAGTATCAGGGGTGGCTTCCTCACGGGCCCAACACGCCAATGATCCAAAGGGGCATGATTACTTTGCCAGAGATGTTGCAGTCGAACGGGTACCGTACTGCTTGTATCGGAAAATACCACGTAGGCATGGCGTTCGATAACGGAGACGGTGAGCCCGCCGAAGATTTCTTCTTTCGTGATGTCGACTTTACGAAGCCGATATTGGATGGCCCAACACATCACGGTTTCGATGAATTCTACGGCGTTGCCGGAAACACCGAAGATCCTCTCGATACAGAGCCACGTATTCTTATTCGGAACGACCGCTTCACCTTCGCTGATCGTAGTCAGATGAAGCTCATTGGAATGAAGAATCGCGAAGGACGCATTCTGTCGGCACCAGACTGGGATCTCACCAAACTTGGTCCACGGTATTTGCAAGAAGCAGAAAACTTCCTGACGCGGCAGTCAAGCAATGGCACACAGCCTTTTTTCCTTTACTACGTGCCCAATGCCAATCATTTTCAACGAAACCCCCATGGCGATTATGCGGTTCCAGAAAAAATAGCAGGGACAAAGATCAAGGGTGAAAGTCGTTACTCAGATGGGTCTGCTGCGGATGATCGCGAGGACATGGTGCTAGAGAATGACGTCGTCTTCGGCAATCTGCTTGAAAAACTAAAAGCGACAAATGATCCGCGGTGGCCTGGGCATAAACTCATCGAGAACACGCTCATTATCTTCACCAGTGATAATGGGCCTAATGTTGGAGATAATCTGGGGCCTAATCAGGAAAGCGGGGAACTGCGAGGCAAGAAAGCCAAGTTGTGGGAAGGTGGTATCCGAGTGCCGTTGATGGTTTCCTGGCCAGCTGTACTTGAGGGAGGCACGATCAACCGCTCTATTATGACCTTGACTGATCTCTACGCGACACTTGCTCACATCATTGGGCATTCATTAAGCCCTGAAGAAGGGCAGGACAGCCACAATGTATTCGCGTATTGGCATGGCCAGCCTGAAAAAACAGATTCACGGCCGCGCGTTTTCTTCTGTCATTTGGGGCCGCCGTTTCTCAATGATGCCTTGGCTATTCGGCAAGGGCATCACAAACTGATCGTCGAAGGTGGTTTGGCAATGGCTTGGGCGTTGAGAGGCTCACGTGGTGCGGCAACACCTAGTGCGTTGTACGACCTTGAGCAGGATCTTTATGAGACTAAACCTTATGCGGATGCTTCATCCACTGTCATCATTGATGGATTGGCATCCACGCTATTAAGAATTCATAACAGTGGCCATGCCAGACACATGCGTGGTACGGGTGGTGGTCCAGTAATTCAAGATCCCGGGTGGCATAATCTAAGGAACGATGTCACTGGAGAAGTTGGATTTACCTTCCAGTTGCGACCTGGAGCAGGTGGGAAGGTGGTAACTCACCTCGGAATGTTTGATGATCACGATCGAGATAAACCAGTTCGTGCGGCTCGATCCGTGCCAATGGATAACGGCCGTGACCAGCCAACGAAGAGCCCGCTTCACGGCAAAAATCATTCGTTAAAGAGTTCACATGTGATTCGACTTCTGGTGCGTTCTGAAGGTATGCAGGACGATCTTGCTCGATGTCATCTGGAGCCAGGCGCCTCCGGCGAATTAGTAAACTCTTTTCGATACAAGCGTTTGCCGGAACCTGTTCAGCTCGAAGAAGGACTGACCTACGTGCTTCTCATGTCCACGCAGGTTGCCGACGGTGATCATTTTCGTGACCCAGTCAGCTTCGATGGTCTTTCGCCGTTGGTCGATCCTGATCTTGTTGTTCAGCGGAGCCTGTTGCTTCGTGATGGCTCCCTGTCGGGTCACATCGAATTGCCAGCGTGTGAGGATATGACCGATTCCTACTCTCGACATCGTTTGCCAGTCGGCCCCACTCTGCGATTTGCAGAGAATGGACTGATGGATGAGATCGATGAATCGAAGCCATGATTTGCGAAAAAATGGATGAAAACCAAATGGGTGCACTCCATCTCCTGACATCCACCAAGTCGCGGTTCACAGAGGCCTGCAAGTTATCAAACGTATTAGGATGAACTTCTGATTTCGTTGCCCGAAGTGTGGTCTGGTTGGAAGAGAGGTTGTGTGCTGCTTGCGCGAAGCTTCTTATCGTAGGTTATTCTGGAGTGCTGTGATTATTTTCTGTGAATCAGGACCCCCGGCAATATTTCGATACTCTCTAGGGTCATTTTTGACATCGTAAAGTTCTTCACTTCCATCACCGTAGCGAATATATCGATAATCTTTACTGCTAAGAACAAAGTCGTCTGAGTTGATGTAAGTTTTGACAACACGTTCTGTTTTGTGAATCGGGTCTCGTAATAAAGGAGCGAGTGAAACACCATCAAGGCCTGTTACTGGGAAACCAGCTACTTCCGACAAAGTTGGAAACAAATCTAACAGGCTGACAGTTTCTTCGCATAATGTGCCGGCTTGTATTCTGGGTCCACAAAAGATGAGTGGAACCTGGGTTGAGTGAATCCAGCCTGTCTGTTTGCCCCACGCCTGTTTCTCTCCAAGGTGCCAGCCATGATCACTGAACAAAACGATAAGTGTGTTATCTGCATGTGATGTGCGCTCCAGACAATCAACTAATCGCCCTACTTGATGGTCGACAAACGAGATACTTGCCAAATAGGCCTGCACTGCCTTCGTCCACTGCCCATTTTGCGTGACATGTGCATGCGTTCCAGCGGTAACGGCACTTAATGCCCGTTTTTTACCGGCGGTTGGAATATCCTCCAAGTCATTGATTGTTGTCGTGGGTAATTGGATCGACTCAAGAGGGTGTAACTCAAAGTACTTCACTGGTGCATACAGTGGGATATGCGGTCGGTAAAAACCAACCGCCATAAAAAATGGCTTCTGAGATCCGTGGGTTTCTATTTGTTGAGTAGCCCAATCAACAATTTTGCTGTCGCCAAAAGCATCATCGGGTAGGTCGAAAGCAGACCAGTCAAACGACTCACCTTTTTTGTCATCAGGGCTTCGCTCGCTGGACATGCGGTTGAAGGGCATGACATACCTTTTTCCAGCAGGCCCACTCTGTATGACATGTCGAGGGTTTTTAGAGCCTTTGCTTGGAAGTTCTTTTTTTGTGTAGTCAGCGCTCTCACCGTCGAATGGGCTCCACCGTTGTTCTGTCATGTAGCTCTTCTGGAAAATTACCTCGGTAACGTTTTTTTTATGATGAATTTTTCCTGTTCCGTATGTTGCGTATCCGTGTTCCGCAAAAAACTGAGGCAGCATGGTGTAGGCCGTATGGTCGAACTTGCTTCCATTTTCATAAACTTTTGTTTTGACTGGAGAGAGTCCGGTAAGTACCGCGGTCCGAGAAGGCTGGCAAAGAGGAGTTGTGCAGTGGGCGTCTGTGAAGGCACAGCCAGCTTCAACAAGTCGATCCATATGAGGAGTCTTGGTCTGCGGATGTCCTTTTAGATAGCCGACCCAGTTGTTTAGATCGTCAACGCTAATAAATAAGATATTTGGAGACGCATTATTTTGTTTTTCAATCGCTCTATTCTCAGATGGCCGAGCCATTGAAGGAACTGTTAAGGCGATACCTAGCAGCAACCAGATTTCTGAAATGACTCTAATTCTTGGATTCACAATTAGATTTTTTGGTTATTAAGGTAGAGTTGTTACAAGTTCGTAGTTCTTCAAGTTCACTTTTGTTGACCAAAAATT
>CAXEMW010000166.1:0-7135 GCA_963997395.1 uncultured Planctomycetaceae bacterium
TAGTTTCTAAAAGTGGTGGAAATTGAAGTGGGACAACATTTCTTCCCGCAGCAATGAAATTGATCTGATTCTCTAGTGTCTGGCTTCTTGCGACGAAATCACTCCATGCCTCTGGGGGGGCAGGGAATGGGGTGTCACGAGGCATGAGTCTGGATTCCCACAACGACTTTCGTAGTGACAAACGCACGGCATTTGTTTCACTCAGGTTCGTTGCCACGTCTGGGTAGCGAGCCAATATGTTTTTTCGAAATGTCGTTAGCTCATCACTATTTCCGGTTGTAGTAGTAAGTATTTTAAGGAGATTATCCCGACGGCCGCCTAGTGCCTGATTAGTGAGCCAGCTGTTTCGTCGTTGATGTTCAATCGCATCGAGCCAGGCTTCATCACCACGACTATTTGTGAGAAAGATCTTTTGTGCTACCGCAAGCCACGCCGCAAAAGCAGACGTTCGATCCGTTGAAATTACAGCAATGGCATCCAGTGGATCTGTCTGGATGGCAACCGGCAGAGGGTCAGCAAGCAAAACTTCAAAAAGGTTACTTGCCTCCCGGTCAGAGTACGTTGATTCCCCACGAACGAGCGCATCAGTAAAAACCTGGGTTTGAAACAGCCTTGCCGAGCATCCCCGAGCAAGAGTCAAGGCCTTTGCATATTCGGCATCTCCTCGACCATTGTTGCCCCCAGCGTATGCAATTAACGCGGCTGTATATCTCGAGTACGCCCCGCATCGCCCCAAGGCAAGTTCGCTGTTTGAGATACGTTGATTCAGTTTCAGCACAAATCGAGCAGCTTCTTGGATATTACCTTGTTCAGCACGTACTGCCGCAGTGGTCGAAAGGAGTCTGAGAGAGAGACTCGGGAGTTGTTTTTCTGACCAGTTAATGGCTGGTATGACTGACTTGGGCAGTTTGTTGTCAAATGCAAGATGAGCATGTGTGGCCCAACGAAAAGCTTCTTCTAGTGCACGAGCATCTCCTTGGGCAGCGGCCGCAAATGTAGCCTGTTCGAGTGTTTGTCTGGCTGTGTCATACTCACCTGCATCAAGTGCAATTCTCCCGCCAACGAGAAGCGCCCATGGTGTCAGCGGGTGATCAAACTGAGCTTCGAGGAGTAAGCCACGATTCAATAAGGGTAAAGCCTGCTCGTTTCTTGCTTGCGACCAGTAAACAATACCCAGGCAGACATCAATCCACTGTTGAGAAAAGTGATTTTGAGGAGCTGGTCTCTGCTGTAGCCAGGCAGAGACAGCTTCTAAAGCTTGGCCATCCCGAGCCATTGGCCCAAGAAGATCAGCCCTACGATAGAGACTAATGGCAAGTGAACGCATGATTTCATGAGCACGCAGAGGGTAGTCGATGGGTGCTGCTAGTACGCCGCCACCTTGCAAGACACTTTGTGGATCAGATGTACCTAGTCGGATCGGCATGCGATCTGGAAGGTCACAAAGTTTTATCGCACGAGGTGATTGTCCCCATAGCTGCTGAGGACGACTGTTTCGAAGGTGAAGTGGTTGGCTTGGAAAGCGAATGTCCTGTAACCAGTTCCCATGAGAGGACACATGAATAATTGCTTCGTTATAAAAACCAACAGCCTCACGGTAACGACCAGTTTCAAATAAACATTCACCTACAATCGCAGCAGCACCAGTCGAATCAATCCATCTTTCTGCTCCGAATTTCAGGCATCCTTTGTATTCTCTTTCTGCAAATTCGAGTGCATCAGTAAAGTTTCCAGATGCGAGGGCCTTCTGTGCTAAGTCATATGCCTGACTCGGAACGGTTCGCCCTCCTGGCCCGAGGGAAGGAATGCTCTGGCTCAAGCAGGTGCTTACTAAGGATCCGTACACACCGAGCCCTACCAGAGCTATGAACACGACATGAAAAAAACGGGTCACGGATTACGTTTCTGCAAAAGATTATGAATACAAGGTGCCGCTCAACGGGGAAAAGATGTGAGAGCCTTCCCATTCAAAATAATGGTTGAGTGTGAAGGGTGGCAAAACTGATCTGCTGCAAATACAAGAAGCAGAGTGTTCAAGAAAGGCATCAGCCATGTGACACTCGGGCAAATAGGTAGATTTGGCAGCATGAATCGAACGATTCTGCTGAAAATTGGAATTACCAAAAGTTTACCGGTTGCAGCGGTCGATATTGAAATCAACAGGATCGGAGGTCACTGACCATGTACCGTTATTCTCGGAAATTAGTTGAACGAGTCGTTATGCAACGCCTTTTTATACTCTTTGCGGTCATTCTTGGTGGGGCGTCTCTAGTTGGGTGCCAGGTCGATGTCAGTGGCCAAACTCTACCAAGTGCGTATTACTTGCAGGATGACATTCAGTACTTCCCTGCTGGGCCAGAATTCAAGTTGTCGAAAGAGGCAGCGGCCCTCAAAGCTTACAAAGACCAAAATGGCGGAGATGCGCCGACAAATTGTGACACCTGTCGGTGAAAGATTCCGTTTTGTCGGCTGTTTCTAGAGCATCGGTTTTCTCCCGGTGCGAGGGGCATGGCTAGCCCTGAATCAGCTTGTTGAAACGCTTTACAAGACCTGTTTGCCAACCGAACTGCACCGCGTTTGCAACGTTTTTCGGACAACCTTGACGCTGGTTGAAAACAATTGTTTGCATGTTTCGTGACTTTTTGTATTATTTTTGTGGGTATTAAACCCATTTGCATAAATTTTTGATAAGTTTTTGTGGGTATGTAGCCAGAATCTGTGAGGCTTGTGGTGTTTCAATTTCTCACCAGAGCAGCAACTCTCCAGTTTGTTCGAACCATGCGATGGCGATATGACGACGGAATCCGATTTATTGCTGGGCGAATTTTCGCGAACGCTCGACGAGCGTTATCGCATTGGATTGCCATCAGAATTGGTCGAAACATTGGTTGCCCAAGGGCAGGAAGTGGTGCTAGCCAAAGAGAGGGCAGGTTGCTTGTCGCTCTGGAATGCGGTGGTTTGGAAGCCGCGGATCGACGCCGCAGTCGATGTTCTTCGAAGCAAGTTGGCTGCGGGAGTATTGGCTCAGCGGGTCGATCAGGTCCAAGGCGTTGGCCGTTTGCTGTCGACACGGCATCGGACGATTTCACTTGCTGGCCGGGGGCGCTTGGTTGTTCCCGATGGGTTCAGAGAGTTTCTCGGTGTTGACCCAGGAGGTGATCTGCTTGTCGTTGGAGCTGCGGTGTGTATCGAGCTTTGGAATCCTAACTCGTGGAGCGATTTTATTACGACTGAAATGCCGGACTTCCGTCGGCAAATTGATGAACTCACAGTGTGACATAAGGAAAAGATAATTGATACTGGCCATGCCCGGACGAGAGGGGCGGGTTGACCTGTTTTGGAAAGATTCCATACAGGCACATAACACAGCCACGGAACGGGCCACTACAGCACGGATGCTGCCACTGGACCTCCTCCGGGCATGGCCTTTTCAAAAGTAATGCGAATGGCTGTTTTCCGGTGTCCATTTGGTTTGAGATTGTCGTATCTCATTCTCTGTGCTGCAGTTCACGTACCGTTACAACGACGCTTAGGAAATTACATCACTCTTACCATGTGAAGAGTGGCGCCGTTGCAACGTATGAATAAGCAACTCCTGTCCTTTCTTCTTACGGAACGGCCTGCCTGCGAGTTCGTTTGCGGTGTTTCCGCCGCCAAAAAACACCACTTCCTGACTAATTGTTATTACCACTTCATGTTGATGTTCGTGAGAGCCATTTGTTCATCATTCATGGGCATTTCATGAAAAATCCAAAATGTCCCAGTGGAGTTTGCAGTCCCCTTTTTGGCCACTTTTGCCGGTAGTGTTTTTTTCCCTTAAACAAGCGAACGAATGTGTTTCAGGTGCCGTACTGATCAGGTGCTGACACAGCAGTGTCAGGTTAAATCTTGAAATCGTTGCCTTTGTTTGCGGAAGTTATAAGTAGGCAGGGCGCGAAGGGTCGGTGACAGGTGTCAGAAAAAGCAGGTTTGGTGACTGCAACTCTCTAACAAATGTCACCGCAGCAGAAAGGCAGGTCATCATGACCACTTGGACGTTGCGTTCTCTTTTTGGAGTAGGTGGAGAGAGAAATACAGTAAAGATCAATCGGCTGAGGCGTCACCGGGATAAGCAGTGGCGGAAGCGAAGGGCCGCTCGAGATCAATACAACCCAGAATCACTTGAACAACGTGCAATGATGGCAGTTGTTGCTCCTGCTTATGAAGTATGCCAGGACTGGGGCAGTGGCTTTCAAGCAGGAATTGAACTTCAAAATCAAGATGTCGAAGCCGTCAATGACTGGACGATTTCGTTTGATTATGGGGCAGACATAACGTCAATCTGGGATGCAACAATCGTTGCACGTGAGGGTGACCGGTATACGATTGCAAACGCTGGCTGGAATGCGGATCTTGAGGCAGGACGGTCAGTAGCTTTTGGCTTTATTGGTTCTGCAGATGTTTCGGGGGCAAACGTTGCTCCGCCTGAAAATTATTTGGTCAATGGTGAGCCTATTGATGACGTGGGTGGAACTCCGTCACCTGCCCCAGTTGAACCATCACCAACAGGTCCTGTAGCGACAGATCCTAGTCCTACTACACCCGATCCAGTGGCATTACCTGGTGAGTACAATACGGTTTTTAATGTAATTTCCGATTGGGGGTCGGGGTTCACCGGTGAAGTGGCTGTGCAGAACCTCGGTTCTGAAACACTCAAAGGCTGGGAAGCTTCATTCGATTTTGCTGGTGACATTAATTCCATCTGGAATGGTCAAATTGTCAATCAGTCAGGTTCTCGATACACGGTACGAGGCGCATTATGGAATCCAGATGTGTCTCCCGGTGGCACTGTAACCTTTGGTTTTAATGGCACACCAGGAGGTTCGCAGGCTGTTCTTGAGAACTTTGCTGTGATGGGGATTCACGACGCACCGCAGCCAATCTCCCCAAGCCCAACGCAGCCTACTCCACTTCCAATGCCGGCACCGACTCCAGTGGCCGATCCCGTTGATGGCCAAGGGAACGTATTTACGATTTCTCCATCGAGTCCAGACATTGTGGGCTTTAACCCTTCGACAGACAGGCTTGAATTCGGAGATGTGTCTGTTCACAACCTGATTATTGGAAAGACCGAATCTGGTGAAGTGGCGATTGTGAATCCATGGGCTTGGTCGCCAGAATATCAAGTTGTATCAGGGGTAGCCTATAGCGACCTGACATCAGAAAATTTTGGCGTCATTGTCAACGAGCACCTACGCCAGGATATCGGCGGAGTTCTTTCCTGGGAGTTAGGTGTTGGTCCCAGGGATGCGAATACCGTGTACGTACGTTCGCATGAATATGGCGTGCAGGAACGCGTCGAAAACTTTGATCCTGCAACGACAAAGCTGAGCTTTCTTTACTTCGGTACAAGAGAACGATTGTCTGTTGATGATACCGAGGAAGGTCTGCTTATCTCTGTTGAGCCAACTGGTCAAAGCGTCTTGCTTGTTGGTGTTACAAAAAGTGATTTAGTTCCAAGTAATATCGAATTTCATCATGATCAAATGGTAGAGGATCAGCTCGAGGTTCCATTTGGATTTACGGTGGAACAGTTGACGATGGTGAGTCGTTCAGCGTTGCTCACTCCAGAAGCACCAGCTGGCGAGCTGACAGATGGGTTTCAGACAAGTCCGGGAAGTGTTGCTCCACATGATGGCCATGATCACGGTGACCATGATCACGGCACGATGCCGATGCCGGCAGATCCAGTTGTAAGTGATCCGGTTGTAGATCCAGTTGCTCCAGTGATGCCACCGATGGATGGTCACGATGGCCATGATGACATGCCGATGGATGATCATGACGGTCATGATCACATGGCACCACCCGCTTCGTCTGGTGAGTTTATTGATATTACGACATGGGGAACGTTCCATGGATCGAATAACAACTCTCATGATCACGAGTTGGTTGGAGGCCGAACTGCCATCACAACGGAGGCTATGGATGCATACAACAACCTGCGTGCATTCTTAGGTCTTTCAGCTTTGACTATTGATGACGTTGGTGAATGGGCATTCGCTGAGCAACTTACAAACAATGCTCAGCCATACGGAGAAGACATCAAGAGTGTCGGCCTCTGGTATGCCATGCAGGGTGCAAAAGTTGGCTGGATTGCCCAGGACAAGTATGACCCACAGATTCTGGCAGACATCCAGCGAACAGCTCGCCTTGGCGATCCAGCTGACGTCATGACGATGGTTCGAGAGTTCGGAATCTCTGGATACGCTGACTATCTTGAACAATACGGTATTGCTGACACGTTCATCAGTACGCTCAAGATGGAGCCACACTACGGTGGCGTGATGCACGGTCGAACGCACGGCTTCTTGTCGATTGAAGGAGTTGCAATCAATCATGACGTCAACCATCTGACAGTGTTGAGTTGGGATCAAACTCAGCCATTCATGAACGACACCTTCGACTGGCCACAATGGCCAGCGCTTGATGTCTCAGACTCAGGTGTGATGGAGTACTACCAGAGCATGGTCGTACTCGGTGACCCAGTTGGTCTGAATATGGAGTCTGTCTCAGCACCAGTCGCACCACCGGTAGTGCCAACCGAGCCGGTTGTCACTGACCCTGTTGCTCCACCGATGGACGATCATGATCATGGCACAATGCCAGTCCCAGCTGACCCTGTTGACGTCTCATACACAGTGGTTGCCTCGACAACGGATGTGAGTGTCTTGGTTGACACGGCAGGCCTGGCCTATGTCAGCGAATCTGGTGGTGATCCGATTGCGATCACTCGCTCGGATGATTACTGGCAGGGTAGTGTTCCTCTCACGCGAGACGGAGCAACAATCATGGCTGCAGCTCGAGACGATCTTGGCCGTCTGCGTGTTCTCGATGGCGGCGGTGTTGATGTCTATGCCTGGGTTCTCAGTGATAGTGGAGTATTCGTTGGTGAAGACAGTCCAAGTGACACGTCGATCGCTGCAAAAGAATCACTCTTTCAATTAGATATCGACGGCAATGGGATGATCGATCACGATCATGGCACGATGCCGATGCCAGCAGATCCAGTTGTGACTGATCCAGTTGTGGATCCAGTCACTCCAGTGATGCCACCGATGGATGGTCACGATGGCCATGATGACATGCCGATGGA
>CAXEMW010000167.1:0-7086 GCA_963997395.1 uncultured Planctomycetaceae bacterium
TCGACAACGTTTTGAGATTGTTTTTGTGCCATGGCGCGGTGCATAGATCATACCACCCCGTGGGGCACTTCGACCACATACAAGACACGACTGCCACACATGTGTGGCGAGAGCGTCCTACACACGCACTGGTGATACGAAGACGAAGCCACCGCAGAATCTGCCGTGGGACCTCAGATTCATGCCCGCATACTAGTCACCGCCCGGTGGCTCGTACTCAAAGTCTTTCCACTTCATAGCACGTCGAAATGGCTCGATCCGTAAAATAACCTCGCCGTTCTGAAAAATGCGAACCGTGCCACTCGTTTCACTCACAGCAACAGCCACACTTTTTGTCCTTCGTGTGATTGCCGCTGCCGCCCAATGTCTCGCCCCAAGACCTTTCGCCACAGAAACACTTTCTGCTGATGCATCAATATAGCGAGCTGCTGCTTCAATTGTTCCATCGGCACTGACAACAAACGCACCGTCAAGCTGTGCTATCTCTTTCAGCCCTTCACGGACGCGACCATCGTTGAGCTTGCGTTCACCGCGATTGTATCCACGAACTGGATCAAATCCTGTCGAGTGACTCGACTGAATGACCTTTCGGGCATCGCCAACAACAAACAGCGTGCCAACAGGTTTTCCTTCCCGCCCCTCGCGACCAATTTCAACAGCCATATCAACTACGACTTTGAGCGTCTCAAGCGGCACTTTTGTATCAAGGTTTCGTAAATCGCGACTCGTCAACTGGCCAAGATGCTCCGTCAATCGGAGCACGCTTACGGAATCTACTGTGCCCGCCTCAAACCCACTGTACGCAGCAACCACTTGAGACTCCGGACCTATCTTGTCTTCAGCGACACACTCAAGCAGGGCTTGGGTTAATCTCTCGTGCACGGGAAGACCGGCCACATCGATCATAATCTGCCCCATTCCATGGTCTGTGACCCCAACAAGATGCGATTCATCATCTGAGGCTATTAATACGGTTTGCGTGCTGAGCAGGTCACGAAGCCGTGACCAATCGAGTCGTTGCTCCACAACAAGAAGCAAAGCCGCCGAATCAGTCACATCGACGAGTTGCGATGCGGCTTCAAGAATTTGCACTAGCTGTGGAGAGAGTACTAGTGTGCTCATGGCTGCTGACCGCAAATGCTGAAAAACTGACGCCGTATGAATTTCTTATTAGAAAGATACGGGCGACTCGCTTCGCATTCAAGAAAGACGTTTTACAACCGGGCCTTATCATCGTTCGGCAGCGTTGCCTGTCGGATTTCTTCATCAGAACGAGCCACGTCAACTGTGGCAGCCGCCTTCATTGGCCCTGTAAAAGCAACCACATTTCCTGGCAGTACCACACCCCATACTCGCTCTTGATAAATAGACATGGCGTGCAATGCGTGACCAAGCGGGCCATCTTTCCAATTCCGACCAGGCTCTCGAGCGAGCGCTGTCGCAATAAACTCTGTGGCTGCAATGATACGATTTTCGTAAAGCTTCTCTTGATCGAGAGACGCTACAAGCCATTCCAAAATGTGCCCCGTTGTTTGCACTTTCCGATCAATATCGTCTTCTCGGTTGTCGGGATACTTAAACCACTCAGTACTGAATGAACCATCTCTATTCTGCAGACGCCGAAGGGTCAGATACTGATATTCCCGTACATAGGTATTGGCCCGCTGATACACCCCATCGAGTCGGCCCGTTGCTTTCAGTCGTCGCTGACAACCGTATGCAAGACTAAAAAGGCGATGCGTTCCACCACAGGGCGCTGTTCTAATCGGCTGCCGGAGTTCTTCCTCCATCAAACGCTCAAGGGACCACATTTCTCCATCACTGCTCCGCCAGACAGCATCTGTGGGTAGATAATGGGCAAGCCCGATTAATGCAAATGTTAATTCTGTCCCGGAACGGCAATTCAACTTTTCATCCTCGATGAGGTCAGCAACGGTAAAGTTCTTCCCTCCAAGCAAGAGGGGTGACTTTGCCGAGACTCGACATTGAGCGAGGATCGCTAGGTACTGTGCAGAATGCCCTTGTAGCCCAACGCCGTACAATGCATGTGGCCTCTCATCTCGCAGGGTAAGCATGACCTGCCCCCGACACCGTCCACCGGAATTCATCCAACCAATTGCGTTGACCAGCTCTCCTCGTGGGCCACCGACACGAATCTTTGTGGGAATACCGAATCCCACAAAGCCATGCATGATTTCCCACGGGCTGTGATGAGAGGTATTCATCGGCCTACGCTGATAGGTAGCAAGTGTCTGAGCGATTCTCACCCGAAGACGCTGAAGCCTTGCAGACTTTGGAGGCAGCGACCCAATTGGCTTCTTACTCGCATACGGGTTTGATGATGCTGCGGTTACACGAACGGGAGTCGGCCTCCCTCCAGCACCATTGCCTACCGAGGAGGCAGCTCGCTGCTCCTCAATCACAGCCAACTCTGAAGCATCAAAAATGGGCTGGTACTTCGGCTGCTCGGCGGGCCCGTACGTTGGATCAACGGCAACACGAGCAACATGCTCACCAACAGCCTGAATTGCCTCAGCAAAACGAACAAAAGACTCCCAATCATAGTCGACCTTCGGCACAGAGGGCTGCTTTGATTCTTTCGTTGGAATGCCTGCTAGCTTTTTTTTGCTCGCCTGCTTTTCAGCGACTGTCGGTGGTCTCGGTGCCGGCACAGCAATAAGTTGGGGTGTTGGCTCAGAACCACGGAAAAACCGATCGACGAATCTACCTCGTGGGGCAGCCGCAAAGAGAAGCCCCTCAATAAAAACAATACAGACGAGAGCACCTATGACGGCCGCACGTGTCACGCCCTGACTTCCTTTTTGCCAAGGGACGCACCGCTCTCTTAACCAAAGAGGCACCAGGGCTCTTGTGCGCGAAGACTCTTTTTTCACATCAATGACAGGAGGGGGGTGTGGCACAGATTGGTCGCGTCAAGTTGAGGATTCGATTCATAGAACATCCGTCACCCCACAGACCTTCTGTGGGACACCTGACGAAAGCACCGCAACAGCATCAACACACAGCCGCCCGAACTCCCACACAAGTACAAAAGTTCAGGGGAAACCCAAGTAGGAGTCGTCCATTGATACAGATACGGTGGTTATCGGTCGGAACCAATCAGAAAAGCGGCTATCAGCCAGAGGCCCAAAGAACTTCCCTAAACTCTACAATCAGAAAACTCATAGATTTGCCAAAGATCTCTTGCTGCAGTTGCTTGTACACGCAGATCAGACTGGAATTCTAGCCGCATTGAGCCCATTGCATGCTTTCTTTCAAATGACCAAAACAGAAAATAAGAACTTGCAGCCACTTTCTTGGTATCTGACTTTAAAAAAAACATGTGAATTGATTGGTTTCTTCAAACCTAAAAAATCTGTCGCCATACCTCAGCAACTGACCATTCTTCACGATACGCAGAAGGATCTTCCGCCCACTCACGCCACGCATTTACATCATTACCGAGGTCACGACCGCTCACTTCCTTAAGCGAAGCCACGGCCCGGAATTGAACTGCAGGATCAGGTGCCTCAAGTGCTTCTGCAAGCACGGGTATAGCGGCTTCATTACCGAGAGCACCAAGATCTCGTATCGCATGAAGTCGCACGTCAACATCCTCATCACTCCGGAAACGATTGGCCAGATGTTGAACCGCCTCATCTCCTCCTATCTGGAGCCAGGCATCACAGGCAGCAATACGAACGAGGGTATCTGGATCATCAAGTCCACCTATACAGATTGCACGCGAGGACGGGTTGTCGAAGTCTGCACAGAGTTGCAAAATTTCTGCTCTCACTCGAGGATCATGCTCAGCCAACATTTCATTTACAAGTTCTGCTGAAAACTCTGCCTGTGCCTCAGAATCATCACTTCTTGATCTTTTTGCCTGTTGCCGCAGTTCTTTAATTCTTTGATCCGCGTTAAGCCCGTACTTTTCTTTTTCGATTGCAGCCTGTTGTGAATCGACCCAAGGCAAGGAACTTGCACAGCCACCTACAAAACAACTGAGAAAACACCCAGCAACCAAAGCTCTAGATTTCATCATTTTCCGAACGGCCGTACGACGACCCTGAAACAGACATAGTGACATTGTGTAAATAGTCCTGTGGAAAAACAGAGTGTAGAAACTCATACTCTTGAGTGAGGAAAGTACTCATTCACTCGATGCGAAACCAACACCAAAGCTGCCTAGTGAACCGGAAAACAAACTGCCTGCTTTGCCTAGACCGCCGTAACAAGAGTGTTCCTCCTCTTCGACTTTCTCATAATTGAGTCTCGAGCAGAAACGCAGACGTACGGTACAGTAGTGGTCCGCCTTTTCCTCTGAAACAAAGTCGTACAGTTTATGGGCAAACGCTATTTCTTTTTCTATATAACACCTGTTTTTGCTGCGGTCTTCGCAGCACAGGTCTGTTCATCACCTCCCGAACTGAAGATAGAAACCGCCAGCACAATCAAGGTCACTCAGCAGACGGCAGAAGGCGCTCAACACATACTGCGTGGCAAACTTGTTGTGGAAGCCCAAGACGGCAGTCTTCTGGTAGAGGATAACCAGCAGTTGCTTCACGTTGTTCCCGGTAAAAGCGTCATCCATCGTGAAATCCTCAACGATGAGTACCTCCTTACCCCAAACCAGTTGGGGCAAGAAATCGTTGCTGAACTTCCAACTGGGTTTACATTTCTCACGACTCGACACTACGTGATTTGCTATGACACCTCGCTCGGGTATGCCCGCTGGTCTGCAGCCCTCCTTGAGCGACTATTCAGTGGCTTTCACGCTTTTTGGTCACAGGCTGGACTTGATGTCAGTCAGCCCGAACAGCCGCTTATAGTCATCATTTTTTCGAATCGCAACGACTATAACCGTGCAGCCAAAAAAGAAGTTGGAGATGCCTCACACAGCATTGTGGGATATTACAACCAACTAACCAATCGAATTACAACCTATGACATCACAGGAAGTGACTCGACTGACACGACAGCAAGTCAATCTTCTCATTCAGTTGGTACCAAGATTTTACAAAACCCTCGGGCTTCGAGTCTTATTGCAACACTTGTTCACGAAGCAACTCATCAACTTGCATTCAACGCCGGCCTACACGTTCGGCTTTCATCAACTCCAGTCTGGCTGAGCGAGGGAATAGCAACATACTTTGAAACGCCTGATCTCACGAATTCCAGGGGGTGGCGATCGATTGGGGCCATCAACCCACCCCGACTTGACTTATTGGTTAAGCAATTCACGCCAGGTCTTATTTCCCGCTTTATTGCGGACGACAAGCCCTTTCACGACCCGGAAGAAGCACTCGTTGCGTACGCACACGCGTGGGCCTTTGTCTCATTTCTAGCCACCATGAAAAAAGAGGCCTTTTGCTCATACATCGCACAATTCGAGCGAAAACCACCGCTTGCGAAGGACTCCGCAGCGACCCGGATGGCTGAATTCAAAACTGCATTTGGCTTGACGCCAGACTCTCTCGAGCCGGAACTCATCGAGTACATAAACTCACTGGCCCGGAGAAAACGGCCATAATGGGTGCCGTCCTCAACAAACGAACCAACCCGCATAATCGGCTCGCTGCAGCACCATTTGGCCTTTGCCGTCCGTATGAACCCTACAATCGTTCACAGGCTCGATCCTCCGTGGAAATCTTGTCGATGCCAAACTAGGTTATTTTAAGGATAGCAATTTTTTCCGGTGTTTGTGTTCGTGAGTCGAGCCACCTGAATTCCCTCATCAAAACAGGCTGAACTGTAAAAAATAATGGCTAAGAAAAGAGAAGGTCCCGTTCAGGCTCTTACGATCGCACTGATCATCTTTGTCATGTGCACATTTGTTTTGGCGGTGACGACCTATGTCTTTTATGCCCAAAACGAGGACGCCAAAGTGGCGAAGATCGCTGCTGATGACGCAGCCAACCAAGCTCGCCAGAGCCTTGCCGCAGCTGAACAGTCACAAAAAGATCTGTTGGAATCGAGGATTGGCGTCAACGAAGGCGACTCAATCGAGGCCGTTGATAAAGAACTAGCTAGCCTTCAGGACAAAGCAAAAAAATATGGTGATGATGGAAACACTACCCCGACATACCGAGGGCTTATCCAAACGCTTGACAAAGCTCTTGCGAACAAAGACAGCGCAAATAAAACTCTTGAGGCAAATGTTCGAAATCTCGAAACTGAACTTGCAGCATCTCGCGCGTCGTTAGATGAAAAAACTGAAGCTCACAGTGCTGCAATAGATGAGAAGCAAAAAGAACTCGCCAAGGTTTCTCAGGACAGCCAAAAGTGGCAAGACGAGTTTACTGAAAGATACCAGGCCTCCGTTCAAGAAGTTGAAAAGGAAAGAGCAGAAAAAGAGCGATTGATTGCCTTGGAAGATCAAATTAAAAAATTCGTGCTTCCCTCAATGCGTCCTGAATCGCAGCAAAAATACAGAGCAGCCAAAGACGACCCCTCGTCACAATTAGAAATTATTGCTGAGGAACTTAACGACCAAATAGCGGCGATTAAGAAAAAAAATCAAGTCCTTGGCTATATGCGAATTGCAGATCGGCGAGTTATCGATTACATCCACTCGTACATCAAAAACAGCCTGCCGGAAGATCGCGTCGAAGGATTCGACGGAACAGTAGTTGTTGTAAACGAACTGGAGCAATCCGTCGTGATTGCATTCCCTCAAACAACTTCTCTGAGGATAGGCACAATTTTCTCCGTCTACAATCCAGGGGTTCATCTTCCATTAACATCGGCCAAAAAAGCGATTGTCGAAATCGTATCCAAAAACGACAGCAAAAGAACTGCCCGCGGAAGGGTCTTGCGTGGCTCGAACTTCGATCCTGTTGTCGAAGGAGATGTCGTTGCAACGAACATTTGGAGCCCTATGATGCCTCTGCAAGTAGTGCTTGTCGGTCATGTCCAACTTGATCGAGACGCTGCCACTGACGATGAGGACTTGAAAAACTTAGTTGAAGTATTTCCCAACACTCCGCTAATGCCTTGCGTTAGCTTAACAGTTTGAGAATCGTGTATTGAATCTATGAGTAAATCAGATTTAAAAAAATATAAATATTCTGGTGCTTTATTTAT
>CAXEMW010000168.1:0-7062 GCA_963997395.1 uncultured Planctomycetaceae bacterium
CGTTGCGTAACACTCCTTGATTCCGAGCAGGTCGTCCAGCTCCCCCGAACCCGCGAGGCTGTGCCTGAGCGACTTGAACCACCAAATCCGAACAAAAGAGGTAACAACAGATAATTGCGGTGAAGCTGATACCACGATACCTCGCGAAAAACTGATTCAATGTGCATACGTTAAGCATCTTTTTCCCCCCTGTATGGATTTGATGGTGTGGTGGCTACGTCGTCCTGAATGTCAGATAGAATGTGGTCTTGTGGTGGATCGCCTTGCATGGGCTAAACATAACCGAGAAACATGCAGATTAAAAAAATAGCACTAATCACCATGACAATAAGGCAGGCGAAGAGTGAGAAAGTTGTAAATGCGGAAAAATGCAGATTGGTATGCGTCATATTCTTTACGCCGTCTTTAGGGAATACTTTAGAGTCGCCGTATTCCCCTACGTAGGCTCCTTGTGTCCCTCCGTCTTCATCACAACGGAAATCATCGTCTTCGATTACTTCTTCTAGTGGATCAACTTCCATGGATGCAGTTTAGCAGACTATGCACAAGGAAACCCACTCGCTGGGACAATGACAAAGTTTCGGACGAACTACCACACTACCGAGAGACGGTGTGGAACCAGATTCTGCATGCTGGGTGTATTGGTCTGTGCTTGCTGGTCATCTCTGGTGGGCAATAAAGCAGTCGCCCATCAAAGAATTTCTAGATGAACAGGTCTGTCGTACTCCTCGCACGTATGCAGGACATGGGCCAAAAAAATTAGCGATAAGGGCCGTGCTTCTCGTTGCGCGGCTACCAAGCGGTTTTCCCACGATTGGATGTTTGCCCACTACATGCCAACACCAGGTATGTAGGGCCCGTACTTGCCAGTACGCGTTGCCATAGTTGTTTCGTTTTTATAGCACTGCACAAAAAAGTTTTGTGGCTTCAAGCAACACCCCGTCAAGCTTGCGAAAGGCAGAGCAAAACTTGACGGGGTATGAGTTGCGGAAGTTACAAATGATACGCCTAGAAAAAATAGTGGTTCACCGGACTAAACAATTATCCACAACGCGCAGCGGCGAATCTGAGTACGTGTGTACTTGCCTTCTTTTGGTTTTGTCCACTATGCGCACCCAAGAAAATGGTGTTTAAAAAATATTATGTTTCGCTTTCCGGATAGGTAAAGCAGGCAGTTCAGAAGCGGCCTTCGTAACTACATTACCGGGGACTGCGTATTCTGGCCAAACACTCAAATGCCAGCACAGGGCACTTTTCTCTGCGTATTGTGTGATGCGGTGATTTAGTTCCTCCCCGCCTACCACGAGTTGAAGAGGAAAGCGAATGACTTTTTGGAAAGTAGATTTTCGGGCACCAGAGCAAAGTGTGACTGTTACACGTTGGTTCCGAAATAGTTGCGATGCAGATGCCTTTTGTGACAGTATCCCTGGCGGGTTCTACGACACCAACTACTACTGTCGGGAAGTTGACCTGCCAAACAACATTCTTGCTGCTGCGGAACGGCTTTGGCAGTCATCGCCAAATTTCACAACGGTACCCCCAGATGCAGCAAGTAGCACGCCCACGAGATTGGGTTTATAACGGGCTTGCTTCTTAAGACAGAACGGGTGTGTAGAAAATACAGTCTCCCGCTCTGTGCAGCTACTCAACTTGCAGTGTTTTTAGATACCAATGGTGCGAAAATATTCTGGCTTTGTTCTTAACAGACTCTTATTTTATGAGTCTCCAGAGTTTCTCCGTCAGTCTGCGCATCTCTGTTTGGAAAAGCACCAGCCATGCATACCATTCAAGACGTACCTAGCATCTTCTCTAGAAACGTTTGACGAACAGGATCTGCTTACGTGTTGCTGAACCCAGCCGGCAACTTTTTAAATAGGCAAACTCAATTGTTGTGCCAATTGATTCTCAAAGGTGCAGGAAGGGGATACGTTCAGCCTGGCAGATTGATTTTTTATTCGTTGGCGAGTTGAACATTCTCTGCACAAGGGCCTTTTTGCCCTTGGGCTTCGTTGAAAGTAACGCGTTGTCCTTCACGAAGTTCGTTGTAAGTGGTTCCTTCAACACTGCTGGAATGAAAGAACAAGTCCTTGTTAGTGCCAACGTCGATGAATCCGAAACCTTTGTCAGTAAGTCGCTTAATAGTGCCTTCAGCCATTGTATTTCCTAAAAAGTTGAGCAGGTTTCAATTGAACGAAATTGTCCAATTCGAACCTCTGCGGAAAATCTTACCATCAAGATCGATAATTGGCAGGGGGAATTCTTGCTGCTCGCCTTGTTAAAATGCCGGAAGAAAGGCAAAAAGAGTATCGCGTCCTATTTTTCATTGTCGCTTCTTCACATGAAGGCAGTCGCTAGATGGCTGATAAGTACCGGTTGCTTTGTTACTCTGCGTATATTTTTCCCGTTTGCAAGTAACCAAAGACGTAAATCGAGTAATCGCCCCATGCGGTGGTCGAAACTACTTGGGAAGGTTCCACCATGAGTTTTCATATGTTGGTGTGCGCGTTTTTATATAGATAAATGAATGAGGTCGGTTTGCCTCGGTCGCCCTCTGTGTCGTTGGTGAATGACTGTATTCCTCGACACACCTTCTCGTAGCAGTGATGATGGAAGGGTTACCCGTTTACTGTTTTGTGACAAGCTTCAATCGCATAACACGATGGTTCCAACTATCGGCGATGTAGAGCCACCCGTTATGTACCTGAACACCATGCGGTCGGTTTAGCTTAAATTCTCCGCCGCCAAGCACCGTGGTGACCTCGCCGGTTTTTGGATTGAAACAGCGAACCAAGTGATTGTTATCATCAGCGATATACACGGCACCGGCTGAGTCAATCGCTAGGTGTTTGGGGCCGTTGAAGGTGGCCTCCTTACCAAAACCATCGGCTTTGCCTTTCTTGCCACTTCCGGCTACGGTTCGCACTTTTCCTGTGGTATCAACAACACGGAGTGCGTTGCCACCGCGTTCGATGATGTAAAGATTGCCATCTACGTCGTACGCTGCAGCGCGGGGGTCGACGAGTGGCGCAGTGGCGGCGTTGGTACCATCTACCGGCACATCCCGTGTACCGTTGCCGGCAATGGTCTCAACTTGTCCGTTACTGAGCGTGATCTGTCGAATGCGATGGTTTTTTATGTCGGCGACCAAAAGATGTTTTTTATCTGGGCTAATTGACACGCTGATCGCCATGTTGAAGTTCGCATGTTCGACGGTTTTGCCATCACCTGCAAATCCCGCCGTACCACCTGCATAGGTCGAAACGTAACCTCGATTGTCGACACGGCGGATGGCGTGGTTGGCGTGATCGGAGATATAGAGTGAATCGTCAGGGCCAATGGCCACGTTATGCATGTCTTCGAACGACGCTTCAGACACCGGGCCACCGTCGCCCTCATACCCAGCACGTCCAAGTCCACCAATCTGTGAGAGCACTCCCGCCGGGGTTTGCTTGAAAATTCTCCCGCCTTTGTACTCGACGATGATCATGTTTCCAGCTGAATCAAAGTCGATGCCGAAGGGATAGCTGAGTTTGCCAGGTGCGATCGTTTTTCCAGGGTCTGCGTCGTGTGAACCAATGAGTATCTGTACCACAGGTTCCGTCGCATTTGTAACAGCTGTGAGTGTCATCATCGTTGCGATGAAGAGTGTCCGTTGCATTGTCTGTCTCCGGATGTAGGGAGTGAACGACTAGACAGTGATCCGATCATACCAGTCTTGTGTCAGAAGACTGGAGTATTGCATATTGATCCCCAATAAGCATTTAATGGTTTGCTGAGTATCATTGCTAGCCAGGCCATATTTTCGGAGATCAAGATGAAACTAGCTCGCGCCCTACTACGTGTTTTAGTGGCATGTGTATTCTCTGCTTGGGTCTTGCTGCTGTGGTCAGGCATTAACCTCTGGCAAGTGGGTATACAGCAACAGATTGATGGATGTCGGGGTGATAACAGTTTTCCGTATGAGTCATTTGGTAAAAGTTGTGTGCAGTGGGCATGTCTCTGGGGGTTTTTTTCATTGTCTTGTTTTTCGTTCTGGTGTCTCTGCCGGCAAAGGCAAGGTGAGTTGGAACAGCCGTCTGTTTACGACAAGGAATGAAATTACAATCAGTCACATGTGCCTGTGTGGGGATAGCGTATCTATGTATTGGAAGATTCTGAATTTTATAATCCCGCAGAACCTACAAGGTACAAGGGACAAATGCTGTCTTGCCAGCAAGGAATGGCCGTCTGGTGGCGACTCATAACTGTGGTCGACTCGGCGGATGGGTACCGGGTAAACTTTCTCAACAAGACAGTATGAACCAATCGAGGGTATTTATGACTGACGGGATCGAAGCAGCGCAACGTGACCAACACGCCAAACATATTGCCATGAATGGTGCAGATATCAGTGGTCCCATTGAGCGGCACAGGGCCGGCAAGAACGGCTTTGTCATTGATGACTTTGGTGAACACCTCGTACTGAAAAACAACGAGGCCATTATTGTTGTTGCCGACGGTAAAGAACGAGTTCTTGCCGCATGGGACGTTTTTCGTCAGTCGCTGACCGGATTAGAGCCGGAACAGGCAAAGCGTATAGACGAAGCGGCGGCCTTATTTGCTAGTCGTTGTTCTCATATCGGCGGCGAGGTGAGCCGCGATATTGACAAAGCAAACCTTGCGTGGAAGCGTCGCTGAAAATTAGGTCGCATTCCAACGTGTGCAGAGCAAGGCACCATTTTCGTATACATCCGTCCTGCACCCGGTGAATGAACGCCCTAAGCTACTTCCGTGAGGTGTTACAAATCTTTTAGCGACGGACATCGATGACCCCAACGGCGAGTCGTCTGTCCGTGAAGTAGGGATCGCCCCCCCCATTTTTTCCGTTTGCGAGTCGGTGAAACTCTTCTACCCAGTAGTACCCATCGAGCTTCCCTGCTGCAATCGCATCGTTGACAAGTTTATTTCGTTCCCGATCGATGTTGGGAGCAATCTTGTGGGTAATTCCTCCAGTGGTTCGGCTAATTTCAACACGTTCATCATAGGTCGCCGCGCCTAACCAGAGTGGCTTTGAATTTGAGTCAATTTTTTTTGATTGCCAGAAACGGACATGATGACGTTGTTTTGGGCTGTTTCCAACCGGCTGCTCAAATGCCGCGTCTTGCTTGCGTCCCCATAGGTAGAGATTGCTCACCGGCGCGTGAGGATAAGGTTTCCTTAGGCAAACATCAGCCGCAATGCGAAAAGAGGTTTTTGCAGTGATCGGATCTGCTGCATACCAGCCCGATGTCGAAAGCATATGATGGAGTTCTTCTTCCGTGCCGATAAAAGCAATGTTGATTGCATCCCCTATATGCCCTGACGAGGTTGTCGTGTGTGTTGGTGAGCCAACAAGAGCTGGATGCCCATCAATAGTCGCACTTTGAGTACTGGCTTGGTTATCTACAGCTTGGCTGGTAGAGCACATGACCATGCCGCAAAACAAAAAAAGACCAAGGACTAAAAACGATTTTTTACTGCACGGAATAAACAATGAATATTGAACGCCAAACATACCCACCACACTTCACCTTCTTTTCTGAACAGAATTGATTGCCAATTCCCGAGTGGCCGAGACAGTAATAGAAAGGAGGCATTTCATTCAAGGGCAGCTGGGCCACGTAGCAAGGCACTTCTGCATCGGCTTTAAAAGTTTGGTTCAACCCCCCCGTGTGAGAGAGCCGTATAGTAGGCTGTAATGAGATTGGTTTACTAAATGATGCACAGAGGCTTACTTGAAGAAAAGGACCTGAGTGGGAGCGGTTGAATATGCTTTGTGTTCCGTCTTGTGCAGGAAATCGTACCGAAGCGGGAAATAATAGGCAGGTCCTTCAAGGGTGAAACAGTTTCTCTTGGCTGGCAAATTCCCTTTCTTCAAGTGATCTTTGCCGGCTCCATTGATCAAGGCGTCGTTGTTTTCTTTTGGGCACGGGAAAGAAGCCACCATCCAAATATTAATTGCACGAGAAGGATAACGAGGCCAGCTCTTGGGATGCCTGATGCCATGTAGGCCCATCCAAATATAAGACTCGCGAAGAAACCAGTTAGTTTCGTGCCTACTTGCATGACTCCAAACGTTGCCGCGTGATGACCGGAGGGTGCTGACACCGCAAGCATGGCTCGGAGCACACTTTGTATGCCACCAAGCACTAAAGCCAACAAGACTGCCAATGCATAGAGCTGCGGGACGGAACCAACCCACCAAGCTAATCCGAGAACAAGCGACCAGCCTGCGAGGCAGATATTGGCTGCTCGGTGACGCCCCCAAATGCCAGATAGCCAGCCAATGAGGATTGCTCCAGGAAGTGCTATGAACTGTACAAGAAGGACAAGCTGCACGAGTTGAGGGGGTGTGAGGTGAAACGTCTCCAGGGCGACGTTTGAAAACTGGGGGATTGCAGTCTGAACAACACCCAATATGGTGACCACGCCAAGCATGAGCCAACCAAACTGAGAAATACGGTGGCTGTCCTGATTGATCGGGACGATTGTTTTAAGAAACAGGAGGAGTTCTCTCGTACTTGTTCCGCCATGGTTCTGTGTTGATGCTGTGCCCATGCGCACACATGTGGTGGGCATTGAAAAGATAAGCCACCAGAGTCCCATAATTGCGAAAGAGCCACGAAGGGCTCCAGCTGCTGAGAGTCCAAAGGATTCTCGCGCAGCAATCAAACTTGTTGCGAGAATAAGCGCAATTGCGCCACCTCCGTACCCTGCGGCAAACCCGACCGACGACAGCGTGTCGGCGGCACGTCCGTGGGCAAGTTTTGGAAGCAAGCTTGCAGTAAAAATCGAGGCCATATCAAATGACACCGTTGCAACAATGATTGCCGCAATGATCCCAACTTGTGATGTCGCTGGTAACAGAGCAAGAGTAATGCATGCCGCTGCACCAAGCATGGAGCTTATAACAACGGCTCGTTGATGAATGTGGCGTCGGTCAACCCATGCTGATAAGAATGGGGAGACGAGTGCGGACAAGAGCATTGTTGCTGCGAGGGTCCAGGCCCACAGAACGCCCCCTGGAATACCCCAGCCTCCAGT
>CAXEMW010000169.1:0-6999 GCA_963997395.1 uncultured Planctomycetaceae bacterium
TGGAGTAAACGGCCACACGCCGCCACGTGCGCCGTGCCGGGGCGCCGGCGGGCGCGTCTTGTACATACGTTCAGTCTTCCGTGTAGCTATCGATAAGTGTAGCAACGTAGTACGTAGGGCCGCGCGGGACCCCGCGCCATGCCTGCCCCCCGCCTTTCCTTGAGCCTTACCATGCCTCGCGGACGCAGACCTCTGAGCGGCGCCTTCAACCCTGTGCCAATCATCCTTACCCACTGCAGCGCCGTCGCTCTGCATGCACGGCGACTCTCCGTCTTTGCATTCGGGCAACCGATTTAGGGTTGCCGAGCTGGTGCTCCTGCTGCGGCCACCAGCACCAAAGTCCCCAGGCCCCGTCGCCGCCCCCGGATACCAATTACCGAAATTGCCTCCCACCGGTGAAGCGCCTGCCTGCGATCCCGAACGTGAGCCGTGGGTCCATCGCGGCGAGTACTCGCCCCCGCAATGCAGAGGGTTCTGATGCTGGTTTGCGAGGCTCATATCACCGACCATGTAGCCGCCCGCAAAACCACCGTGCATCCTGCCCCCGCGCATTCGTGCGTCGCCCATCATGCCATGGCCATACGCCATGTAAGGGTGCGCAGCGTGTCCGTGCGGGTCTGGGCCATGGTGCACGTTGTGCGCGTAGGCTGCCCCCCCAGCACTGCCGCCGAGGCGCTGCTGCAACTGTTGATGATGATGCTGGCTGCGGCGGCCGCTGCCGAGCACCTGCTGCTCCTCCATGAGGTGGTGCACGAGCATCATCGTCGAATAGTTGTTGTGGGCGAGCGAATGGAACCGCAGATCCTCCCGCTGCAGCAGCGAGACTAGCGCCATCATTTACTGATTTTTTAAGCTTGTCCTGAAGGCCATGAATTTCTTCTCGCAACTTGCCAACGAGTGCATCTGCCGCGTCTCGCTCATCTTTCGCCTCAGAAAGCTCAGCGATATCTTTATCAAGATCACTTAATTCCGCTTCACGTTTTTTCTTAAGACCCGCGAGTTCTGCATCTTTTTGCTGAAGCGCGGTTTCTAATTTCTTTACGACCTGCTCTTGATCTTTTTCTGAAGCAGCATTTTGATCGATGAGTGTTGTTAGTTCTGACTCTTTCGCCGCTCGCTCTGCCGTGGCCTGCTCAAGTTCCGTCTGAAGACGCTCTGATTCTTTTTGCCAATTCGTGTGCGATGAAAAAATGGCGATCGCAAAGCTCATGAACACAACGCTCATGACCATCACAGCAAATACAAATATCTTGCCGAGAGTATCCATGCCCAATCCATACTGTCGAATAAGGAATTTAAATAACGACTCGGCAACTCCGTCACGTTCTCCAGAGCAACCCAGTCATCCAAATTTTACGCTTCTATCGTCTGATTCGTCCCAAAAGCCGGTATTCCTCCAACTTCTTACGATAGGGTACCTCTTCTCACCCAGTGTTCCAACGTCACTGTCACCGTAATCGCTACACATATCCCAGGCAGAAAACTGCCCCAGAGAAGCCACAGTGTCCAGCGGCCGTCTGGAACGACTTCAACGCGTAATGTAGCTGTTTTTCGACGTGGACCACACGCGAGCAAACGCCCACAGCCATCAATAGATGCCGAAAAACCAGTATTTGCTGCAATGACAATTGGCGTTCGAACCTCAACCGAGCGAAAAATAGCTGCTGTGAGATGCATGTCGAGTTCACTGGAGCCCCAAAACCAGCCATCATTTGTCAGATTTGCGATGAGGTCAGGACCACCATTCATTTGGCGACAGTATCGAACGAGCGAACGAATTGTCGCTGGAAGAGCTGTTTCATAGCAGATCGTACACGTCAGCCGTCTACCAGCTACAGACGTTACGAGTGGCTGTCGGCCAGCCGTTAGACCAACAGGAAGTGGTGTTAAGCCATAAAGCCAAGGAAATGTCTCCGCAAAGGGAACATATTCGCCAAAAAGAACCGGTTTCATTTTGGCATATGTGTCCCGGACTCGACCACCAGCATCGAGGAGAACAGCGCAGTTGAAATATTGAGTGCCTGTGGCGGCATTCGTTGTCACAACCTGCTTATCAACTCCAACGAGCCAATTTGTACCGTATGACTTTGCATAGGTTGCGAGTGGCTCGAGGCGTTCCTCTTCGAGCCGCTGACGGCAGAGGGCCTGCAACGAAATATCATCGTAATCAATATCGTTTGCCAGCTCACTTTCACTGAGAATTGCTGTCACAACACTTGCCGGTAATTGTTCATTTGGATCAATTTCAAGAAGACCAATACGCCACATTGTTTCGGGCCAGAGAATCAGGTCAGGCAAGGAGGAACTTTCCAAGAGACCGCTACGAGTCAGTTCGTCATACTGCTGAGTTACCTCCTGAAAAGCATTTGGATCGTGTTTGAGTTCAGTATCTATTGAACCTTGGACAAGCAATGCTTGAAGAGGAGCCACACGAGGCTTGGGGATCGTCGTGAGCCGCCAATGACCATAAAAAATACATGCACCAAGAATGCTGACAGTCAGCAACACTTCCCTGACTGTTTCTTTTGTACGCCAAGACCGTAACAGCTGAAAAAGTACTGCTGCCACAAGCATCACAATTCCACTGAGACCAATGGCGCCTGCAATGTCCGCAATTTGTAGTAGCGCGGTCCATCGCCATTGTGAATGGCCGAGCATTGCAAATGTAAAGCCACCAAAAAGCGCACCACGCAACTGCTCACAGGCCACCCACGATATTGGTGCTGCGGCTAGCAGTGGCCACCCCCACCGCCTCATCAGGAGTCGAGCGGACCAAACGAAGATAGGCAGATAAACCGCCAGGTAGGCCGACAAACAAACCCAGCCCAACGAAGTTGCTGGGTGAGGAAGTCGAAGCCAGTGGATCGTTGCAAGCCAATGAACAAAACCGGCACACCAAATCATCTGCCAAAATCTTGGTGGCAAATGGCTTGTCTTTCTCATGATCAGCCAGAGCCATGGCAGCGGTGCAAGCCATGCAAGAAACCACAAGTCACATGGTGGTTGAATGAGAAACATTGTTCCTGCACCACCAAATGCTGCAACCGTCTCTTCTTTCAAAGACCTACCGTGAACCAGTCTTCGAATGAATGACTGGTTCATTTTTGCACATCCTCGGGAAGAATTTCTGCGATTACCATACCAGGAAATACGACGGCATCTTCGTCCACAAATTGGTGGACACACTCACCGGCGACAGGAGCAAGCAAATCAACCGTGGCTGGATTTGTGGCCAATTCAACAACACGATCGCCCTCAAGAACATTACTCCCTTGTGAAACAAGCCACAAGGAAAGAACAACCGGGGTTTCACCCAGCCCAAGATCTGGCACAACAATGGGAACAGGTGCGACTGAATTATGCGACTTCATAGATTCTGAATTCTCACCAATCACTAGTTCTTTTGAAGCCACGAAAGCATGACCTGCCCCACCAACCCTAAAGAATGTGCCGAGCAGTTTGCTGGGATATCTTGCGTTGTATGCCAGTGCGGGTAATCAAAATCAATAATATCACACGTCGGAATGCCACCGGTCATTCGAAGTGGCACATGATCATCATTGACGACATACTTCGGGCGTGGCACAAATTCTCGTATCTTCAGTTGTTTTGCTGTCGCCCAAATAGATTCCACAACGGGTCGCGTATCGGGCCAATCAACACTCTGCTGTTCCTGCCAAATTGCAAGATCGCGATCCCCGACCATGTCTAAGATAACCCCACAGCGATAGGCATACGATAACGCTCCAGCCTTTCTCGAGTTGGCGTACTGTCTCGCAAAAAACAGCGACCCGAGACAGTAGGGATCCCGCCCCTCTTCAAAAACGTATTCTTCGGCATCGAAGAACACAAAATCGACACCAACTGATCCCTTTATTTCTGACATCGAATCAGCAAGTTCCATTAAAACTGCAACGCCGCTTGCACCATCATTTGCACCAACAAAAACTCCTTGAGGGTCACGACGATCTCGATCTGGGTATGGCCTGGTATCGTAGTGAACCCCTAGAAGCACCCGGTCATTTCTATCTGGGTGCCATGAAACGATAAGATTCTCCATGCGTACCCAATCGCCAGTCCGACCATCTCGGCTTCGAAAAGCCTGACGAAAGACTTTTGCTCCTGCTTTTTGAAAATGGCGAATAAGAAGGTCTCGTTGTTTCTCCATTCCTTTGGAACCACTCGGGCGAGGCCCCAGTTCACAAATTGTTTCCAAGTACTCCATCGCTCGCGTTCCTGAAAACGCAACGGACTCATTCGCTTCCAAAGCTGATCCTGTCAGGAATGCCAAAAAAAACAGTGTGGTGTTGAGGAGAACACAATCTTTGGTGACAGGCATTGAGAATCCCCAGATAGAAGATCTCGTAGATGTTCTCGATCCCCTTTTCATAAATGTTCTTCCAATATCAGTGCGTGTTATCTTTTTTAAACACTAGGCAAAATTAATTTTATGTGGCAGGCACCACGCAGTCACTATCTAGGATTGTGCCTCTCTAACGTTGTACGCCCGCCCAGATCATTGCGTCAAAAAACAATGTGACATATTTTTTTTCACCCGCTCTGTTTGAAACACACTTTGAGACAAGAATCATCGACACTTATCTCATCTTCTTGCTCGATTTATCCACCAAGAAAACGAGCCTCTAGGATCAATCGAGATGATCCGTTTCATTAAAAGAAAGCAATTCCGGGCCAGGCCATTTCAGCTGGGATACCGAGCAATTGCCAAGTGCCGGCAATCGTGTAAAAGGCCTTTCGGCAACTTCTGCGAGCAAAGAATGCTCACGTCCTACAAGAAGACCAAGTGCTGCCGTTAAAACCCCCCCATGAGCAACAATGATCATGCCGCGAACAGGCCGAACTGCAAGAAGTTCCAGAGCGTGACGTCCTCGTTCCGCAAGTTGCCGCCTTGATTCTCCGCCCGGTATCTGAAAATCAACATCACCTGAACGCCATCGAGCAACAGCCTCAGGAAACCGATCCGCCAGATCATCCCATAGGTGACCTTGGAATACTCCGGCATTCAGCTCAACAAGTTTATCTTCCAACTGGACAGGAAGGCCTATTGCCGTTCCGATCACTTCGGCCGTCTCCTGAGCACGGCAAAGCGGACTACTCCAGAGTTCGCAGGATTGATTTGGGAATGATTGACTCTTGCACCATGCAGCGACTGCGGCTGCCTGCTGACGGCCTGTATCGGAAAGTTTTACATTTGCTTGTCCTTGAACTCTTCCTTCGCGGTTCGACAAACTTTCGCCATGGCGAATCAGGATCTGGAGCATAGATTTTTTATATCTACAAGGAGATCACTCACTTGCAACATTTCCCTGTTCGTGCACCTCGGACAGTCTTTCAACAAAACGAGGACTGGCATTCTGAAGCATGAACACCTCACTGTCGGCTTGACTTGCTCCACGAGGACGAACAATGCATATCACCTCAGCATCTCCTCCATGTTCCCGCACGTGATCGAGTAGAGCTTGCTCACCCGCAGAAAGACTCTGCATCTGTTTGCCATCTCCCACGGACTGTGGCAACGGTGGAGTTGAGAATTGTTTTTCATTTTGATCAACGCGTAGAGGGCCACCACCTTCGGCGGGAGACCGTGGACCACTTGACGCTGTCGGAACAGCATCTGCCCTATCGCGACGATCAAAAGAAAAAGCCGGCATTGCATCTGGCAAATGAGGCACCGTTGATTTGTCGGCGTTTCCTACAAGCTCATTTTCCGTGCCGGGGTAGACATGTCTGTAAACAAACGCGAGTCCAGCCTCGTCAAGATGCTCATGAATTGATGGGAGTGCAGCAAAAAGCCCTTCATTGTCCTCTGGGTCAGCCGCGTTACAGACACCTAAGAGCGTTCCATCAAGTGCAAATAAGCCACCACCACTACGACCTTGTACTGGCTGTCCAGCAACCTGAACATTTGCCGGGCCGAGATACTTATCGACTGAAGCAACCCGGCTCACATGCATCGTAGGCTCACGGCCTCCGTCGCAACCAATCGTGACAACGCCTTCACCAACGTCACGCGGACGACCAACAGACCCGATTTTGACAGGCTCCAGAATTGCCTCTGTAAAAACACTCACAAGCGCAAGATCACGATCCAGATCATAGGACACCATCTGCCCCGCTAAACGAGCAGCAGAGGGATCACCAAACAAATCGACCTCAATCGAACCTTCTCCAACAGAATCACGAAAAATATGGCCACAGGTAAGTATCAGTGCTTCTCCTTGTCGGCAATCGATGACGGTTCCGGTTCCCCACGAAGCTCCATTCGGATCCTGTACTCGTAATCTCGCGGTAGCCTGAATCAGGTTGTGCTGAAGTGCGGATTTCGTCTCAACAGCTAATGTAGGTGGTGGTGGCAGAGCCTGTTGCTGGTTTGCTCCTTGTGGCTCTCGGAGTGATCGTTCAGAAGCCAAGCCAACAACCGGTTGGCTTACCCCACCAGACAGTTTTGCTGGTGGATGAACTGTGGGTGCCGCTGCAGGCTCTGTTGCGAGATGGGTAGCGGATTTGCTGACTGGGACTGGAACCCCAGGGATTTGATTGACAGTTGGTGAATCACTCGGAACAGCAAGTTTTGGCAAACCCAACGGCTGCCGACTTTTTGCAAGGAGTTTTTCGAGCTCACTGCGAGTGGTAGCCCCATCGATTCGGCCAACTTCATGGCCCTTTACCAGCAAGATATAGCAAGGAACTCCCGTCACCTGGAACCGCTTGACGATATCGTGTTCTTGGTCGACATCAACGTGACGGACAAGCCAACCAGCTGCACCGATTTCTCCAATGAGCGGTGCCATCTGCTTACAGGGGCCACACCAGTCCGCTGAGAAATCGAGAAAGACGACATCACCGGTTGTTGCAGCTGTTGCCGGAGCAGTCGTTTGGCAGCGCCCAATTCTGGGTGACAGCCAGACAAGACTGAAAACAACAAACAACCGTACAAAACAAAAAACTCGGGACATCCGTGACTCCATGAGACCTAAA
>CAXEMW010000170.1:0-6999 GCA_963997395.1 uncultured Planctomycetaceae bacterium
GTGAATTGCCGTGCGTCCTTGAGGAGTGGATTGACTTTCAATGTGAACTGTCAGTTGTTGCGGCCAGAGGGCTCGATGGTGCCGTTGTTGCTTTTCCAGCCATACGAAATGATCACGCGAACCATATTCTTGATGTGAGTTCCTGTCCTGCAGAGTTGCCGGCAGAGGTGTTGGGAGAAGCAGAGCACCTCGCAGCGACAGTCCTTTCAGAGCTTGGCGTTGTTGGTGTGGCGTGCGTGGAATTCTTCCTTGCCAAAGACAACAGGCTTCTGGTGAATGAAATTGCGCCTCGGACCCATAATTCAGGGCACCTGACAATTGAGGCGTGCCCTACCAGCCAGTTTGAACAGCAGGTGCGAGCGATTTGCGGATTGCCACTAGGCGAAACCGCCCCGCTCGCACCGGCAGCTATGGCGAATCTTCTTGGCGATTGTTGGCAGTCAGGTGAACCAGTGTGGGAGCGAGTTTTTGCCGTTCCTGGTGCGGGTCTTCATCTTTACGGAAAAGCAGAACCGAGACCTGGCCGAAAGATGGGGCACATTACAGTCACAGCCGGCACAACGGATGAGGCCAAGGCATTGGTGCGTCAGGCACGGCAGGGTGTTGCTTCTCGGTGAGAAAAACCAAGATAGAAACTCGGCTCACTGCGGCTTCAGTGAACGGCCTTTCCACGATGTTTGGATTCCAAGCAGGCGGCGGCCCAGAGCAAACCACTGCACTGCCAGAAAGATGCTCACTGCGAGTGGGTGAAAGAAGACACTGCCGGCCGATTGCTTGAAACGTCTCAGCGTAATCAATCGTGGAAAGTAGCTCAGGGCGAGACCGCAAATTGTCCCAGTCATCACAATCCAGGAATGGCTGGTGCCACTAAACATGGAGGCGAAAAGAAGTGCAGGTGCAACTTCACCACCGAGCAGTATTGTGAAAGGGATGATTGTCTTGGGTGACCCGATACCTTCGGTGGCATTCTTCGTGATGCCCTGAAGGACGTCTCGATTTGTTTCGTACATTCGGCACGACGCTATATCACTGGCATCAAAAATGTCAGTCCGAAGTCCGGCCTTACGAAAAGCCCTTGGGAGCATGATTCCGTCGTGAAGCGATGACTTTATGACGGCATGTCCTCCCGACTTGTCGTAGGCCGAGCGAGTTGTGATGAAAAGTTGCCCGCAGCCTGCTGCAAGGGATGGGTCGCTTGAAAGTCGGCTTCGGGAAAGAGGCAGGTAGCCAAGTAAAACAAAATGAATCAAAGGTAAGAGGAGCCAGCCGGCTACTGTCGGTGTTTCCTGGTGGGGGAACCCACTGCCAAGATCGACTTTTGACTGGTTTAAAAAAGCAACGCTCCGTGCGATTGCGTCTGGCTGAACGGTTACATCAGCATCAAGAAACAGGAGAGTATCAAAGCGAGCAGACTCGGCTAATTGGTAACATGCATGCTGCTTTCCGCACCATCCCTGTGGGAGCTTTTTGCCATGAACAAGTCTCACTCGTGGGTCGCAGTCACTCCATTGCGACACACGTTGTGCTGTTGAATCGGTGCTCGCGTCATCAAGTACAACAAGTTCAAGCTGAACGCCCTGGCTCGCCAATATATTGCGAATGAAACCATCGAGAACCTGTTCTTCGTTTCGAGCAGGCACTAATACGGAAACAGGCTCTGAGCATTCTGCCTGCGGGCTTGTGCAGAAGATTTTGAGATTCTGCCACGTAAGGGCTGCAGGGATGGCAGCAAAAACACACGTGATGATTGCAATAACAGAGAGCACAACGTCTGTTTCGGTCACGATGGCTCCTCTTCATGCGCCGGATTGAACGTTTTTCCAGAAAGAGAGGAGCGAATTCGTCGAATGATGTCGTACGCACCTCCGACCCCTACGGTGCCCGACGCCAATTCGGTGAACGCGTCTGGGTTCCGAGCAATCGCAGCATCCCGTAATTCGTTCTGTGTCTCTTCGAGTGATTCTTCAAGAACACGGTTCCATGTGTCCGCGCCTCGCTCAGGGTGTTGATCGATTCGGTGAGGCTCACCAAAAGAAACGATTGCTTCGGGTAGTCGTTCGTTCCAGAATGGATATTCAAGCGCAAAGGGAATAATGAATCCACGTTTCGCAATGGCAGCAGCGTGGCCGACTCCAGGCTTGATGGTGACGGGTCGGTAGCGAGGGTCAACAAAATCTCCTTGAGCGGTAACCCAGAAGAACACATCAGGCCGTTCAAGAGCAGCTTTGGCAAGTCTCAGGAAGCGAGCAGCGCCTTTCCATGAGTTCGGTTCAATTCCCAGAAAGCCGATTTTTTCAAGAAAGGAGTATCGCCCCAATGCTGTTGAATCAATCGGTCCATAATTCAGTCGATCGGGAAATAACTTTTGCGCAACTGAAAGGAAGATCAACGGGTCCCACCAACTGGGATGATTTGTGTAGAGAAGCACGGGTTCATCAATGATGTCTGGGATGGGCGACCTCCCATCAGATGGCTTCAGGAGTCGAACGGCATGAAAGTGTCGACGCAGGTACCCGCGTACATACCACATGAACCAGCTATGGAGATGTTTTGCATATGGTGGCAGCGTCTTGTCGCCACGCTGGCTAGAAAGGGAAGTTTTCGGAACACCCTCTGGTCTGCTCACGATGCCACACACGTCGTTTGGTTGATTGCTCCGATGGGTTCGACAACCCGATCTTGGTCGACACAGTCGCCCGCTATCCATCCAGACATGAGTACCATCGGCATGCCAGGTCCAGGGTGAGCAGAACCTCCTGCCAGATAGAGTCCTTCGACATCAGGTGACCTATTGGCCGGTTTGAAAGCACCTAAAAATCGCCCATGGCTTGCAAGACCATAAATCGCCCCGTCCAAAACGTGATAACGATCCTGAATGTCCTGAGGCGTGAGTGCTTTTTCAACAACGATGTGCTGTTCGATATCTTCAAGCCCGGCCGTTTGCTTGAGTTTCTCGATGATACGGTCTCGGTAGGCAGGCAGCATGTCGGACCATTTATGATGAGGTCGAAGATACGGGGTGTGGACAAGCACGTAGAGAGACTCACAGCCCGGCGGTGCTACCTCAGGCTCAGTGACCGCAGGTGCACAGACGTAACACGTTGGGTCTGGTGCTGGTTCACCTTTTCGATAGATAGCGTCGAACTCTTTATGTGGATCGTCAGAGAATACAAAATTATGGTGGAGCAGTTGCTCGTATCGCCTGTCCAGGCCTAGGTAGAGAACAACGCCCGAGCATGCTGGTTCATAATTTCTGCGCCCAAGAAATCGTTTCTGTGGTCGGCCGTCAAGCAATTCCTGGTGGGTGCGAACGCTATCAGAATTACTGACTACTGCCCCGCCCCTGATGGTTTCTCCATCAGCGGTTAGCACACCAACTGCTCGGTTGTTCTTCACAATTATCTGCCGGATTGCGGTGTTTGTTCGAATCTCAACACCAAGACTCAACGCAAGTTTCGTGAGAGCTTTGGGAACTGCGCCCGTGCCGCCGCGTGGGTACCAGACGCCGTCGTTCGATTGCATGTGGGCAATGCCACAAAGAACTGCCGGAGATGACTCCGGGCAGCTTCCAACGTATTGCGTGTAGTGGTCGAGCATTTGAGCAGCGCGGCTGTCTGGAACATATGATCGGACCGTTCCTGCAACACTATGGCCCGGTCGCATTCGCATGACTTCGCGGAGCATGGATACGGTGACACTTCTTTTGGGGTCAAACATGTCCTTGAGGCCACCGATAGATTTCCAAAAGAAAAAGTCGTCGGATATCTTATGGAGTTTTTTTGCCAAATCCATGAAGCGGGCATATCCGTCCCCTGCTCCCGAATCTGGAGAAAACTTCTCAAGCTCCTTTTTCATCAACTCGACATCAGAATGAAGGTCGAGTGTTGTCCCGTCAGTAAAAAAGCTACGCCATTGCGGGTCGAGTGGGACAAGATCAAGAGCTGTTTCCAGCGGCTGATTGGCTTCATCAAAGATGCGTTTGAGGACAGCAGGGATGGTCAGAATCGTCGGACCCATGTCAAAGCGATAACCAGCCTCCTCATGGACCGCTGCCTTGCCGCCAGTCCAGTCATTCTTGTCGCATAGAACGACGGCATACCCTCGGGCAGCAAGCGTGCACGCTGTTGCAAGCCCACCGAGGCCACCACCAACGACGATGACGCGATTGTCCACTTCAGCGTCGCTAAGTTCTCTTGGACGAATAGTATCCTGCACAAGTTGTTCAGTTGATGAGTCGCTCATGAGTCCATCGATGGATCTGTCCATTTCACGTTTCCTTGTTGATGTCTGGCTCAGAGTCTATGCAATAACGATCGTCAAAGGTCTATGTGCGAGCCGAAGGCCGCTGATTCAAGCGAAATCCCCGTCGCAAAATGGGTTTCTCGACGGCATTTTGGAAGTTGTTCTGCCTTTGCCTAAACCTAACCGCTACTCCCAATCGGTTCAGCCGGGGCATGTTCTGAGGCCTGCCACGGCTCATTTGCGTGTCCTGCTGGTTCACTTGCATCGTTCGGCATGCCAAAGTCGCGAAGTAATAAGTCTGTCGTGATTTTCGCTGAGGAGTAAATCACCGGAAGACCACTGCCGGGGTGGGTGCCACCACCTACAAGATACATGCCATCAATGTCTTCGAAGCGATTGTGGGGGCGCATGTGAAGCATCTGGTTCAGGTCGTGAGATAAGTTGAAAGTCGCGCCGCGGTATATCGCGTAGTCTTCTTGCCAATCATCTGGCGTGATCATTTTCTCATAACGAATACGCGGCCTGACATTTTCAATGCCGATTTTTTCGAGTTGATTAATTGCAATCTCACGAAAAGCAGGAGCCTCTTTTTTCCAGTTTATGTTCGGGTGTTTATGACTCACTGGTATCAGGGCGTAAAGTGTGCTCATTCCAGGCGGAGCTAGAGAGGGATCGGTAACTGATGCATTTTGAACATACATGGACGGGTCATTGCTCAAACGATGACGCCGCTCAATATCAGCGAGATTCTCTCGGTAGTTTTCAGCTAGATAAATGTTGTGGTGCGGAACAGATTCATAACATCCTTCAAGTCCGAGGTAGAGCATGAATGTGGAGCATGAGAACCGGCGGGATGCTATTTTTTTATCGCTCCACCGTCGTCTTAATTCATCGGGTACGAGCCGTGTCATGGCTCTTGCGAAGTCGGCGTTTACAACCGTTGCGTCGGCTTCGTATGTCGCCTTGGGCGTTGTGACAGAGGTAATTCTTCTACCGTGAAACTCCATCGATTCGACGGGCTCACCGTAGTGAATCTCAACACCCATTTCTTCCGCAAGTCTGGCCATCGTGGCAGAGACTTCACCGCATCCACCAATGGGATGGAAAACACCATGCTCGTATTCCAGGAATGACAAAATCGAGAAGAGGCTTGGGCAGCGGAATGGCGACATGCCGAGATATTTTGACTGGAACGTAAAGGCGAGGCGAATACGTTCATCGGAAAAAAATCGGCCAAGTTCAGAGTCCAAGCTTTTCCACGGCTTGAGCAGAGGAACGAGTTTCAACAAATCGGGATTTGCCAAATCGGTCCAACGTTCAAATGGTTTTTCAAGGAATGGCGCAAAGCGAACAAATTTCTCTCGAGTCTCGGTCATGAACCGAGTAAATGCACCGCGATCATTTGGTGAAAGGCGAGCGACTGCATCTTCCATCCTTGCGAGATCAGGCGTTGCCAAAAGGTCACCACCTGAACCAAAAATAAGGCGATACTGCGGATCAAGTTTGACCATCTCTACTTCTTTGTTGAGGTCATACCCGCACGCAGAAAAGATATCCGACAAGACACGTGGGTAGAGGAAAAATGTAGGCCCAAGGTCGAACCGAAAGCCGGTTCCGCTCTCAAGCGAACTGGTTCTTCCTCCAGGAGTGTCCAGTCTTTCGAGTACTCGTACTCGAAGCCCTGCTCGTGCCAACAACATTGCCGAGGCAAGGCCGCCTGGGCCGGCACCAACAATTGTGACTGATCGTGTCATATATTCTGGTTTCAATAGGACATTGAGTCGCCTGCCCTTAGCAAAACAGGCATTCGCATACTCGCCCCACTATAGATCGCCCGAAGGGACGGTCAAGAATCACGGCGTTGCGAATTCAAAAAGTTTGATTCGCTTTGGTGAAATTATCGATTAGTAGGCTGGATAGACCACTCTACGTGCAGGACGATAGCGGCCGAAGAGGCCCCTGCGGTAATAATATGGTGTAGCGTATGCGGTCGGTGCGTAATAAGCGGCTGTTGGTGCGTAATATGCCGTTGTTGGAGCATAGTACGAAGTAGTCGCAGCCGGAGCAAAGTAAGCCGTTGTTGCCGGAGCATAGTAGCTCGTCACCGCTACCGAACTGGTCGGAACAGCTGCAACCGGAGCCGAATACGCTGTAACAGCCGAATATGTGCCGGAAGGGGTGTATTGACTCACATATGGAGTTGGCTGTGCTACTACGGGTGAGTAATAGACTACTTGTTGGGCATACCCTGCATCAGCAAGTACCACGCTAGCAACAAAACCCGCGAGTATGAGCGGAAGTCGTCGTATGATCATGTGGGGGAGAGATTGGGTATGTGACATGTGAGAGACTCCGATAACGAGAACAAGTGCTGAAAATCACTTATAGGATACGCTAGAGGTTGCTAGGTTCGCAAACGGGCGGTAAAGTTCCCGCTGTCGTTTAGGTTTAACCTGTTTTTGACTGCCGTCAATTACTTCATCGAAAAGTCAATAATCAGCGTGCGTGGAGTCAATTTGAGCACTTGCGTACTGTCTCAAGGCGGGGTTCGGACTTGAAAAAATCCTCATCCGAACACCAGACGTCTGATTCGACATCTGGTTTTGTGTCGCTCTTGGCGGTTCGGTCGCTGACCGTGCTGAACGACAATATGGCGAGATGGATCGTAATAGGCTTGGGGAAACGAGCTGCGGCATCAGTTGGTACGGCTCCTGCTGCTGTGCTGGCTGTTGGAACAGCAGTGTATGTCGTGCCATT
>CAXEMW010000171.1:0-6998 GCA_963997395.1 uncultured Planctomycetaceae bacterium
GGGAAATACGATCCGTGCTATTGCTACTGAAAAAGCTGGCATAATACGGCGAGGCGTCCCTGTGATATCGACGGCAATTCATCCAGATGCATTTCGTGTGGTAGTAGATAAGGCGCGAACAAAACGAACAAAGCTCTTCCTCCTCAATCGCGACTTCACAATCAACCAAATCACGAACACAAAACCAAGTAGTTCCCATCAAGCGACTTTACATTCATTCGAGATTCAGGCCCCACCCGGATCACAAGGCACGGTCTATAAAACTGCAATGGCGGGTGTTCATCAAGCAGAAAATGCTGCATCAGCAGTTATGGCCACGAAAGTACTTTCCGAAAAAGGCTTCGCAATTAACAAGCAAGCGATTGCCACCGGCCTCCGAAAAACCCGTCTTCCTGCTCGCATAGAGTGGGTGTCCGATTCCCCTCCCATCATTCTTGATGCAGCACATAACGTTGCTTCGATGGAATCCCTAGTGAAAACATTGTCTGATCAAAGCAACTTACCCAAGAAAAGAGTCCTCATTTTTGCTGCGAGTGCTGACAAAAAACTTGGTGAAATGCTGCGGACAAGCAAAGCCTACTTCACTGACATTGTCCTTACACGATATGCAACAAATCCTCGAGCCGCCACTATAACGAGACTGCGCAAAGCAGCCGAAGAGGGAGGGTGGCGAGATCCTCACGTAGCGGCCTCGCCTACAGAGGCAGTAACAGTTGGCAAACGGCTTTCGGGCCAAAAAGGTCTGCTATGCATAGCAGGCAGTTTTTTCCTTGCTGCTGAAGTCCGCACCGTTTTGACTGCACTCATCGATTCATGAAAATCGGTTAAACACTCTCACCATTGAACAATCAACGTTACTTTTGAGTGTCGAAAAGTGTAAGCGATCGGCCTAGAACAGGGTCCGCATGTCTTGGCAACAGGCCGCCTGGGTCAAGTACCGCACTGGACTGGCCGGACCGATCCCGATCCTGTCTCCAAGTAATCCAGTCCTCGAGTTGCTTTCGTGTCGGTGAAAACGCAAAGTTTGAATCCGGTCGAACACCCCATGCATCGGACTCAGTACTGGTACTCAAACGATGAAGGGAAGTACCACTGGGTCGCTGATATTCGTTCGTTGTCAGCTGTATAGCTCCAGGCCCACTTGAAAGTGTGGTTATTGTTTGTATCGAGGCGTTGCCAAACGTGCGACTGCCAACAATCGTTGCCCGCTTGTGGTCCTGGAGACAGGCTGCAACTATTTCGGCCACACTCGCAGTAAATTCGTCAACCAGAACAGCTATCGGTACACCTTTGAGCACTTGGCCAGCGGTTGCTGTCCACTTCTGCTGTAGTTGTTTGCGATTAGAACGATTCAACCTGTCATTTGTTACTGCAGCGATTAATCCGTCCTCTAGGAAAAGATCGCACAATGCAATACCACCCTCCAATATGCCACCAGAATTACCACGCAGGTCGATGACAAGCCCTTTGGGGGGTTGCTTGAATACAAGCTTTTCAATCAACGCGGCAACTTCAGCATCTGTTCGTTTGCTAAAGTGGCTGATTCTCAGATATGCAATGGTCGGATCACCTTCCAGCCACCAATCCCACTCCCCACTAGGCAACCGGCGGTCTCCTCGCACGCTTTCAATTGTGATATTTTGACGACTGATAGTAATGTCTTGAATCGCCGAACGATCATTCAGGCCGACACCTTGTTTTCTAATACAAAGATCCACCTGACTGCCTACCTCACCACGAAACTGAGCAACTATTTCGGAAAGATTACGTCCACTTGTCTCGATACCCTCGACGCTAACTATACGATCTCCAGATCGAATACCAGCCTGCCAAGCAGGCCCTCCATACACTGGCGCAACAACAACAATATCTCCTGAAGATAATTCGGCATCAAGTTCTACACCAATACCTGCAAACTCTTTTTTAAAGTCTCTCTCATAGTTTCTTAACTTTGATGGCTCAATGAATTCTGAACGATCATCGAGTTTACGAAAGACACCCTCCATTGCTGCTTGAAAGAGATGCTCTGAATCAATGTTTCGGAAATACCCCTTATCAATACGATAGATGACTTCAGCAAAACGCTTCCCCTGACCAGTTCGATCCTGAGCAGCGCAGGCGAGGAGGCACCCAGGCACAACAATCGCAATAATAAGAAGATTTCTTCGGTGCATTACTGTATTTCACCAGCAAAAGGTCCATCATGACAACCGCGCTCCTGAAAATAAGATGGTAGGAGGTAAAATCCTGACACAACGCTTTTCCCCCACAATAAAAAACCATCTGCTCCAGAACAAAATTTGAGTCAAACAGGGCAATTTACAGCCATTAGGGACAGCTCAATCTAGGTCAGCAAAGCATAAGAACGAGTAATTCTCGTAAACCATGAAAATCCTGTACGGAATGAGTCTTTTGGCAGAAGCGATCTGGTACAGATTTCCTCCCTTGTTTAGTGTCTTCGCAGTTGTCCGAATCCCTCAGCGTTAGGAGCCATGTTCGATGGCACGTCGATCAAAGTCAAAGCATCGCAGAGAACAGCAAAATGATCCTCTCGAAGCCCTGCGTCCACTCATTGTGCTGGGGTTATTAGGCATGATCTTATATGGCGCCTATTCAATCATCCAGAAAGGCCCCAAAGAAACAAACCAAGAATGGCAATCTCCAGAAGCAACACACACCGCGACTTCTGATGCGCCACCATTCAAACCATCAGTAACTACACCGCCACTAACCACACCACCTTCAGTGGAAGTACAGACACCTCCCGGTGCGCTCACGAGTCTTCCTCCCAATCAAATACCGACTCCTTCAGCACCCCTCGGTGCGCAAGCGTTGGTCACGGATCAACCTTTGTCTCCTGGTACCGAACAGATGCCACCAACGTACATTGATGCTGTTCCTGCTGTTCCCCCAAAGTTCCAATCACCTGATGACACGGCCGGACTCGTTAGGGAAAACATGGCGGAACAAAAAGAATCTGCAGCTTTCACTGCAGCGTGGACGGATGCCCATAATAAACTTGAAGCTGGTCGATATGCCGAAGCACTTGCCGTTCTTTCGGTGTGGTATGACAATCCTTCCCTCAGCGTTGAAGAAAACCATCAACTTGAAAGACTTCTTGGACAACTCGCTGGGACTGTTATCTACTCAACGCAAGACATGCTGCTACCACCGCATACGGTAGCTGGAGGAGAGACGCTTGAAACTATTGCCAAGCCGCTTAATATCCCTTGGAAATTACTTTCAAAAATAAACGGTGTTGCATCAGATGAACTTACCACTGGCCAACGGATCAAAGTTCTGCGAGGTCCGTTCGATGGTGTTGTAAGCGTTTCAAGACGCAGAATAAGTCTTCAAGTAGGTGGTCGGTATGCAGGAACTTTTCCTGCCGCTATTGGCAAGGGCTTCGCAAGCCGCTCAGGATCCTCAGTGAAACTACTTCATATTCAGGACGAGACGAAGACTCAAACCGCCCAGACAGTTCCTGTCGGCTTTCGTCCCGCAGGTCGAGCGGCCATTATTCTTGAAAACGGCTTAAGTATTCAACCGGCCAATGACCCGAGTTTTGTCACGAAAACACCAGAAGACAATGTGCTTCTCGTATCATCTGCTGACTTCAATGATTTAGCCGGCATTCTTGGACAGGGATCACACTTACTCGTTCGGGAATAATGATCTTTTCGGTGTCTTGGCCAAAATTTTGTGAAGGTATCACCTTTGACGGTCCGAAGAAAGATTCGGGTTGTTTGGGAATTGCGGGGAACAGCCGCCGTATTTAATTACGCCTTGTATAAATAGGCAGTGGAGGCAGAAAGGTGTATCTTCTAAAGAGACCAGGCCGAAAGCTCTCTCTCGCTCTATGCCTTCTTTTCTCATCCGTTGTTAGCATCGTTAGTAATGGGTGCACCATGTGCCCATCACCTTTCGATTATTCAGGCACAGTACCAGGCGCTGCGAATCAGAATGATTTCCGTGTACGGGCAAATGGCATCCTTCCAATTTGGAGACGACCAAAGCCGTGGCCTCCTGTTGTGTCCCTCGAGGCAGAAGAGCCTCGCTTAGCGACAGGTAAGTCCATCGATGACACCTCAACTGTGTCTCGCGTAATAGTTGCATCGCACGACGAAGAACTATCAATCGCTCAACAGAACAGTTCTGTCCTTATTGATCACGCACCTCAGGCAGCACCTGCTAACGAGGAGGAACAGACTGAGACGACTAACTCTATTTCTTCCGAAAAAGTTGACACAGCCTCTTCTAAAGAGTCGTAGAGAAAAGCATTCGCCGATTACACCTTCGATCAGTGCGCGTCAACTAGAACTTAACGCAGGCTTCCATTCGTCTTGTAGAACTGCATTTTTTGGCACGACAATCACGCCATCTCGAATGGTAAACTGCTTACTTTCTGGAAGTTCTTTCAGTCCACAATCATTGATAACTTTGGCACGACTTCCAATTCGCACGTTTTTATCGATGATTGCCTTCTCAATAACAGTTCCGTCACCAATACCCAGAGGCGGAACATTTTTAGACAAGTCAACTTCCAGATGTTCTGGTGTTTCGTAGTAGTCATTTCCTAGAACGACTGAGTTACGGATAACTACATCTTTTCCGATTTGGCACCGCAAGCCTATGACACTGTTTTCAATTACGGTGCCCGCACCAATCGTACAGCCGTCTGAAATGAGGCTCCCTTGCACACGAGCGCCGTCCACTCGCGAAGGCGGCAAAAATCGAGCTCGTGAATAAATAGGAGCATGCGGTGCAGCCAACTCAAATGGTGGTTTTGATGATGCGAGGTCGATGTTGCATTGATAGTACGAGCGGATCGTTCCAATATCTTCCCAATACCCGTCAAAAGGGTGGAGCTGAACATGCTTTGCTCGAATCGCGGCCGGGAAAACCTCCTTGCCGAAGTCTTGGTAATCGGTTTTGAGCAATAGATCCAATAAACAATCGCGGTCAAAGAGATATATTCCCATGCTTGCCATGAGACTACGACCCACTGCTTCAATGCCTGACTGTTCGATCCATGCCGGATCAGTCCGAACCAAATCGAGCTCAGCCGTAGTTTTAGGTTTCTCTAGAAAGCCTTCCACTCGACCTGTTGAATCAAATCGCATAATTCCAAATGATGATGAAACGTCATCGGCGACAGGAATTCCAGCAATTGTTACGTCCGCGTTATTCGCCTCATGTGTTGCTAAAAGATCGGCATAATTCATCCGATACAATTGGTCACCAGAAAGTACTAATACCTGTTTAATATCAGAATCCTGAAGCAACTTGATGTGCTGCCGAACTGCGTCGGCCGTCCCTTGATACCACGCCATTGCTTCATTGGTTTGCTGTGCGGCCAATATTTCGACATACCCACCACTGAAGGCGTCGAATCTGTATGTACGACGGATATGCCTGTGCAGACTCACTGAATTAAATTGAGTCATCACATAAATTCGTTGCACCCCACTATTAATACAGTTTGATAGTGGCACATCGATGATGCGATACTTTCCAGCAAGTGGAACCGCTGGCTTTGAACGATCTCGTGTCAGAGGGTAAAGCCGCGTCCCACGGCCTCCGCCAAGCACCAAAGCCAATACATTACTCACACTCATCCAATGATTCTCCACGTTGAAGGTGCATCAACAAAATTACAGAGTGGATATGCGGCACCACAAATCCCCTCTTGTACATGCTACGTTGCTCCGGCCTCAGGACCAAGTAAACCTCATTGAAAACTGACAAACAGTCTCATGGAACCGGCCATTCCGTACCAATTTTTCCGAACACCACACCTGTATCATTTATCTTCTTGATGTACACATGTCGTTCAGGTCAATTTTTGATAACGAAGTTCACCATCCGACCTGGTACAGCAACCACTTTCACTATTGTTTTTCCAGCAAGCAAGGCTGCGATTTTTGGCTCTGCTACTGCGGCAGCCTCTAATCCAACGGCATCTGTACCTGCAGGCACAGTGATACGCGCACGAAGCTTTCCTTGAACCTGTACTGGGATTTCTAGGGTGGCGTCTTGGAGCCAACATGCCTCTACAAGAGGCCAGGCAGCCAGCGAGACCGGGCTAGTATTTCCCAATACGGCCCAGAGTTCTTCTGCGAGATGAGGTGCAAAAGGTGAAAGTACAGAAACAAAAAGAGAGAGCATCTCCCGTGGTCGCTCTTGTAGTGGTGTGGCAAAGTTTACAAATTCCATCATCTTTGCTATCGCGGTATTGAACGAGAGTGAATTAATATCCGACGTAACTTTGTCAAGCATGCGATGCATCGCTCTCATCTGTTCATCCGTTGGCTCTTTGTCAGTTACTTGTGGCGCAAGCTGTATATCCTCGGCCCCCTCGTCCACCACGAGCCGCCAGCAACGATCAAGAAAGCCTCGAACTCCTCCAACACCGGATGTGCTCCATGGCTTCGTCGCCTCAAGAGGTCCCATAAACATCTCGTACAGTCGCAGTGCATCAGCACCAAACTCACAGACAATTTTGTCTGGGTTAACGACGTTCCCACGACTCTTCGACATCTTATATGCTCGGCTCTCCACACGAACGTGCGGCGCATCCCGAAGCACAAAGTGCTCGCCCTGCTTTTCTACATTTTCAGCTGAGACTTTCATCGGTGTGTCTGAACTACTCTGCTGACCGGCTGATACCCAACCACCTGAACTACCTCGATACCCAGTAAACTCCACTTCCCCGAGTATCATTCCTTGATTCACTAGCCGAGCAAAGGGTTCAACTGTAGATACGTAACCACGGTCATAAAGCACTTTATGCCAGAAGCGGCTGTAGAGCAGATGCAGAACAGCGTGCTCAGCTCCACCTACATACAAATCAATGGGCATCCAGGCCTTCTCAATCTCCGGATCGATGAACTGCTCGTGATTCGTCGGATCGAGAAACCTCAGGTAATACCAGCACGAGCCGGCCCATTGAGGCATTGTATTTGTTTCTCTTTTTCCTTCTTCAACGTTTACCCAAC
>CAXEMW010000172.1:0-6966 GCA_963997395.1 uncultured Planctomycetaceae bacterium
ATTGCTACAATTCTTCATGAACATGGAGTGAAAATATCGGAAGAGATATCGACTCTCAGACGGTGGAGCATGGCGTGTGTCGCCTTGCCCACGTGTGGCCTAGCGGTGGCAGAAAGTGAACGGGTGCTGCCAGGATTGATCGATATCCTTGAGCCGGAAGTTGCCAAACTTGGTCTAGATCGAGATGCGTTTACATTGAGAATGACAGGTTGCCCCAACGCATGTGCAAGACCCTACAACGCAGATATTGGGATCGTGGGAAGAACAAAAGGTAAATACACAATGTTTCTCGGCGGTCGGCTGCTTGGTGATCGGCTCAATCAAAAGTACAAGGACGTAGTCCCATTCGAGGATTTACCGCGAGAGATCACTGCCGTATTAGCGTGCTACAAGGCTGAGCGGGAACAAAGTGAAACACTAGGCGACTTTTGCCATCGAAAAGGGATCGATGACGTCCGTGGTTGGACAGATCAATGGCTTGCAGATGGCGCCGTTACCGAAAGCGCATGACCTGTAACAAGAGAGCGTGACTTAGATGCACAGCATTTATCTACGCGGGCACGTCATCCCACATAGGACACCAAAGCGGGAGTCTCGGGAAGAGTTGTTCAGCAAGCTTCTGTGAGAGCTGTGTTGATGGCTCAAGACGTCCTGCTGTCGTTGCCTCAAGAGGGTCACATTGCCCCAAAAGAAGGCGTGTGAATTCATCGTCAGTCAGTTTGAGGTAGCTTCGGCCGACTCGGCCCGGTTGGACGGTGGCTTCACGTGGCCCGTCGTCCTTGGCAGCAGGAATGGTCACTGATCCTCGGAAAGTGTCACTGTCAAAACCGAGCTCAACCGTATCACGAATTCCTGCTTGGACAACTCGGCTGGCAAGTGTTGGAGCCATTGCCGTCAGGAGGCTTCGTGGGTCAAAGATACGGGCAACAATCATTCGGTCCTGCGGTGCGACACGAGATACGATTGCTGGTGATTGGTCATCACATGCCGGTCCACGAACCTCCTCATGGAGAGGATCGGTCGGGCTCGATTCATAAATCAGCTCTTGACGATCATTTTCAATGGCTTCTGCACAGACCCGTGCAAGAATTTCACGTTCAAGGCCTTGGTATTCAGGGTCAGCCATTACTTCGAGAACACGACCGCCTGTTTGAATGCAGTATCCAACAATTTTTGCAGTCGTTTCATGGAGGTCGTATCGGTCGTTTCCTTGGAGAGCGACGATAATAGAATCGAACGCTTTTCGGCTCACCAGCCATCGAGCATACGCTTCAGTGCGGGCGGTTGTTCCAACAAATCGAGCAGCGTTCTGCTCATAGATTCTCAAGATGGCTGGAAGTTCAACATGCCTCCACTGCCGCATCGTCACCTCAGGTCCTTGGCGTTCTGGTGTGGCGAGGAGACGAGAGAGGATGTCAGCTGGACGACCAGGTGATGCACAGTCACGACCCAGAACACTCCAACCCAAATCATGAAACGATGATGCAATTCGTGTTCTTGAGAATGCGGCTACAACACCAAGTTCACGCATCCTGCGTTCGGCTGCTTGTACAAGTCGTTGCCCATGCCCGGCACCACGGCACTCGGGAAGAATAGCAACCCGATCAAGAGCAGCCGCTTTTACAGGTGCAGCACCAATCATGACTGTGCGAGGAGCAATTTCAATGTGACCAACAATTCTTCCAGCAAGTCGTGCAACCAATCTGTTTGCCGAATCATGTTCTGGATGATCAACGGACGCATGGAACTCTGCCCGACTCGGTGGCGATGGTAAGCCTGAGAGAAGCTGAAGGATTTCAGTCTGATCACCAGCTTGTGCTGGTCCTACCTGACACTCTTCTTGCATCCAGGCTGGAGGAGTGAGGTCGACTGGCGGGTGTTCAGGAAGATGATGAATTGCTTCACGATTTTCATTCGAACGGCGGCTGAAGATCGTACCCGATGGTCGAATTTCAACGGCGCTAATTGCAGCAGACTGACTCCGACGACGAGATGATGCCGCCGTCTTTTTTTTCTTTGAAGCCACAACAGCGGTTGAACGGATGTCACAGTCTGTTTGTGCTACCGAACGTTTTCGAACACGAGGAGTTTTTTTGACGGTGGTTGACCGACTGCTTCGTGTTGGCTGACTGCGATGAGATGGTTTGCGTAAAGAACCTGACCGCGATGATGAAGATGTGCGGGAAGATCGTGCCGGCAGCATATTGTCTCCTGTCCCTAGGAGGTAAAAATCCATTCCGTTACCCGACACGATATGTCGAAACTCAATCGATTTCCAGTAGGAGGAACTCACGAAGTTGATTTTCCGGGAAAAAACACCATGGAAAGTCACGAGTTTGCAAGATTTTTTGTGCCCGAATGGCGGTTGCGAGTGGTCCAACACGGTCCAATAATCGCTGGCGTACAGGTTGTGTGTAATAGGCTAGACGGGCGTTCGTTGATCGAATTTCATGACAGCGTCGGCGCGCAAGAGTCGCTGTGGGCCGGGTATCAATCCACCGTCGTTTCTCTGTGATCAGGTCTCTGACGGCCTCCGGTTGGTCTGAGAATGGCTCAAGATGACATTCTGGATGGAATTCAAGGTCCCGGAGTGTGCGATGGACACCGGCAAGTTCCGCAAGCGGTTGCTGCTTGGAGAGGTCCGGGAATCGGGTTTCGAGAGGTAGACGGAGTGTTCCTGATACCACTGCATGTCGAGGTGGTTCACAGCCAGTGAGTGAGTGGACAATATCATCAGTGATTTCGTCGTACGCTGCACCACCGATCCCATGGACGAAGACATCGGCGACAAGAAGGCGGGCAATAAGTGTGGTCATGATGGCCCGTGGTCGTAGACGTAAGGCGTGTTCTTCCATTCGCGAGAGAGCATCAACCCATTTCGAGGGCGGCGTGTCGAGTGAAATGGGAAGCTCTACTCGTAACGTTTCCATGTCAGATAATATGAGGACACCTGGCGTATTCGTATTTGCAAAAACTCGTCGTCGCTGCAGGTCATCCTCTGACCAGATCCACCACGGTACTTCAAACCATGGACCTTCTGATGGGTCATCTGTTTTTTCAACGAGATCAGGCATTGGGCGAGCTTGTCCTCGCTGGTGATGCCGCCTTCGGTACCGACCAAGAGCTGCGTTGTATGCACCGTGGAGCTCTCGACTTCTTGCAAGAAGCCACGACATGAAGACCATGACGGTTGGAAGCCGCATCAATTCACTGACGGGTATTTCAATTGTTTCAAGCCCATAACGTTCTTCGAGTTGGTGCCGGGCTTGCGCAATCGCGAGACCAATTCGATGATTCTCACTCATTCTTTCAACAGCAAGCGGCCACCATCGTCGCAGGATCGAATCAGGAACAAGTGGTGTAAGAAGATCAGAAGCTCGGCGACCGAACGATCGAAAACATTCTATGTCCTCAGCACCTCGTTCTTCCCATGCAACCGGAGGTCTATCGCGATCAAAGGGAACATATTCCAGTTGAGCAGAGTCAGGTGTTCCGACAGGCACTCCGACGCTTGTTGAACGACAGTAGTCCGTATCAACAATCAAATTGATGGCTGTGCCACCAAGACGTCGAGCATACGCATCAATCGCAAAATTCTTAAGCCAGACACCGGGGTGAAAGAGGTCTGGCTGATGCCCTCCCATAATGATCGGTGCTGCTATCCATTCGGCTGTATTTGAAGGCCGGATGACATCTCTATAACTTGACGTGTATTCCGTGGCTACGGTTAAAACTTCCCGTCGCGTTGCTGCAACGAGTTCCCAGAGCTTGAGATCACCGACTTGGGTATCGAAGGCCGTTCGAAGCAACTTGTTGTTGTCAACGAGGTGGTCAATCGCAATTGCTGGATTGGTCGGATCCGGATTGATTGGAGGGTCAAACAGCCGTCCGCCGGAATCCGGCGGTGGGCGATGTTTGCGGCGATCAAAGCGAGGGTGATTACTCAAGCGTCGACTCTCTGGGCAGGGGAACCCACACCATACCCGACACTGCGATTGACGCCACTCCTAGCCTGTATCGAACGGATTGTTCGTTCAAGAATTTCACGATAATGGGCAATACGAGTCGCTCCATCATCAAGTGCACCACCAAAACTTCTGGTCAAATCGAGATAGACCAGAGGAACAGGTAGTTCGACAATTCTCAGTTTTTCTGCTGCCGCCAGTACCCAGACTTCAAGTGGCATCGCGTAGCCGGGCTCAGTGACCGGAAGTGACTGAAGGGCTTTTCGAGAATAGGCCTTAAAGCCACAAAAGGCATCAGTGAGTGACAGGCCAAGTTGGTCGTTGATTTCCGCCGTGATTTCCATATTGATACGTTTGCGACCCTCGGGCGCCTGACTATTGTCTGGAAGATCTTCCAGGTAACGACTTCCACTGACAATGTCAGCGTCAGGGGCTTGAGGATCTCCAATTGCAGCAATAAATGAAGGAATGAGTTGCGGCTGGTGTTGACCGTCACAGTCAATTGTCACCAGACCGTCCCAACACGAACCGTCTTCACGAGGTTGCAGTGCATATGCAAAGGCAGTGGCGAGAGCGGCACCATAGCCGAGGTTTGTTTCGTGGTGAATGACCGTGATGTCACCTCGTTGTGTTGCTCTTTCTTTGAGAATGCATGCTGTGTCATCAGTTGAACCATCATCCACAACCAAGATGTTGTCAGTATGCCTTCGTACTTGATCAAGGACTTCTTGAACATGCTTGTCTTCGTTGAACACCGGTAGTGCTGTGAGAAATTGGCTCATATGTTTTCTTCATTTCAATACAGATTCAGCAGGCCGAAGAGCAACGGGTGGCTATTTATTCGGGAGCCAGCAAAGAGGGTCTTGTTCAACGGTACTCGCCCAGCAATGAAGACCGGGAAGAGCCGTACTTAATTTTTCAGCCATTCGTTCCATGGCGAACCGCTCACTGAGGTGATGGCCAACAGCGATGACTGCCATATTGTGTGCCAACGCTTCAAGAGCATCGTGCAATTTGATCTCCCCGGTGACGAGTGTCTGGCATCCGGCGGCAGCAGCCACCGGTACAGATTCACCACCACTTCCACAGACAATACCAATACGGCCAGCGAAGAGGTTTGGGTCGCCGGCAACAGTGCACCCTGAACATCCTAAGGCGGATGTGAGTCGTTGCGTCACGGCGTCGATCGTATTGTGTGAAGATGCTGTACCCATGCGTCCAAACCCGACACTGGGATCTATCTCATCAGGCTCAAGAGGCGCTACGTCTTGGAGCGACAGGATTTCAGCGAGCATTGCATTGATTCCATGTGGAGCTGAGTCCCAGGCAGTATGGCCACTCCAGACCCCAATACCAGCGGTGACTAACTCCACGAGAGTTGCACCCGTAGGAGTTTCTTCAGTGATGCGATTGACCGGACGAAAAGGAAGTGGGTGATGGGTCACAACCAGATCGGCTTTTTGAGACACGGCCTCACGAGCGACATCGATGGTGAGTGTCAGGCAGGTCATGACCCGGTGTATGACAGGTTTTTTCGTGGCAACAAGCAGGCCAACATTATCCCAGTCAGCAGCAAGCCTGAGAGGGGCAAGGTGTTCAAGCGAAGCAATGACATCAGCAAGATTCAACATGTCTTCTATGATACACATACCGATTGTGAGAAACAGGATCAGGGGATAGAGGTCTTGTTCTGCTACCCTCGTATGACATTCTCACAAGAATCGGTTGTTCAGCGGTAGGATGTAGGCCAGCACGAAATCAGTCGTACGTTTGACCTGTGTGGTCCCACTCGTGAAGCATGCAGCGACCAAGTACCATACAGTGAGAGGAGAGAAACACGGTTGATGAGAAGCACTCTCTCACTGTTGGCTGGCCTCGCCAGACCCCCTGAACAATCTATGGATGTCTTATGAATTCTTCACGCCTTGCCGTTCCAGTACGACCACTTGCGTCTGACTTTCGTCGGTCTCTCTCAATCGCACGTGAGTTTGGTGTTCGTGGCATTGAAATTGATGGTCGCCACGGCATTGATCTTGCAACGCTCTCCGACACTGGAATTCGTCAAATTCGAAAGTGGCTCGATGACGCAGGTCTGCATGTAGCGGCTGTGTCATTTCCAACTCGAGGAGGCTATGCAGAGCAAGACCGGCTCGAGGCCCGCGTTATGGCAACCAAGCAGGCAATGCTCCAGGCGCATCGACTTGGTGCAACAGTCTTGCTTGGTCGCTTAGGCGATATTCCCTCGGCAGAGGATGGTACAAATTGGCAGGTCCTCATTGATGTGCTTGCTGATCTCGGGCAAACGGGTCAGCAAACCGGGGCACTATTCTGTGCCGAAGCAGGTCGGGCAGGTCCAGAAGATCTTCGGAGGGTCATTGAGGCTGTACCAGCTGGTAGCCTTCAGGTGCATCTAGTGACCGGTGCCCTTCTTGTTCATGGGCATGATCCAGCTGAAGCTGCCATGACATTGGCTGCAGATATTGGTTATGTCCACGCAACAGATGCAGTAGCCGGAGCCTATGCTGGCCATGGACAGGCTGTTCCGTTGGGGACTGGGCAGGTCGATCTGCCACCTGTTCTGGCGATCCTTGAAGAGCGAGGGTATCGAGGGTGGGTAGGTGTAGAGGCCACCACACCACAGCGCGAGGAGGCTGCTCGTGAGATCGCATCAACGCTGAACCAGCTTCGTGACTAGTTTTTTTCATATTCTTTGCCACATCAGCTTCTGGTACGAATCAAAAAACCGAAGAGAACTCGCGTCAATGAAATACTGCCGGAAGGAGCAGTGAAATCAAAATACGGCTGGAATGTCCACTTCATTTCACCTTGTTTTTTAGGTAGATTTGAAAAATTTCTTTGCAGTGATTGAACTTTTCTCATATTTTATAGGTAGAAAGAATTTGGCCGAAATATGAGAACAGTACCTCACATTTTGAAAGCTGCTGTATCAGTCCTTCTTGGGCTGTCGCTGATTGTTTCCAGCATGGTGGTGGGCATACAG
>CAXEMW010000173.1:0-6954 GCA_963997395.1 uncultured Planctomycetaceae bacterium
TACAGAACTCTTCAGGTCGTCCTCGAGCGGCCGATACGGTCGAATGCCGAGTTTTGCAAGACCGCCGTGGTAGGAGCGAACCGCTTCGGATGCATCTTCAATCTGGCCATCGGCCAGCCAGCGCAGATGTTGGATAAACGTTCCCTGATGTTCGGCGTTGTTGATCATCCGCCCGTAGAGTGCCACGCGTGCACCGTATTTCTTAGCTTCCCACAGCTGATGAAAGGCATCAAAAGTTGTTCCGGATGATCCACCGAGGATGCCAACGATCAACGACCGATCGTAGGAGACGAGTTGCTCCATCGCCTTTGGGCCGTGGTAGGGCACCTTTAAGAACAGTGGTCGCCCAGCGGTTGTGACACCCGCTAAGGCACGAGCAATGTTGTCGTTGAGAAACCGCCCAAGGTCGGGAACTGGTGATTGAAGCACGTTTGGATCGAATACTTCAAGAAAATAACGAAACCCTTTAGCCTCAGCTTCGATCCGAAACTCGCGGTACGCCTCAAGCATCTGGCGATCGAGTGTGACATCATTATTGAATGTGACCGAGAATAGTCCCAACTTGGCCCCGAGTTGACGCTCATCTGGCTGGCAGTCAGCTTTTCCACACATGCCGTGATCAATCGACGTTGTGCGGAACGGCTGAGCTGGCTGAGCAGTGTATTGACTGCCTTGGGCAAACCAGATGTCTGTTGTGTCATTGATGCGGATCGCGGGCGTCACAGGGCTCGCATCAAAAAGCCGCTCACGAATTGTAATGGCCTCGTTGCTGCTGGCGCTCATCAGCATGATATCAACCAAACCCTGGTCGACGTTCTCGCGAATCAAGGTGCGGTATTGCTCAAGTGAGCGATACTTTCCCTCATGCCCATGATGATCTGGGTCCTTGCCAGGCGCGGCCATTCCGCCGGCCATGTCGGCGTCCTTGGCGTCTGCCAAAATGAATTCGCCACACGAAGGGTCGGAAAGAATCTTCGCCAGCTTCACATCAAGTGTTTTCTCCATGAGATCATCCTAATCCAGACTGTTGACTATTCACTCAATGGTCAAGCCTCAACATCATCAAGGTATCGCATCACATACAGTTCCATTGGCTCGAAGCCGCGAGGCAATCAACCGCTACTCACGATCTCGATCGTCGCCGCGCACCTTTTCAACTCGATGCAGAACACCAGAAGACCGCCACAAAGTATAAAAACACAGAAAAACAGGATTATTAGCTTCACAACCATTTTGACTGTTTTTGATCATTTCCATGCTGCCTGCATGCAACTCAAGGGGCATATCGCGTTATTTATCTTGCCCAGACTGCCTAAAAAGTGGTTTATTCGTTTTTCAAACGTGATTTTGACATCAAAACACCTATTATCGGCATATAATGCATACAATCACGCTCGGTTTTGTCATAAATTGATTGCATCCTTTCGCCCCTGGACCATAATCGGTCGTAACGAAGGAGAATACCCTGTGCCCGGACGAGAACGACGCAGCCGATTAATCGACATCATCCGTCTCCGGGGGTTTGCAGCCCTCGACGAACTGGTGCGCGAACTCGGTGTATCCGAGTCGACAATCCGTCGGGATCTCGATGCCCTCGAGGAACAAGGAACAGCTCGTCGCACTCATGGTGGTGTGCTGTACGCAGGTGGACTCCCCCGCATTGCGGAATTTGATGAGAAGCAACCAGCAAACTGGGAAGCAAAACGAGCGATCGCAGCTGAAACTGCAAAAATTATTGATGACGAAGAGACTGTTCTTCTCGACGGAGGCACGACCACGTACGAAGTGGCGCGGCTTCTGGCAGGACGATCTCTTCAGGTTGTTACTAATAGCATGCCAGTGGCCAATCTGTTTGCTTCAGAATCAAGAACGGACCTTATCCTGCTCGGTGGTTTTGTCTCCCCACGAACCGGCGTCTGCCTCGGACCCTATACCAATGAATTACTGAGCCGGCTGCATGTGACCACCACGGTTCTTTCAGCTGCTGGTATTTCAAAGCAAGGCCTCTTCAACGCCCAGCTTCTGCTTGCCGAAACAGAACAAGCCATGCTTCGGGCCGCTGGAAAAGTTATCGTTGTTGCCGACAGTTCGAAATTTGGCCGCAAAAGCCTCACACTTGTATCTGGTCTGGAGGCGATCGATATCGTTGTCTCTGACAGCGGTCTTTCTGATGAATGGCAGCAGATTATTCTTGACGCCGGCCCTCGTCTGATTCTTGCAGATCCTCCTGCAGAAGATGGTGATACTGACACACCATTCGCACCCTCTGATGGTTAATACTCACCCTTAGAACAATCCACTCATGCAAGCCACACTCCCACAACACAACCTATCCCGCTCTGACGTCGAACGCATTGTGCGAGACATTGTGCTTAAGGGTCATGACGGTGTACCGAGTCAGGCAATTCAGGAGCAAGCAAATATTGCCCCGAAGCTTGTTGTCAGCATCTCTGCAAGGCACTGTCATCTCACCGATCAGCATGTTGAAAAACTTTTCGGTTCCGGCCGCACGTTGACACCACAGAAAGATCTCTACCAGGATGGCTTTTATGCCGCGGAAGAGACGGTCATGATCATCGGTCCAAAACGCCGAATGCTACCGACGGTTCGTGTGCTCGGTCCGACCCGACCAGCATCACAAGTTGAACTTGCATTCACAGACGGCATTTCACTGGGAATAGATCTCCCGGTTCGTGCAAGTGGCAAAATTGCAGGGACACCGGGCTGTGTACTCGTCGGCCCTGCCGGCACTGTCGAGCTCACCGAAGGAGTCATACGCGCTGAGCGACACGTTCATATGTCTCATGCCGATGCCGCACACTTCGGTGTCAAGAATGGCGATCGCATGAGTCTGGTAATCAATGGCCCCTGCGAAACAGTTTTCCGTGACCTCCTCGTACGGGCAGACGAACACGCCAAACTTGAAGTGCATATTGATACAGACGAAGGCAACTCAGCCGATCTTGATCACGCGACAAGCGTCGAACTGGTCCGCCAGGAGTAACGCCGAATTATTTCATGGATGAAGAGACAACTAATGACTGCTTTGTTGACATGTGTCGACGCAGTCGACCCGGGCACCGCCCGGCTGAAATGAGTGCGAAAATGATATGGAGCAGAAGATGGCAAAAAACATCGAAGCCCTGGGCATGATCGAGACCAAAGGTTTCGTAACGCTCGTCGAGGCTGTTGATGCGATGGTGAAGGCAGCAAATGTTTCCTTCCTTGGCTGGGACAAAGTTGGCAGTGGTCTTGTGACCGCATTTGTCAGCGGTGACGTTGCGGCCGTGAAGGCAGCGACTGATGCCGGTGCAACAGCCGCTGGTCGCATTGGTGAAGTCGTAAGTGTTCAGGTTATTGCCCGTCCGCACGAGGACCTCGGCAGCATTCTTAAAACGAAAACACCGAAGGCAAGCAATTAGTGCAGAAAAATGACTCTATCCGGTGAACCGGCTAAGAGTATTCCCCCTTTAAGACTTCTTAACTTTTTCAGGAAAGATTCATGAATACGGCAATAGGATTAATTGAAACAAAAGGCCTCGTGGGCCTCGTTGAGGCGACTGACGCTATGGCCAAGGCGGCTAATGTGCAGATCCTCAAGCGCGTTGATATCGGCGGTGCATTTGTCACAACCGTTGTTCAGGGTGATGTTGGGAGCGTTCGTGCTGCGGTCGAAGCTGGTGCCACTGCTGCTCAGCAGATCGGTGAACTTGTTGGCAGCCATGTCATTCCACGTCCTGCGGAAAGTCTCGTTTCAGCATTTTTCAGCTGAGACGAAACCCCGTTGTAGCCAACGCACGGAAGCATCCCTGGCAGCAGGAGAAAGCCCAATGAAGATACTCATCGCAAACCTCGGTTCGACAAGTTTCAAGTATCGACTCTTCGAAGTGTCTGCAGAAACAGACGTAACCGGAGACGAGCAGGAACTTGCTCGGGGTGGTGTGGAACGTATCGGTGGACTGGAAAGCCGCGTCTACGCGTCATTGGATGACGCGGGGTCTGAAGCGACTGAAGTCGAAACGATACAACCCGTGCCTGACCACGGTGTCGCTCTTGAGGCCGCAATAACGCAACTCACAGCAGACGGGGGACCACTTTCTTCGATTGCTGATGTTGCTGCGATTGGTTTTAAAGCTGTTCATGGTGGCAGAGTAAGCGGTGCTGTACGAGTCGACGACTCCGTGCTCGAGGCAATGGAGGAAATGGGTGATGTTGCTCCAGCACACAATCCTCCATACGTCAAAGCAATGAGGCAACTTGCTGAGCGGTTTCCCGATGTACCACTAGTCGCTGCGTTTGAGACAGATTTTCATTCCACGATACCTGAACGCAATGCCCGATATGCAGTGCCGACAGAGTGGGTTGAGAAGCACCTTGTTCGGCGTTGGGGTTTTCATGGTGCCAGCCACCGGTTTGTCGCGGAACGGCTACTGGAAAACATGGATCAGCGTCCCTTACGTGCAGTTCAGTGCCATCTTGGGGGTTCAAGTAGCATCTGTTGGACACGTAACGGCCACAGCGTCGGCACCTCAATGGGCATGAGTCCTCAGTCTGGTCTTCCGCAGAACAATCGTTCTGGAGACGTTGACCCCTATGCTCTTCTCCATGTTTCCAAAACTACAGGGCGATCACTTGAAGATCTTCTTGTTGAATTATCGACACGAGCCGGATTGGCCGGCATGTCAGGAACGTCGGGGGACATGCGAGACCTTGAAGCTGCGAGAGCCAACGGGAATGAAGCGGCACGGGTAGCCATTGATGTCTACGTAAGCTCTATCCGCCATTGGCTTGGTGGTGGCATGGTCGAACTCGGCGGACTTGATGCGATCGCATTCACTGGTGGCATTGGTGAAAACTCTCCTGCCACCAGAGCAGCTGTTTTGGCTGGATTAACTGACCTCGGCATCGAAATCGATAGTGCTGCAAATAAGTCAGACGTTATCGGCGAACGGCGAATTGAGGCCGCTCGATCACCTGTCGCCATCTGGATTATTCCAACAAATGAAGAAGTTATCGTCGCGCGGAAAACTCGGAACCTCCTCGCACTCGCTTCGTAATTGACACCCTCATACATTTTGAAAGTACCTTCCTCATGTTCGTTGCACTTGTTACCGGATCAATTGTCGCCACACAAAAAACAAGCACGATGACCGGCCATAAGCTGCTCATCGTTGAGCCATACCGCCTTGATGAAAAGGAACGATCAAAGCTTGTGTCCACAGGAAGAACATTTATTGCGGTCGATTCACTTGGTGCTGGTGAAGGTCAATTCGTACTGGTGACACAAGGATCGAGTGCTCGCATGACTCCTGAGACCAAAACACTGCCCATTGACGCAGTCATCATTGGGCTGGTCGACACGGTTCAAGTTGAAGGCAAAGAAGTCTTTAATCGTGACACATTAGATATTCAGGCCGATTAATTCCTTTTTTTATTCACTCACCCCTCATAAATCATTTCAATGAACTCGTCCGACCAACCAGATATCAACTCCATAGTCCGTCAGGTTATTGCCCAACTTCGTTCAGCCGGTGGGACTGTCAGCGGTCAGGGCTATGCCGGCCGAAATGGAATCTTTGCCACGGTCGATGAAGCTGTATCAGCAGCTACCGACGCCTTCGCCCAACTTGAACAACTTGGCATGGATGGCCGAAAAAGAGCCATTGGCCATATCCGTCGTATTGCCATTGAAGATGCTGAAGAACTTGGCCGAATGGAGTATGAGGAAACCGGCATTGGCCGGCTCGTTCATAAAATTGAAAAGCTGCAGGTACTCGGCGACCGCGTTCCTGGTGTGGAATTCATGTCGAGTGAGGTATTCAGTGGAGACCATGGCCTCGCCGTAATTGAACATGCTCCCTTTGGTGTCATTGGTGCAATCACTCCGGTAACGCATTCCCTTCCAACGATTGCCTGCAATGCAATCAACATGCTTGCGTCAGGAAACACCGTCGTCGTCAACCCGCATCCAAGTGGTAGAGGGATTGCGATTGAGGGTGTCCGCCGATTTAACCAAGCAATTCAGCGCGATCTTGGTGTCGACAATCTTATCAGCCTCGTTGCCGAGCCAACACTCGAAACTGCCGGAGAACTATTTAATCACCGTGGTGTCAAACTCATTTGTGTAACTGGTGGTCCAGCCGTTGCTCGAGCGGCTCTCCAGTCCAGTAAACGGGCAATTGTCGCCGGGCCCGGAAACCCTCCAGTCGTTGTTGATGAAACTGCCGATCTCGACAACGCGGCCCAATCAATCATTGCAGGCGCTGCCTATGACAACAACCTGCTATGCATTGGAGAAAAGCAAGTCTTTGTCGTTGATAGCGTATTCGACGCATTGATGGCCGCGATGGAACGAGCAGGTGCCCTACAGCTTTCGGGCCATCAGATAGACCGCCTCACAGAAACGGCATTTGTAATGGTAGGCGAGGGCGAGCATCGCCACCCTGCTCCAGCAAAAGAACTCCTTGGAAAAGATGCCTCACTGTTAGCAAACGCCGCCGGTGCTTCCGGCCGTGAGGGTCTTGAACTTGTATGTGGCGAAACAGATATTTCAAACCCTTTTGTACCTGTTGAGCAAATGATGCCCTTCGTCCCTTTTGTACGGTGTGCCAATGCTGACGAAGCCATTCAGCGAGCCTTTGAGAGTGAGCATGGGTTCAGGCATACAGCAGTTATTCATTCTCATAATGTTCGAAACATGACCCGCATGGGACGACTTCTCGACACAACTCTCTTTGTCAAGAACGGACCGAGTGTTGCGGGACTGGGGCTTGGTGGAGAAGGCTATCTATCCTTTTCAATTGCCACGCCGACCGGTGAGGGCGTCACAACCCCTCTCACCTTTACACGACAACGCCGGTGCACACTGGTGGATGACCTTCGAGTCCTCGGAAGCCCTCGCTAACAAAAAGCAGAAGTTCATTTTTTTCTCTCAATACTTTATTTCAACCAAAT
>CAXEMW010000174.1:0-6950 GCA_963997395.1 uncultured Planctomycetaceae bacterium
CTGTGGAGACGGCTCCAATTGCAGCTTCCAAAATAGCAACCCGCCCATTGGCGAGAGATGAACTAACCTGACTGTCAGGGATAAGTCTGTTGAATCCCAAACAATCCCTTGTTCCAGCAGGAGAAACAGCGGGACTCATTGAGAGTCACCGCTGCACTCCATACTGACAATACGTTTTAACGACTCACAGGCTGTTGACCAGGAGCACTTGCGACTGAACCCGCGTTCAACATCCGCAAGATATCCGGCGTGATATCAATCGTCTTGTCGTAGTAGACAAGTGGCTTGGTAATCCCACGAAGCACCTGCTCACGATTTCCTGAATCCACAGCGTCACCGTCAAAGCGGTGCACAACTGCAATCCCATGCTCCTGAGAAAATTTCGTCACCGCCTGTTGAATTTCACCAAACACCTCATGGTAAACGGCCGCCTCGCGGTCCATGAAGTCTTTCTTCTGAAGCTGGCCATTCACGTTGAATTCACCCTGGGCCTTGGCGACCTCTGCTTCAAGTTTTTTATATTCAGGTGTCCCTGGATTGAAACCCTTCAACTGCTCAACGAGCCCATTGATACGGTCACGTTCCGCTTTAAGACCATTTTCAGCGGCCATAACCTCATCCCGCATCTTGTCCATCATGGACTTGAAGCGAGTATGATTTTTGAAGATATAGCCCACATCAATAACGGCTTGATGAGTAGCTGGGGGACGAGCTGCGCCCTGAGCCTGAACAGTGTGTACGGGAAGACTCATAATCATGCCGACAAACAGACCGATTAAGCTTCCATGAATAGCCAAATGTCGCTTCACGAGATGCACTCCTTGCGTAATTGTCACGAGAAAACCGCCTAACCTGACGCCTTTCCGGCACGTTCGCGAGAACAAATATCGTCGAACGATGACGGGATAGTGGCAGGCATGGCAATACGGCTCAAGATCAATTCAACGCTGAAAAAACAGGCGTCAGCGAGGGTCGCCGAGCGTCACCTGAAGCGTCACCTCTTTACCATTCCGAAGAACAACCACAGAAACCGCCTCTCCTGCCTTGTGTTTACGAAGAGCACTGTCAAAATCTTCGAGCCCCGTAATCGCACTTTCAGCTAATCGCACAATGACGTCGCCACCTTCGAGACCAGCTTCGGCAGCAGGTGACTTTTTTGAGACCCCTGTGATGGCATAGCCACCACCCGGCTTTGCAAAATCAGGAATACTGCCAAAGTAAGGACGGTCGCCACCACCTCCCATGAAAGGCTTGCTCGCGACTTCAAGATACGCAGGAGGTTCGATCGCCGTCGCCAACTCCCGAACAATGTTAGCCACCAGAAGACTGATTCTCGCCATCCCGGCGTAATTTACTTTATCAGCCGTGTCGGTTGGACGGTGATAGTCCGTATGAGAACCTGTAAACAGATGAAGTACTGGAATCTTTCGAGCGTAAAAGCTCGAGTGATCACTTGGACCGAAACCACCCGGCTCCTTGGCGACGCCAAAACCAACTTCAGACGTAAACTGATCTACAAGCTTATCAAAACCTGTGCCTGTTCCTGTTCCGTGAACGATCACTTTGTCATCAACAAGCCGCCCAACCATGTCGAGGTTGACCATCGCAGCAGTTCGCTCCAACGGCAGCAGAGGATTGGCAGCGTAATGCCCGCTTCCGAGCAGGCCTCGTTCTTCGCCAGCAAATGCAATAAAGACAATGGTTCTTGGGAAAGGACCTTCTGCCTGCAGCTGTCTTGCCACCTCTAACAGCGTTGCCGTACCACTTGCATTATCGTCGGCTCCATGATGTATAGCCCGGGTACCCGGTGCGAGTGAATTACTATCTCCATATCCCAAATGATCATAGTGAGCGCCAAGAACAACCACATCTCGTTCACCAATTGTACCGTCAGCGAAACCAACACCCGGAATTACACCAACAATATTTTCAGCATCTGTCTGCTGCCGCTGAATTGTTACCTCTCCTTTCAAACGCCATCCGGCTAGCACCTGACTCTTCGGCTCAAGTGTGCGATCGATCTCAGCCTCAAGGGTTGCAACCGACGAGCCAGTGGCTCGCTTAATCACATCTGCTACAACACTTCTGCTTACTTGAAGTACCGGCATTGAACGACCATTCTCACCACCGCCAGCACGACGAAAGTCCATCAGGGCATCTGGCTCAGTGGCAGACGCATCGTTACAAAATACAACCGCACCTGCCTCGTGCTCTGATGCATTTGCAATCTTTCGAACTAAGGCGGCATGCTGTGTGGCTTGATTTCCATTAAAAACACTGTGGGGGTTTTCCTTCTGAGGCTCCTGCCGAAGGACAATCACCGCCTTGGAAACCGCACTTTTGCCAAGCGGCTCATAGTCGTCGTACTCTTGTTTTGGTGCAGTGATCCCATAGCCAGCAAATACTAACGGCAAATCAAACGCCCCACTCCCGCCACCTGCCAGTGGCGTGAATGTTTCTCCCAACTTCAGTGGTAACAAAACTTCCTCGACGCCATCCTCTGCCATCTTTACGATCTCGGCATGATTTGCCTGCTGCTTTGGCAGAATGGCCTCCAGTGTCATCACAAATGACTGCTCGCGCACACCGTCGATTGAATCGAGCCCTATCTCATCGAACTGCCGACTGATCCACGTAGATGCATCGCGTATTCCTTTTGTACCGGGCCCACGGCCTTCTCGTTCTGGCGCAGCAAGCCAGGTCACGTCAGCCCGCAACCGCTTTTCCAAGGCGTTGTCGGACTGATCCTGCGGGGACTCCGCCCACAAAAAGCTTGCCGAAAGGAAACAGATCACAATCGCACGCCAACACGGACGAGATCCATTTTGCTCACAAAAACCAAACGTAAACCACCTATGATTCATTGCAAAATAAGATGCTTTGAGCGTGTCAGCACAAGCGGCAGAATGAAAGCGTGCCGAAAACAACTCGTGGCAACACCTCGTCTTTTCACGGAATACAGTACGAATACTCCTCATTAGCACCATTGGCAGACTCATTGCGATTCTCCGTTGCGGCAGTAATCCAGCCAGTTCATACAACTACGGACATATTTTAGCAGTGCTGAGAGATACCGTTGAGTCTTTTTTAGTGAAGTCCTGTCCGTACCAAGCCAACTGTATTGGCGTATGCTAGAATGCAGTTGAAGGGGCCATGAGCATACAACAATTTGGGAGACAATTCGTGCCCTCGCTTTACGTCATTCAAGGCAATGGGCAAGGAAGTCATTTTGACCTTGCTCAACTTATTTCCAGCAGTAACGAGCAAGTAATCGGGATTGGTCGTGAAAAAGGAAACGACATTGCCGTTGGGGATCATGAAGCCTCTCGCAGACATGCAGAACTTCGAAAACACAACGATACGTTTTTTCTGACCGATCTCGACAGTTCAAATGGAACCTTTCTGAATAACGGCCGAATCTCTGAGGCAGAACTAAAATCAGGAGACCGCATCCAGATTGGACGCACGCTTTTCCTGTACTCACAAGGCGAGAGTGGACACCCTCCATCTGCCAACGTCGAAATTGTTGGAACAGAATCTGGTGATGACGGGTCACGAATCATTGCTGCTTTTCCAGATACATTGGGGCCAAGCCTTCCACCACTTCCCCAAGATGACACGCAAAACCACTGGCTTGCTCAGGCCCAAAACAACCTTGACGTGATGTATCGTACTGCTCTCGCAGCAAGCCACACGCTCGACATTGATGACCTTCTCGACAGAATACTCCACCTTGTCTTTGATTGGGTAGAGGCCGACCGGGGCTGCATTATGTTGCGAGAAGAAGAAACCGGCCAACTCATCACCAAAGCGCGTCGAGATCGTGAGACTGGTACAAAATCGTCAATGACCATCAGTCGCACCATTCTTGACTACGTCCTCGAACGTCACGAGGGTGTTCTTACAAGCAATGCTCAGGGAGACGATCGGTTTCGTTCTGGACAAAGTGTCATGCGAACTGGTGTTCACGAAGCCATCTGTGTTCCGATGCAAGGCCGGTACGGTCAAATCGGTGTTCTTTATGTGGACACCCTTACCCCATTAGGTGAGGTGATGGCGTCAGGGGGGCAGCGGTTTAGTGATGAACACCTGAAACTCATGGTTGCTATTGGTCATCAGGCGGCACTTGCCGTTGAAGACACAACATACTATTCGGCAATGGTTCAGTCAGAGCGGCTGGCCGCAGTTGGACAGACAATCGCAACACTTTCTCATCACATTAAAAATATTCTTCAAGGAATTCACGGCGGGAGCTATCTCGTCGAGATGGGTCTAGACAAAAACGACCTCGGGGTAACTGATAAAGGCTGGGGAATTGTCCGGCGAAATCAGCATAAGATTTCTTCTCTTGTGATGGACATGCTTTCCTTCAGCAAAGATCGAAAACCTGAGCCAAGTCCGTCAGATATTCCTGCGCTTCTCGCTGATATAGTCGAAACAGTGAAGCAGCGAGCAGAAGACGGTGGTATCTCTCTACGCAGTCAGGCACCAGACAACTTCCCTATGCTGCTCTGTGACACAGAAGCCCTCTCGCGAGCCATCTTGAATGTCGTAACCAATGCCATTGACGCTGTCGAAGAACAGCCTGACGGAACAGTCGATATTACAACTGAGATTGACGAGAAATGTGAGGTCGTCCGGATTCGTGTTACCGACAACGGGCCGGGAATACCAGCGGAAACGTTGCCAGATATATTTAATCTTTTCGTATCAACGAAAGGTGCAAAGGGAACCGGGCTAGGACTCACCGTAAGTAAAAAAATCCTCCGAGAACATGGTGGTGATATCTCTGTTGAAAGTACCGCTACTGATGGAACGTGCTTCACGCTATCTTTTCCACTCCTTTTCAGTGAGCAAACTGCCGCTGGCAATCGGGGCACGGTCACAGATGTACCGCTACCCTCTGATTTTGACGCTTCGGTAACGCCCTGAACACGTTCCGGAATATCAGCAGTTACGACACTGACGCATACTTCCGAAGCCCATCCAGCACACCCTGGATATCGGATGGAAGTGGTGAAGAGAACGTCACTCGTTCCCCAGTTACAGGATGATCAAGTGTTATCGATTCAGCATGAAGTGCCTGACGACCGAGAATTGCGGGACTGTTCTTTGGCCCGCCAAAAAATTTCGGTTCGATAGAGGACCGTCCGCTATAGAGTGCGTCGGCGAGCACAGGGCACCCAATGGCGGCAAGATGCACACGAATCTGATGTGTTCGGCCAGTCTTTGGAAAAACCTTAACAAGTGCTGCGCCCTTGAATCGTTCGAGAACCTCAAATCGTGTTACTGCGTCTCGACTGGTTGAATGGCTGCTCCGAACAGCCATCTTTTCCCTTTGGTACGGATGTACGCCAATAGCCAAGCGGATTTCATCCCGATCGAACTCCGGCTGGCCCTGTGTGATCGCAAGATAGGTCTTTTGTACTGTCCGCTTTTCAAACTGTTTCGCAAGCATTTGATGTGATACATCATTTCGGGCAACAACAATGACACCGCTCGTATCTCGGTCGAGACGATGGACGATTCCAGGTCGCGTTGGGCCTCCGGCCTGCGAAAGACCTTCCCGATCTATGGCCTCCGAAACGTGACGTTCAAGATGCCATTTCAGCCCACCAGCGAGCGTTCCTTTCCAGTTTCCCTTGGCTGGATGCACCACCATTCCTGATGGCTTATTCACAACAGCCATTACCTCATCAATAAACAAAAATTCAAGTGGCATCTCCTCTGCTTCAGGACCACTGCGGGGAGGTTCTGGGACGGTGAAACAAACGACTGCCCCTTCTTTTAGCTTGAGAGATGCTTTTGCTGTCACACCATCGACGCGTACGGCACCACGTTCAATTGCCCGCGCAAGGTACGAACGACTATATGCACGAAACCGTTGACTGAGCACCTGATCGAGCCGAACACCAACCACTGCATTATCGGCAGAAAAAGATACTTCATCACCCGGATTGAGCATCGAGTCTGTCAGGTCGCTATCCAGTGGTCACTCCTCTGGTGAACTTTCAGGAGCAGATGAGGGCTTCGCCTCTGTTTCCTGAGTAGATTTCTTGTTCGTGCTTCCTTTTTCCTTCTCTGGTTCGACCTGCTGCTGCCCTGCATCACTCGATGTATCTTCTTTCGAAGCACTCGTTTCTTCCGGTGCTGCATTTGCTAGTCGTTGCTCAGCAAACCAGTTGTAAAATTCTCTTGTTTTATCCTGAGCAAGGTCTTCTGCATGCTCTGTAGCAAGATTTGCCATGGGGCTTGTAGGGAATTCATCCGCAACAGCCTCATAACCACGACGAGCCTGATCCAAATCTCCGAGGCTTTCTCTGGCTTTTGCCAGGCCCATCGTTGCTCGCTCTGCAACCATACCGGTTGGTCGCTGTGACAAAACATCTACATAGGCTGCAGCTGCCGTCTCAAGGCGTTCCCGAGCTACGTCGTTTTCAGGATTCATCTTTGCGAAAAGAAGATCTGTGGCCTCAGATAAGTTTCTATCTGCCAAAATGAGCTCAGACCACTGTGCTGCCGGCGTACCAGGATAACGGATAATAACCTCCCGGAACCCTTCCTGATCACCTGTTACCAGTGCAGACAGACACGTATCCCAACTTTCAGATCGAGTCGCCTCCCATCGTGAGGAAACAAAAAGACCGACTAACACCAGAACAAGAACTCCTATCGCGACAGACAGAATCGGTGTTACGTAAGGACGTAAACGCTCAGAAAGTTGCTCCACACTATCGGCAAGGTCATTTTCCCGCAGTTCGTGCCGACGTTCCGACTTCATCTCACACTCCATTCATGTAGTCTTGACTGCTTGTACCGTCGCTCGGTATTCACGCAAACCAAATAATTATTGCCAAATAGACGCTTCTTGAGGCAAAGCGTCAAGGCGACACCAGCAGTGTGGTAAAGTCCTGCCATGCCGACAACCTTGCCCACAAAACAAACACACG
>CAXEMW010000175.1:0-6921 GCA_963997395.1 uncultured Planctomycetaceae bacterium
TCGACGGGTGGAGCGTGGTGCGGCTTGAGCCGAGCATCAATGACAAGTGGCCCTGCACAGCCCCAATGTTTTTGATGAATTATTTCTCGGACACCATGAACATCAATTGCCGGATTAGATCTGGTGAATGTGATCCACAGAAGATTTTCCAAAGTTGCCGCAGTGAATGCACTGTCGTCGGCAATTATAATGAGAGGCCATTTCAGCAAGTCATTTTGTTGATCGATCGCACGAGTAAATCGTTGTATCTCCTGAGTCCAATGAGCCTGCTTTGTTGTGTGCCAAATCGCATCCTCATTTGCCACATGCAGACAGGGTCGAGGTTCGATAGGTGGGCCGGTAACAGCAAGTACGCCGGGTATGCATGCAAACGGTTTCGAGAAACCCTCCGGAAGGTGAAGGTTGCCCGAGATTTCGTTTGGTAGTTCACGGACTGATTGCCCACGGGCAGCTACAACCAATTTAGAACCATTGTTCAATCCTTGGCCAGAGTAATCGAGCGTATCAATTGTTGTCTTGGTATGGAAATGACAGTCTCGTCTCCAATCCACTCGTTGTAGAAGATGGCTGAAAAACCTTTGTACATCGTGAGCATTCAGGTCAGGTGCATCCGCCTGATTAGCAATGAACAGATATTTCGCCAGAGAAAGCTGGCCCTGTCCAAGTATTGCTGAAGCCTGGGTGAGTAACTCAGCTGGTCGAGATGAATTTTTCCAGGGTAAATAACGTTCACTGCCAACAGCCAGAAGAAGTGGATGAACACCGGCCGCGTCTACGGCATGAATACTGGATATTCCTGGCAGTACAGTTGGAATAATAGGACCAGTGATTTCATGAACAAGCCACCCAAACATGGTGTCTTCCTGAGGCGGTCGTCCTACCACCGTGACAGGCCAGATTGCGTCCTCTCGCTGCCAGACATGGTCAACTCGCATGACGGGAAAATTATGCTGTCGAGAATAGTAACCGAGGTGGTCACCAAATGGACCTTCTGGCTTTGTTTTATCTGGGGCAATTGTCCCCTCAATAACGAAATCAGCATCTGCGTAAATAGAAGGGCGTCCCTTGCGGCGAATCATTGGTATGCGATGGCCTGCCAGAGCACCAGCAAACGTAAGTTCAGAAAGGCCTTCGGGTAACGGCATCATTGCAGAGACCGCCATGGAAGGAGTCCCTCCGACGAAGATCGCTATTTTAAGAGGCTCTGTTCGTGCAATAGCTGCGGCATGATGTACACCAATTCCTCTGTGTATCTGATAATGCACGCCAACTTCATTGTTCTCCTCGTAGCAATTACCACGCAACTGAACCCGATACATGCCCAGATTCGAGGTCTTCATTGAGGGTGCATCTGGATGCTCCGAATAGACAGCTGGCAGCGTAATGAATGGGCCGCCATCACCGGGCCAGCCGGTTACGCCCGGAAGGCTTGTAAGGGGAACGTCGCGATTGAGAACACTGCCTCCACGAACGTGCCGTGGAATCATGCTGAGGGCGTCAAGAGGGCTTCGCCAATATCGCAAGGGGTTTTGGACGGCAGCGGTTGGATCAATCTTCAGTTCAACCAGCCGCCGTACTCGATCAAGAGTATCAGAAAATAATCGTTCAACACGCTTCTGGGTGCCGTATAGATTAGAAAGTATTGGATGCTGGGTACCCAGAGCAGATGTGAAGAGAAGAGCCGGACCTCCTGCCCTGAAAAGTCGTCGTTGAATTTCAGCTATTTCAAGGTGTGGATCGATTGGGTAATCAATCTCAATGACCTCTCCTTCTCCCCGAAGAGTTTCGACGCATTGACGAAGTGTTCTAAATCCCATGCAATCCTCCTTAGGTATGGTAGCGTCGAATGCACTCGCGGTTGTTAAAATCTGTTGAGATGGTGGTTGTCGCCATGATCCGCACAGCTATATGGTAAAGATAAGGCCTTGAACATGCCCGATTTATTTAGTGCTACGCGAAAGGAAAACGTTGAGCAGGTGGCTCCTCTGGCGGCTCGAATGAGGCCCAGGAGGTTAGCCGATTATGTTGGGCAGTTGCAGATCATTGGCCCGGGGAAGCTTTTAAGGCGATTGATTGAGGCTGACCGGCTCGGCTCAATCATTCTTTACGGTCCGCCCGGAGTCGGCAAAACAACCCTTGGTGAGATTATTGCCACCGAGACAAAGCGTCGATTTGTAGAGCTTTCTGCAACCGCTTCAGGAGTGAAAGATCTTCGTGATGTCATTGAGAGTGCACGGCGTCGATTAGAGGACGATGCCTGCCGAACCTGCTTGTTTATCGATGAGATCCATCGTTTCAATAAATCACAGCAAGATGTTCTGCTACCCGATGTTGAAAATGGCGTCATAGCGTTGATTGGAGCGACAACACAAAACCCCTTTTTTGCATTGACTCCTGCTTTGGTAAGTCGAAGTCGTATTTTTGAACTTCAAGCACTTCAGGCAGAAGACATAAAAAGAATTATTCAACATGCACTTGCTGATAAAGAACATGGGTTTGGATTACAGGAAATTAATCTCAATCCCAAGGCACTCGATTTTCTTGTAGAAACCGCTGATGGTGATGCCCGTCGAGCCCTTGGTGGGCTTGAGGTAGGAGTACTTTCATCAACCGATCGCCCATTGGTCTTTACGGAAGAACTGGCCCGTGAGAGTGTGCAGCGAAAAGCCGTTGTATACGACTCGGGAGACACTCATTACGACTGTGCAAGTGCACTTATTAAGAGCATACGTGGCAGCGATGTAGATGCCGGAATGTACTGGCTTGCCCGCATGCTTGAAGGTGGCGAAGATGTGCGTTTTTTGGCCCGAAGGCTGGTTATTTTGGCTAGCGAAGATATTGGGAATGCTGACCCTCGTTCACTTCTTATTGCAGTAGCCGCTATGCAGGCGACTGAGTTTGTAGGTTTGCCTGAATGCCAGCTTGCGCTGGCTCAAGCTGTTTCGTATCTTTCACTCGCGCCGAAAAGTAACGCATGCACACGAGCTATTGCAGATGCTCGTCATGATGTTTGTGAAAAATCCGTGGTACCCGTGCCGAGACATTTACAGGACAAGCACTATGCAGGAGCAAGAAGACTTGGTCACGGTGAGGGATATGCCTATGCCCATGATGCTCCTGACGCGATTGCGAAACAGGACTATCTTGGCGTGGAGCGACACTACTATCAGCCAACAAGTCGAGGCTTGGAACGAGACCTAAGTGAACGGCTGGCTGAAATCAGGCGGCGTTTGAAGGAGTCGCATCCGGTGCCTGCGAATCCCTCTGCGAGCGAAGTTCGTGGACAAGATCCTGCGTGAGGAACTTCTCAAGGGTAGCTAAGCTTCTTGCGACCACGGCACCATCGATAACACGATGGTCAGCAATCAGTGTTACAAGGCACCTGCCATCAGCCTCGATTGGGCGGTACGAAATACTTGTTGTGCAGAGTGTAGGGTGAAAGTGATTGCTGGCGCCAAAGCCTGCAAGCGTTGAAAGACTAAAGGTACCAATGCGTGAGGATCGTTTACAAGACGCTGATCGAAGATTCCAGCGAAGTACCGCTCTCCGGAGAAATCCTGGAAGCATTTCGAGTTCACGTTGGCGCTTAAAAAGTTCTTGGCTTGGCTTGCTGCAACACTCATCAATGAAGTGTTGTATCTCAACAAGTGGCAGTGTTTCTGGTTGATGGAGACGAGCCCAACAAAGTTGCTCAGTATTATTTTCTATTCGGTTAATTGCCAAGGTCGCCACGATCTGATTGGTTGTTGCAATACGAGGCCAGAGCCATGGCAGAAACCAACTTCTCAGTTCGGGTGTTTTTTGGACGACTTTGCCGTAGGCCTTCAGGAAAATTGCTGCCCAGCCTATTCGATGGCGGCAGGCTGCCCTTGCTTCTCTGAGGTCGGTAAGATTGCACCATCGATCAACCGGGAACAATGGTATGTCTTTTGCCAGCATTGCGATATCTGCAACACAGCCACGGTGTCCATCACAGCGGACTGTAGAAACGGAAGAGTGTTGCATGTTATGAAGGTAGCTCGGGCTGAGGGGGCAAGAAAGAGCGTCAAGAAGTATTTTATAGGGCTCATTGAAACGATTCGGTGCTTCCAGGGGAATGCCAGAATTTTACCCGCTAGAAAAGTGTTTTATAGCCCGCTGTTTTCATCGAAAAGTTTGGTAGGATTTGTGGAGACATGGTGGTTGTAGCTCAGTTGGTTAGAGCGTCGGTTTGTGGTACCGAAGGTCGCGGGTTCGAATCCCGTCATCCACCCTTTTCCTTGTAATGGGGTTACCAATGGCGAAGCCTATCTACCGGCCGTGGTTCGATGCGGCGACTGATTCTCCTTTATTGACTGAATATGCTCGTAAACTGGATTCGTTTAACGGGGTGCTCGCTGATCGAAAGGTTGAACTAGCCGAACTCGAGGATCAGGAGAAGAGAGTCGTGGATTTAATGAAAGAAGTGGAGCCTCTGCTTGAACCAGACGTTTACGAAAAGGTTACAGAATTACTCTGTGAGATTACTTCGTATGACATGATGTCGGCTTTTCACCTTGCTTCAAAAGCTCGTGCTGGACGTACTCTCAGCTCAAAAACTGAGAGTTGATCAGCAGTGTTTCTAGCTTTGATTATCATTCGTTGGCAGGGTAGTCTGCCAATTGCTAGTAGGTGTCGATAAGAAGTTCGTGTTAGTGTAATCTGTCCACCGTTTTTCCCTCAAGGCAATTCGCTGAGTAGTCACCATGGCAAAGAAAGTAATAAAACGCAGTAGTTCACGTAGTGCTGGTGCAACTCCCACTCTGCCTCCTGTTGATCGGAAAACACGTAAGCTGATTGTTGGCTTGGCAAATGAAGTCGAGAAGGCTGCGGAAAGACGCCGTGATCCACATCTGGATATCCCAACCCGGAGTCTTTCAAACGTTCGATTTAATAAGTCACGGAAAATAATTGAGATGGGTGGCCAGAAGAATAGGCGCCACCTTTTTAATCTCAGCCAAGCGAAGAGCTACATGCAAACGCTTCTTGTAGCTACAGGTTGTAAGTCACTTATCGACCAGCAGAAGACAACGAGTATTCGAGGGCTGTATTACCTGCTTAAGCACACTATCGAAGGGACGCGTGAAGAAACCTTTGGCACACAGGATGAATGCGATCCCATCATCGAAGATCTCGAAGTGACACTGGAGAGCCTTCGAGAGCAGCTCCATGTGTATGCAAGTAATCGTGGTGGTATGGTCGGCCCTATTACATTAATTGATTCCGGAGATGAGATTGATTGTTCTCGTATGGGATCGGGTGGATACAGCATCCCCTCAATTGTTGAGGAAGAGGTGATTCGCTTCAAGAAATGTACTGCCAAATTCATTCTTCATGTCGAGAAAGATACCGTGTGGCGGAGGTTCAATGAAGATAAGTTTTGGAGAAAACACAATTGTCTACTGACGCATGGTGGTGGTCAGCCACCACGTGGTGTGCGTCGAATGCTCTATCGCCTCCATCATGAGCTAAAGCTTCCAGTCTACTGTTTGCTCGATAATGACCCTTGGGGCTATTACATCTACTCCGTGCTGAAACAGGGTTCTATTAATCTTGCGTACGAATCAAAGCGAATGGCTATTCCGTCAGCTAGATTTCTTGGTTTGCGGTCGATCGATTACGAAAAATGCAAGCTCGCCCCGAGTGTTCAAATAGCACTGAGTGACTCAGACGTAAAAAGAGCGAAGCAGATCGCCGCATATCCTTGGTTTGCTGCCAAGAAGGCATGGCAGAAAGAAATTCACAAGATGCTTTCAAACGGCTTCAAGCTGGAGGTGGAGTCTTTAATTTCAAAAGACATCAGCTACGTGACTGAGGTTTATACACCAGAAAGACTTGCTGATCGGGACTGGTTAGACTAATCGTCAGCTTCTGACCTGACAGCAATGCCTCTGTTCGCCGGTCTTTTCCTAGCATCGTACGTCGTCAGCACGACCAATGAGCCCAGTCCGACGAACCTGCCGTGGTTGGCTCACTGCGTCAGAGCCTTTTTCCATGCCTGCAATTTGTTTTGGGACTGGTGGCCTGCCAAAAAATTCTGCTATTCGCCCAACAACGGTCGCCTGTTCAGCTGGTTCAAGTTCGGCAAAAATTGGAAGAGCGAGTGTTTCTTTTGCAGCCTGTTCGGTGACAGGAAGATCATTCAATTTCCAGCCAAAGTTAGCGAAACATTTCTGTAAATGAAGAGGAACTGGATAATAAATTTCTGTTCCGACGCCAGTTGCCATCAAATGCTCCCGCAGGGCATCTCGCTTTCCATCTGCTACGCGAATGACATATTGATTCCATACATGTCTTCCACGGGTGTCAATTCTAGGTGTCGTAATGACATCTTCTAATTCACAGTGGTTCACCATTTCTGTATATCGAATGGCATTGTGTGCTCGCTTTGTTGTCCATTGATCAAGGTGTGGGAGTTTGATGCGGAGGACAGCAGCCTGGAGCGAATCCAGCCGACTATTGATTCCAACAACATCATGGTAGTAGCGAGGCTCCATGCCATGGACGCGAAGTTTTCGAAGTGCATCTGCTAGGTCATCACGTGTCGTCGTGAGAAAACCTCCATCACCAAATCCACCAAGGTTTTTTGTGGGATAAAAACTGAAGCAACCCATGTCACCAAGTCCACCACTGCATCGTCCATGCCACGTAGATAGTATTGACTGAGCGGCGTCTTCAATAATTGGAATGCCGGCTCCGTTTGCAATCGGTAGGAGTGCATCCATGTCAACCGTTTGCCCGAAGAGATGAACCGGGATAATGGCACGTGTTCGAGAAGTGATTCGGCGAGCAACGTCATCAGAATCAATGAGAAATGTGCTCGGGTCGATATCGGCAAATATGGGCGTGCCACCTAGTCGCGTGACGGCACTCGCTGTTGCAAAAAAAGTGTAGCTAGGCAGG
>CAXEMW010000176.1:0-6909 GCA_963997395.1 uncultured Planctomycetaceae bacterium
TGAGTAATAACAATCAAATGGCGGTTGGTAGCACAGTCCTACGAGATCTGATCCAGGACAGGAATCAAGAATCTCAATCTCAGTCTTCTTCTTTTCGGCAAGTGATGCGGCAAGAGGCTCAGCAAGAACGTATTCGTGTTCCGGGTCATCTTCAAACCGGACAACAACATACGTGAGATCTGACTTCACAGCTGCGAACTGATTCGATGGGAGTGTCCATGGTGTTGTCGTCCATGCAATCAGGTTTCGCTTTGTTGGGGCACCGCTTGCATCGAGAAGTGGAAAGGCAACATACACACTCGGGTCGGCTACCTGCCGATATCCCTGGCCAACCTCACCACTGGAAAGTGCGGTGCCACCCTGTGGCCACCACCACACAATTTTGTGGCCTTGATAAAGAAGGCCACGGTTGAAAAGTTCCGAAAGCGCCCACCAAACACTTTCGACATAGCTTTGATGGTAGGTCACATAGGCTTCTGAAAGATCGATCCAGAATCCAATCCGCTCGGTGAGAGTCTCCCATTCCTTCATGTACCGCCAAACAGATTCCTGGCATCGGTGGATGAATGGCTCAATGCCGTATTCTTCGATTTCGGCTTTCGAGTGGATGCCCAGGCTCTTACACACTTCGACTTCTACGGGCAGGCCGTGGGTGTCCCAGCCGGCCTTGCGTTCACAGAACTCACCTCGCATTGTCCGGTAGCGAGGATAGAGGTCTTTGATAGCACGTGTGAGGCAGTGCCCTGGATGAGGCATGCCATTGGCTGTTGGTGGTCCTTCAAAAAAAACGAATCGTTTGGCGCCCCGACGGTTGTCGAGTGACTTTTTGTAAATTCCCGCAGACTTCCAGAGGGCAGCGATTTCGGCTTCTGTGGCTGGCAGATCGGGTCTGCCTCGGACGGGCTGGAACATGAAATATATAAGGCGAGGCTGTGGGCAAATACGAGGTTGGTAATGAGACGCTTTATCCTACCCAGCAGATCCTTCTAGCCACAGTGCTACCCAGTCAAGCCCGGTAGGAGTGGCTTGGCGGCAGGAGCCCACGAGGCTGCCGTGACGAAAAAGCAATACGAACGTTTACGGACTTGGTTCACTCGGCAGGGAGCCTGCGAGAGTATTGTGGCATGCTGCCCATAGACGCACTAGATTACATCAGCCGCCGCATCTCGAACGGCTCCCTCAATAAGAGCTCGGAGTTTTGGTTCAGCCGTTCGGGCCACTTCAAGGATTTTTTCAACTGTTGCAACTTCCAGTGCATCTGGGAGGCACATATCTGTGACAACCGAGAGACCGAGTACCCGCAGACCGGCATGAACAGCAACGATGACCTCTGGAACAGTTGACATGCCAACAACATCAGCACCGATTGCCCGCAGGTAACGATACTCGGCCCGTGTCTCGAGATTGGGGCCAGTCACTGCCACATACACGCCTCGGTGGGCAACAAAGTTTTCCTGGCGAGCTACCTCAAGCGCGCGGTCAATAAGTGGAAAGGTGTACGGCTCTGACATGTCAGGAAATCTCGGCCCGAGACGATCATCATTGATACCGACAAGCGGGTTGTCCTGCATGAGATTAATGTGGTCGTCGATAATCATAATGTCACCAGCGCTGTAGTGTGGGTTGAGTCCACCGCATGCATTTGTGACAAGTAAGAGCTCAGCACCAAGGCGATGAAGTACCCGCACGGGCAGAGTGATCTGAGATGCTGGGTAGCCTTCGTACAGATGCATCCGACCTTCAAGAATTATGACTGGGACACCATCAAGCAGACCGCATACGAGCTGTCCGGCATGTCCGTGTGCTGTTGAGCGAGCGAAGTGCGGGATATCCTCATATGGAATTTCGACACGGTCAGTGACACCTTGTGCGGCGTTACCGAGTCCACTTCCTAAAATGATTCCCACTTTTGGTTGATGGGGCCATCGCTTCTGAATGGCTTCACATGCTGCTGTAATCTGGTCGTACTGTTCGAGCATTATTGGCTGCCTTCTCGTCGTTTGTGAATCAGGAACACTGCTGGCTTTCACGTGACCACGCGGTCAGTCTTCGTTGAAAAGATTCTGAAAGTCAGGATGGTCCCTCAGCGAGTCGAGGTCTGGGTCAGCCTCGAGGTGATGAAGGTCATCATACCCGAGGAGGATTGCCTTGGAGAGCGAGTTGATCGCTTCCTTTGAGCACCCCGCCCGGGCAAGTGAACAGCCCAAATTGTAACGAGCCAGTGCATCTTCGGGCAGAAGGTTGACTAAATGACGGTCAAGTTCGACTGCCCTGTCGAGTAGACCTTTTTTCGCGACTAACTCAGCAAGCACTCGGCACACTTCCGTCGATGTCCCATCACGGGCAAAAAGCTGCTCAAAAAATTCAATGTCAAACTCAAGCTGCGACAAGACACCAAACCACGGATAACCGCTGAGAGATGCGTTCTCGTGCTGAGGGGCATTTGCGTTGTTCATGGCTGACTCCGAAGGAAACGGCCGCCTTGTTACTTTTTGCCACTAGACTTGCTCGGTGGAGGTGCCTCTGGACGAAGGTCATCCGGATGCTCCCAATCAGGATCACTTTCTTCCTCTTGGAAGTCATCATCAAATTCGTCATCGAAATCATCGAAGTTAGAATCTTCATCGGCAAGTGGGTCGTCACTCTCCAGATCGCTGTCATCACCAACGTCGAGGTCTTCATCTGTCGATTCTTCATTATTCGTTACGTGAATGAGCCGGAAATCCCCAATCAACGGGGTAACCAGTTCTGTTGAGAGCGACAAAAATGTAGGAATCACTCTGCTTTTGGTTCCCCAAATAGAGTGGACAGCTGGGTGTTGGTCGTTGAGTTGCAACATTGACAGGGTTCCGACGGAAAAAGGAAGCGTCTCAAGGTGTCTGAAGACAGCCTTGCTGAATAAGCAAAATATACATCCTGGGGCAGCTAGGGAAGGGGAGTCTCTCGCTACGTGTGGTAGTCAGCGTTGAGCCGGACATATTCTGCAGTCAGATCACTTGTGTAGAACCGAATTGTGCCCGGCCCATCGCCTAAATCGACTTCAATCAGGGTTTCCCGGTTCTCACGGATTGATTTTGACACTTTTTCGGCGTTAAAACCGACTGGAGAGGCATTTTTGAAGAGTTCAAAACCGTTGACACGCAGAGAAAGCCGCCCAGGATCAAACGAAACGCCGGCGTATCCGGCAGCAGAGACGATTCGGCCCCAATTTGGATCGGCTCCAGCAATCGCGGTTTTGACCAAGGGACTATCGGCTATTGCTCGGGCAACTCGGCGGGCATCCTCCCGGCCTTCGGCACCAGTGATCTCTATGCGTATGACATGCGTCGCTCCTTCTCCATCGTCAGCAATCTCTCGGGCGAGCGCATCACACGTTTTCATGAGAGCAGTCTCAAATGCCTCAAGATTTTTTCCTGTAAGGATATCTCCTCCAGCGGCACCGTTCGCGAGGAGCAGGACAGTATCGTTCGTGCTCATGTGACCGTCGACGCTCACGCAGTTGAAAGAAAGATCTGTCGCTTGATAGAGGAGACGCTGCGCATCTTCAGGAGTAATCGCAGCGTCGGTGAGGATGAGACCGAGCATGGTAGCAAGTTTCGGTCCAATCATGGCTGCGCCTTTACCGATACCAAGCATCTGGTACTTTTCGCCCGACGGAGTTTTTCCGAACGCTTCACCAGCCAGTTTGGGGCGGGTGTCTGTTGTCAAAAATCCGCGCGCCGCCCGTACGACACTTTCCTCATCTGCTGCCAACTGGTTGGCCACTGATTGGATGCCTGCTTTGATAGTCTCCATTGGAAGAAATTCACCGATAATGCCTGTCGACATTACGAGAACACTGCTCTCGATACTACCGATTGCCTCTGCAGTGAGGGTTGCCATGGCGGCTGTATCAGATTCGCCCTGTGTCCCTGTGCAAGCGTTTGCGTTGCCAGAATTGATCACAACACCGCGGAATCCGGTTCCAGGGGTGCGGTCTCGGTCAAAAGCGACGGGTGCCGCAAAAACAAGATTTTGAGTGTAGACACCAGCCGCTGTCGCTGGTCTGTCAGAGACGATGAGTGAAATATCTTCTCGGGTCGGATTGCGCTTCAGTCCGGTGTGTAAACCAGAAACTTGAAATCCTTGAGGAAGCGGGGGAATCGGGCCGCGGAATGGTGTTTCAGCAGGAGCCATCAGCAGTTTGTGAAAAGGGTAAGGGGTTAGAGCAGGCCTGTCGTTTCTGGCAGAGCATGCATGCAATTCAGGTTTTGTACGGCGGCACCGGCAGCACCTTTTACAAGGTTGTCGAGGCTGGAAATGAGAATGAGTCGACCGCGGACCAGCCGAGCGGTCAGGTCGCAGAAGTTTGTGTCGACAGTGTCTTTCGTACCGGGTAGATGGTCAACAAGCCGAATAAAGTGTTCTTTTTCATAGGCCTGATGCCATGCGTCGTCAATGTCTTTCTCAGTGACACCGGAGGTAGGCTTTGCATAAATGGTAGCAAGGATCCCACGGTCCATGGGAGCGAGTTGTGGTGTGAAAATAACTTCTGGCTGAGTTGTTGCATGCCGGGCGATGATCTGTTCAATCTCCGGTGTGTGGCGATGACGTCCAACGTTATATGGTGAAAGACTCTCATTGCATTCGGGATAATGAGCCATGAGTTTCGGATTGCGACCTGCTCCACTTACACCACTTTTGGCATCGATAATAATGTCAGAACTCTCAATGAGTCCGGCCTTGATGAGAGGAGCAAGGGGAAGGATGGCTGCTGTGGCGTAGCAGCCCGGGTTGGCGACAAGAGTAGAGTCGGTAATCTGAGATCGAAATAACTCAGGAAGTCCGTAAACGATTTTGCCGAGACGTTCGCTGTCGGTGTGTGGTTGCCCATACCACTCTTGGTACGTTGGCGCATCGTCTAGTCGATAGTCTGCACTGAGGTCTATTACTTTGGTACCTGCGTCGAGAAGTGTCGGGACGACTGACGCACTTGCACAATGAGGCAGGCAACAAAAAACAACGTCTGCCCGCTGTGCTATTTCTTGGGGGTTCAGGTCTTCAAGTGGTAGGTCGAGCCGTGAAACCAGACTCGGGTGTACGCTCGATACAGGTGTATTCCCCTCCTGCCGGCTTGTCACCGCCACGATTTCGACGTTGGGGTGCCGGAGGAGATGTTTTATTGATTCAAGCGCCGTATATCCTGTGGCGCCGAGGATAGCAACTTTAATCACGTCAGTGCGGTGCAAAAGGGGACAATAATTTAGGAGGTACAAAGTGGCTCGAGCCACTACAACTCTAGCATAGCAGAGGAACTTAAACGAAGTCGGTTAAGTGCCTCATTCGCTTTCACCAGAGTGTGAACCAATCAGTTCGAGGAGCCAGCGGGCGACTGCTGTTTTCGTGCCTTCCTGCTGTCCGATCAGCTTGTGGGAGTGGTCATAGACGGTGACTGCCGTTGTTGAGGTGTCTAATGCTGTTAGATCATTCAACACAATGAGGTCACACTTCTTCGCAGTAATTTTCTTAAGTGCTCTCGCCGGATCACCATCTGGCTCAAGTGCAAAAGCGACCATCCATTGAGAAGGTTTGGCCTGTCTCGCCAATGTCGCGATAATGTCTCGCGTTGGCTTGAGATCCAGTACAAGCCCACGCTGCCTTGGGAGTTTCCCCTTTTCCCGCTGTTTCGGTTCAAAGTCGCATGGTGCTGCTGTGGCGATGACGCCATCAACGCGAGGGAGGAGCGTGAGTGACTTTTTGAGCATGTCGCCAGTCGAGATAACCGAGGTCACTCGGGCTTCCGCTGGATACTGGACGCTTACCGGGCCGCTCACGATGCTTACGGTATTGCCTTTTGCAATGGCCGCCGTTGCGAGTGCGGCAGCCATGCGGCCACTTGAGGCATTCGTCAAAAATCGGACATCATCGATATAAGCGCGAGTAGGGCCGGCTGTAATCAGTATGTGTGCCATTTGCTTTACAACCAATCCAGCTACGATGCGCCTAAGGCAGTCTCGATGGCAGTAGTTATCGTTTCGGGTTCTGCCATGCGGCCAATGCCAGTTTGGCGACATGAGAGCCAGCCTGATGTTGGCTGAATAAAGCCGACGCCATCTTCGGTCAGTTGTGAGACGTTCCGTTGGACGGCAGGCTTCTCCCACATGGCTGCATTCATGGCGGGAGCCATGAGTACTGGGCATTTAGCGCAAAGAAGTAGTGTTGAGAGGAGGTCATCAGCAAGACCAGCTGCTGCTTTAGCCAAAATGTCCGCTGTAGCCGGTGCAACGACGATCAACTCGGCTCGCTCTGCCAATTCAATGTGTGCACCTAAGGGAAAACTTTTCGGGTCAAAACTGCGAGAGGCGACGGGCCTCCCGGTAAGTGCAGCAAAGGTTGCCTCGCCGATAAATTTCCGCGAATTGCGAGTCATAACAACCGAAACACGTGCAGTACGCTGGACGAGTCCGCTGGTTATTGCGGCAACTTTGTACGCCGCAATGCCACCACCGACGGCTATGACTATTTCGCGGTCTGCAAGTGGATTCGACACGACATATTCCATCAACAAGAGAAGTGATCAGAAAGTCCGATGCTTCAGAGGGTACCTAGCGGGCACATCAACGGAAAAGACTCTGATCAAAAACTGGCGTCGAAGTCGATAGGTGCTCCTGCTTCAGGAGATTCACCAGTGATTCGGAGGTTCATTGATGTGTCGAGGAAAATCTTATCTTGCTTAATTTCCTCGATCACAATCTGCATCTTGTCCTCACTGTCGGTGTCCACAAGAGGTCGACCTCCTGCATTCAATGCGACAAGGCGCTTTTGAATAAGCGTGGAGAGCTTAAATCGACCGCCGACTTTATTGACAATCTCTTCTTCTCTTAGGTCATCACCAACTCAAATAAATACGAATTTTACTCCAGTAAATAA
>CAXEMW010000177.1:0-6878 GCA_963997395.1 uncultured Planctomycetaceae bacterium
AAAATCATTATCAGCCAAAATACTAAGGAACTTATTTCAGATGTTTTTGTTGTTCGTCCCCTTGATCTTGTAGCTGTAAAAGGCCAAGAGGTTGGCAACTTCATTTACGAGCTAGTCGGCTTCCGAAATGAAGCCACTAGAAAAATGGTTGAATTGGCTGATGAATACGAATCTGCTCTCAAGACGTACATTGACTCACGCTTTGAAGAAGCAGCAAAGAAATTTGAAGTGATTACAAGGCAATTTCCTTATGATGCTCCTACAACATTACTTCTTAAACGTTGCCGTCATTTGTGTGAACACCCACCATCGAACTGGGATGGAGTGCATAGAATGAGTTTCAAATAAGACGCATATTCCTAATACGTGAGGAGTTCTGCCGATGGAAGCACCCAATAAACCCTCGTTTACTTTTGTGCGAAACCTTGTTGTGATTTTGCTTGTAGCGAATCTCACCGCACGAACAGGTTATGCAACTTCTACAAATGAACTCACGACTCCCAATATCATTGTGATCTACACCGATGATCAGGGATATGGCGACGCAACATGTCTCAATAAGGACTCAAAATTTAAAACACCAAATATTGATCGACTTGCGCAGGAAGGCGTTCTTTTCACTGATGGCCATTGCTCGGATACAGTGTGCACACCATCACGGTACGGACTCTTGACCGGACGCTATAGCTGGCGAACAGAATTAAAACGTGGTGTCTTTCAGGCAGAGAGACCCTGTTTGATACCTGATCAACGAATGACTGTTGGTAGCTTCCTCAGGGACAATGGATATCAGACAGCCATGGTAGGGAAATGGCATCTGGGTATGGATTTTCCTGGCACCAGAACAACGCGTGACTGGAGCCAGCCTGTTCTTGATATGCCTCTTGATAAAGGCTTCGACTATTTTTGGGGAATCCCAGCATCCATGAACTACGGTGTGCTTGCCTGGTTCGAGGGCCGGTTCGCTAAAGTTCCACCGACTGAATACACGACAAAAAAACCGAACAAAATTGCTCTGGACGATTATCGAATCATGCCACCGTATGACGGATCCGCATCTGTCAAAGACGCCAGTCCAACTGGTAATTTTTCCGGCAAGCTTGAGGTCGCACCTGACTTTACTGACATTTCATGCCTTGACCGTTTCACCACACAATCAATTGAGTGGATGAAGCAACGGAATACTGATAAACCGTTCTTTCTTTATCTTCCTTATACATCTCCGCATAAGCCAGTCATTCCTATGGATCGCTTTCGAGGGCAGGGAGAGGCTGGTGCCTACGGCGAATTCATGATCGAAACAGACTGGCACGTTGGGCGGATTCTAGATTTCCTTGAAAAGGAAGGACTTGATGAAAATACGTTCATTCTATTTACCAGCGACAATGGTCCCGAAACGACTTGGAGAAAACGAAAGGAACTATTCAAGCATGCCAGTAATGGGCCATACCGAGAAGGAAAGCGATCTATCTATGAAGGAGGTCATCGGGTTCCGTTTATTGTCAGATGGCCAGCCGGTATTGTCAGCCCGGGCCGAATATCTACATCACCAGTCTGCCAAACGGACTTACTCGCAACGCTCGCTGAAATAGTTGGCGACTCTCTCCCAAACAATGCAGGAGAAGATAGCCAGAGTTTTCTGGCCGCCCTGACACAGGTGACTACCGTGAATCGTGTACCGATGATTCATCACAGTAGTCGTGGTGAATTTGCAATTCGTGACAAGCAGTGGAAGCTTGTGATGGGTTCCACAAAAAAAAGGAAGCAGGAACTCTATGATCTTTCGAATGATCCCGGTGAAACACACAATCTGTTTGACACACAGAGGGAACGTGCCGGCACACTGCAGCAGAAATTGACACGTATTGTTAGCTCTGGTCGTAGTACCCAAGGGAATCCAGTGCCAAATGATACACCGTACTGGAATGATCTATTCTGGATGACAGAGGCCGAGTATCAGCAACCAGAACAAGTCGTACAAAGCGTTGAAAAGAAAACAAAGATTCATCGTCTTGCCAGCACCCGTCGATCCGTCTTTGATGCTTTCGCATACATCAATCGCTTACCAGAAGTGCCTTACGAAGATGAGTCCTCGGAGGACTTTTCAGGCCGAATATTTGGTCGCCTGGCGAACCAGGAAGGCCGAATTCTATTAAAATCTCCCCCCGGCATGAGCAATTTGGCTTACGAAGGATTCAAAACATTCATTCAATATGAAGGCGAACAACGTGTCGGCAATTGTGTGGCCTGCCACACCCTTCCGGACTTTACTGATGGCAGATCACATAGCGTCCAACCTGGCATGGCAAAGGTCCCAACAACCTCGCTACGAAACTTAAACAAATCTTCGCAGGCACTGCGGGAAATAATTGATCAGAAAATTGAATACGCGAAAATCAAACAAAAGGGAGGCGCTCCAAAAATCAGCGATGCCTACTCTCAGATACAATTACATCGCGATGATGTCTCTGGGCTCGTTGCTTTTCTGAAGATTTTACGAGATGTTCCGGAACAAGCGTTTCGGCAACTTATTCTTGATTCAGAAGTGTTTGATCCTTCTGGCACGCCTGAATAAAGATCGGCTGCAACTCAATGTAACACTGTGCGTATGAGCAATTGGTCGAGACATCCGTAACGCATGAATCATTTGTCATTTTCCCATACCAAAAAGAATCAACACGACTCGATTACACAACTCACGTACTTTTCGAGTCTTTTCGTGGAGTAGTCTTTGGGAACATGTAGAAAACCACACCGTGCATCATTTTGAAGGCACCATGCCATGCTTACCCACATCGAGTAATTGCAGACATAGTTTCCAGCATCGTATGCCACTGTTGTTTCCGAAGTGTGCGGCAGTGAGAGGTTTACAAACCGAGCTTGTGCAGGATGGTCACGTTTATGCGTGCGTCGTTCAATACGCAACTTGCGAGCACGCGGATGCTGACCTAAACCAAGAATCACATCTGGCCGTACCGTTTGGAATGTATTTTCGAACATGCAACGACTAAAGCGGACCTCAAACACTTCTTTGAAGACATTCCTTGGTAGCCTCATATCACAAAGCAGCGCTTCGGTAATATTCGATGTGTACTGCTGATAAGGACCAAAACCATAGATAAGAATGCGCTGCATGGTAAGAACAGAAGAGAGAGGAGCTAAATCCACTGCGTCGCAATGTCGTTCTCGTGTGTAGTATCAGACTTTCATCATTCGCTACAGCTCGACATGAGTTTACGGTAAAGGAACTGTCTGCAATCGCTGCAGACCTTCGTCATCCTGTAAAAGCACAAGTAACGATTTATCACCCTGTCGATCCATTTCAAGTATGCCATCAAGTGACTCAACCGTCTCGTATGATTGACCAGCCGTCCCTCCACCACGAACAGGCTCTGCCAATTCAGGTGCATCAGCAAGACCATCTGTTGGTATCTTCATCACACCACGCGCCGAGTTACTCAATAGAAGATATCCTTCCCCGTCTTGTTCATACGAAACCATATCAAGGGGGCGATTACGGTTTCCAAGTTCAGCAACTGTCGTCGCACCCACAGAGTCTCCTGCATTACTAAGATCTTTCACCGGTATCTTCACGAGTGGTGTACAGACATACGCTCCAACAATTGTTGGTTCACCATCGATTACAAGTGGGACAAATGTCCGCATCGCTGCCGTGTCTTCTTCACGACCATGTGCAGCATGGTAAATCTGAACTCCGACACCACGTTCTTGATCACTGAATGGAAAACTCAGTTCACGAACGGTAGATGAGGCCACTGCATCACGGAGGCCCGAAACCAGAAGTTTGTTTTCAAAGAATGCCAGATCTGTTATCGAATCTGTACGAGGATTTCTAGAACGCCTTCCTTTTTGAATGACCCTATCTTCTGGAGCATCATTCAAAATGGCTGATGAAGAAGGGCATGCTTGCAAATCAAGGACCTCGAAATCACTGTTGTCGACAACCTTCACAATTAGCGGTTTCTGATCAGCGTGCACTGCAAGAAAAGGCGTGCCAGTGCGAGGATTTACAACGAGATCTTGGACAGCAACCTGCTCCGCCTTGGTATAAGCAGCGAGCTTTGCCAGCACATCATCAATCTGTATCGACTGATCATGGGAACCCGCATCTGAATGACCTGTCGCAACAGCAAAAACTGTTGCCGCTTTTGAATCACCGATAAAAAGGATGTCGTCTGGACCAAAAACAAGTGTTGTCGCCGACTTGAGATCAACATTTTGTTTCTTCATCCCCCTGTACTCACGGGCACGGAGGGTTGCCGATGAAAGCCCGATAGAAGCGATAACACCAACGCAGAGACACGCTCGAAAAAACATTACAGACTCCTCTTTTTAAATTTCATGATCATGGACATTTTCAGCAATATGCCTGATACCATCCTTCGTAAATCAGTTTATTTTTCAGCCATCTCGTCTAGTCTCTTTTGTGCTGCGATTGCCGGCTGCCAATAATAGCCTTCCTCATTTTGACAACGACAATCTTTATAATCCTGAATCAGCTTGTTGTAGGCGACCATAGCTTCCTCGTTCTCCCCTTGGTTCCGTAGTGAAGTGCCAAGAATCAGAAGACATGTCCCTACGCTGTTGAGTTCAGGATATTCATCTGCGTTGGAGTTTGTGATTGCAACACCAGACTTCTGTTGTTCTAAAGCTTGCTCTGTGCATTCCTTGAAACACGCCTCCGTAAGACGAACAACTTCTTCATGATTTCCACTGTGAAGGGCTTCCCAAGCATTACTCACATAATCAACTGTTTCACTGTCACGAGATACTTCTTCCGCAAGAATGTGAGTAGTGATAAAAAAGCAACACCCAAGAACTATTGATATTATTTTTACTGTTGTCACCATCTTGAGACTCCTTAGAAACTTTCCTGTGCCATAGATTTGTTCTTCATTCAGAATATCATAACCTGATCCTAAACCCTTGGATCGCAATCCTGTCTTGGTTTCCAATCACTACTTCGCACTCATTGAGAATGTGTTCAGTACTGTCTCTGCGGATGGAACAGACCTGCCGGCTGACCAGAAAACACCATTCACTATAACCCGAAGAGCGTTTTGGTTTGTAAAATCTTTGGTGTGCCCAAGCGATGTGGTAAAGACACGATTTCCATATGAATTCTTCCATGTCCACGCAATCGGTGCTGACATAGTTTGTTCAAGCTCATGAACTCCAAATTGATTTGTCACAGTACCAACACGTTTTGAATGTCCAGTGCCGATCAACAAGGGCTCAATCCCCGGCTGGGCATTGATGAGATAGAGCGTACCCGATGACTCCCAGCCAGTCGTATCCACTCCAATCAGAATTGGATGATGCAGAGCATTAGTTGCAAGCTTCACCTGGGTCTTTCCAGCCAGATGAATCAGATACGGAGAACCCAGAACCTTTTGTCCGAAATCATTATTGAGTGCATGATGCGGATGATCCTTTGGATAATGAAATGCGTGCGTGCTCGTTCGAAGACCGACAACTGCTTTACCCGACTCAATAAATTCTGTGATATGGGCAAGCTGGTCATCTTCCACTTGGAGAAAACGCATGAAGAATATGCCGACATCAGCATCTTTGAGTATTTCAAGTCCAGGCAGACCACGTTTATCTTTCTCAGGATCCCACGCCGGATTGATGACTGTTGTGCGGAAACCCAGTCGCTCGAGTTCAGTCGCAAGGAACGGCATCGTCGTCTGCGGTGAATAGTGATGCGTGCCAACAACAAGAACTGCATGTGGAGGCTGCGCAGCGCCTAAAAATTCACACCAACAGACTACTCCGAACAACACCATGGCATAAAAATATTTACTCATGCTGTTCTTCACTTTCTGTCAACGAAGTAGGGCAGAGTCAGTTCGTTCATGAAATGGGACGAGTCTTATCGCTTCGGTAGGACCACTCGCGTATACGGGCTTGAGAGATATGTTTCGTAGCTACGCCCATTATGCTTCACTCTGCTGAGATAGTTACTAAAGAAATCAATCTGCTCCGCGTTGGCATCAAGCTCAATTTCAGCAACCCAGACGCCGCGTTGATCATCGTAGTGCATCTCTGCAAAATTATCATCGGGAATGGGCTCACTAAGATAATGTGGACTTCCATCAGGTGCTCGATTAAACATCCACCAGATGCTGCCGCCTTCTGGTTCATACCCGTCTGGAAACTCCACAATCACTTCAATCGCATGATCAACCAATGCATGTTCAACTTTTGGAGGTACGAGCAATCTGCCACTGATCTCTTCTGGAAAGAAATGTGTCAGCAGAAATGCTGACTTATTCGACTGACCTCGCTCCAATCGAGGATGTCCCCTTTTCCCATGTCCTGTGTTAGCTCCTAAATACACCGGGATATCCGGGTGCTCTGCACCACCCCAGGCCATGTCGTACGCTACACAATCATGCGTTCCTGGATGAAAGAGCATCGCAACGCCACGGCGCCGAAGGTTCTTAAGGTTTCGAGAGATAAATACTTCGTCTGATATTTCACGAGTAAAGGTCTGAAGGTCTTCCCATGTATGGCCCTGTTCCAAAACTTCTCTATTAAATGTTGGTCCATAATGCCCCCCAGAAAAAGGCCCTCGCCTTCCTTCCTGGGAATCAAGTTCCTTCCATGCAGCACGATCACATAGCCGCAAAGGTGAATCCCAGATTGGTGAAACTGTGGCATGCACGGCTGTCATGCGATCATCATGCAATATCGCCATTGAGGGTGATGCACCATTTTTCGATCCACCAGTTACAGCAACTTTGCCTTTTTCAAAATGAGCTGACTCGGCATACGCAGCAGTAATTGCCCGCATCAATGTTGCTGGCCAAGCCCAGTATTGAATTTTGAAGTGTGGATTAAGTGTTTGTACA
>CAXEMW010000178.1:0-6871 GCA_963997395.1 uncultured Planctomycetaceae bacterium
AGGGCCTCTTTGATAATGATGCGAGTCCTGTCGATCAACGACATCTCCTTCAAGCATTACGCTTTTGCTGGGAATATCCATCTGACACTATTCCTCGAACAGAAGTCACTGTAATCACTCGCAGACTACTCACCGTCCCGCACCTTACACGTGAAGTGATTGTTGACTTATCACGGTATCAGGATTGGAACTCCCGTAACCAGATCGTTGCGACGTGGGATACTCTTGGTGCTGATGATCCACTTATTCGACCAGCTATTGTTGGATATCTCTTGGCGTGTCCAACAGAAAAAAGTGCTTCCCTGTTGGCACAACTCAGAGATAAAAATATGGAGCTATTCGACAAGGCTCGACAAGCGGCGGCTATACCCTTTCCTGCTGCTGCTCCTTAGTGCTTCTTCAATCGTACGTCGAACAATTAAATATCGTAAGCAAAGCTGTGAGAGATACGTTGACAAAGCGCAGAATAATAGTGGTGCCCATTCAGTTTTTACTGCAGTTGCGTCTCAGCAGCTGAGTCGGGGTGTTCAACTGCTGCTGTTGCTGGAGTCACTGGCTCTTGCCAACCGGTGGTGACAATGTCTGCATCCCTCCGTTGCAACCCTTTTGTATCTTCTGCATTAGAAACTGAATCGATTGCGGACTTCTTTGTTTGCTGGAATGACGACGATAGGTTGATCTCTTCACCAGGAAAGCCATGTGCTGCTGCAGGGAAGCCGGGTGTGTCGTTTGGTATTGGTGTTGGGAGTTCTTCAGCATTGAAATCTCGAGGCAATGTCGCCGGCAATTCGCGAGTTGCTGGATCGCGTGGGGGCATCTGCTGCGCATTCGCCGCTGCACCAACTGCATCAAATTGTTGTGTTATCGGACCACGACTGAATACTCCAGGACGAGAATGGCCATAATCTAGATAGAGACTGGCATCTCGCTGACGGGCTCTTCTATGGGCGTCAAAATATGCCTTGCCTGGCCATGGTCCTTCTGAAAGAAAGACACCGTTATATTCAAGCAATGATCCCTTACGGAAATGGAACTGTGCAATGGATCTGTTGTAATCAACAAGTGATCGGAAATAGGCACTTTCTGCTTGAGCTCTTCTTCGTTGGGCGTCGAGCAACTGATCGAATGTTGTTGTACCGGCATCATAAGCAGCCTGGACCGCTTCAACCTGTCGCTCAGCTGCTACACGTCGATTAAAGTTTGTCTGTGCAAGAGCAAAGTTGGTGTCAATATTTCGGATTGCTTCAACCAGTGCATGTGAGACTTCAAGCTCCTCATCTTGAAGTTGAGCACGGGTCTTTGCCAACTGGAGTTGGTGATGCCGCACAGTTGCCAGTTCACGACGAAAACCGAGTGGCATCAAAAACTGGGCACCCGCTTGCCATTCTTGAAATTCTCCATGCAATAAAGTGGCGTATGCATTTGTTCCATCAAGTGGATCTGCTCCATTGGCACCATACGAATTATTGCCACCGAGAAGATCATTACCCATGCCTAAGAACCGCCATCTCCCGACAAGGTCTAATCGGGGCAGTATAAGATTCTTTGCTGCTGTCAGTTCAAGTTCTCGTTGCTTGATTCTCCATTTTTGTCGACGAAGTTCAGCTGAGCGAGAGAGTGCTTCAACAAGCGATTGCTGCCAATCGAATGTAACTCTTGCAGTTGTTGGTTCATCAGCTGGTCGTATCAATCGACCATCTGATGATGATATCCCCATCATGTATCGCAGCCTATTCTCAGCACTGAATACGGAATTGAGTGCCTGCTCAACTTCACTGCGAAAGAAAAAGTATTGCTCTCGTGCCTGTGCTTCTTTATCTGCTTCACCGCCGCGTGATTGCTCCACATAAAGCGCATGCACGCGACGCCATGCTTCCAGTGCACTATCCCGGCCAACTTTACGAGCTTCGAGGTCTCGGAAAGCGAAGTAAAGCTCCCAATAGGCCTGTTCGGTATCACTAATCAGATTTCGAACACCAATTTCAAAGTCAGCCAGGGAAATATCTGCACTCACTCGTGCAAGCAGAACGCCTCGGAAGTTCGGTCTGCCATAAAGGTTCTCAAAAGCGTCGGGACCAGCTATGCGGTTATACGTGAGTCCTGCACCTTGAAGCAGCGGCTGTTGGAATGAAAAGTCATAATTGGTTGTCCACGTCGATGGCACACCCTGTTGTCGAATTGGTGAATTGTTATTGTCGTATAAAGTTTCATTCGCGAGACCAAAGGTTGCACCAGTTGCTGTTCGCTTTTGCAAACCAGTTGTCAAATTCCCTGTATCGCCCAATAAGTGCTGCTGAAAAATTGGCTGTGTTGGCCCGAATTGACCAACGTTCTGTGGCTGATCTTGGCGTTCCCATGTCAGCGAACTCGAAAGCTGCACATCAAATTGTGCGAGTGCACTTTCGACGCCCCGAAATGGATCCGTTTCAACAAGAGCTGGATCGTAGACAGTCGGAGTGAGATCTGGATTGGTCAAAAGTGAGACTGGTGGCTCACCAGTCTGGGGTCGTGGGCCTCCAAAACTGCTGAACCTTCCTCCAAGGTTCCGGAGAACCTTGCCATTTTCGAGGGCAGTACGAATAGCATCCTCAAGCGTCACTTCCCAAATTTCTTCAAAATTTGCGTTCGAAAGTGTCAGGGGCTCAACTGTACCGGCTGCCTCATCGAGTGGGTCTTGGCATGTATCTGGATATTCAATTTTCTGAACAGCACCAACGTAATGCGAGAGATCACCATCCTCGAAAAAGTAGAATGGCTGACGCGGTGCACATCCACTCGCTGCAATTGCCATACAGCTAAAAAGGGTGCCAATTTTTTGAAGCCAACTATTCACGGAGGTTGTCTTTATCTGGTTCGTTAATCAGCGTGCGAAGTATGACTTCTCGTCACAAGACTTCCCACATTCTGTTGAACAAACTGACGCTCCGCCCTGGAGGGAGGTCTTTCTGAGCGTCGAAAACAGCAAGTTTCCCCTTGCCTTTCAGACACAACAGAAAGTCTTCTGAGTACGACAACCCCCCCGGATCGTACCCACGTCTTTGCACACCCCAGGGCGTAGCGTCAGCACAATTCATATCGACGACTGGATCGGCAAACTTGTGCTAACCGTTATTCTCGACCAGGTTTTAATTTTTCTGCGCAGAATAGGAGGTTTGGGAGGACCATTGAGAAGACGTCCGTACCCTAACTTTTCCAGCTTCATACCAGACAAAGCGTGCCGAACAATCTTCGGTCTTTTCTACAAATTCGTAGCCGGCCTGCGGACCAAGCACACTCAGGGTAGTTGCTAAGGCATCTGCTGTCGTTGCATCTGGTGCAATAACCGTCACACCTGTGGAACCGACTACACCAATACCGGTCCGTGGGTCGACGATGTGACTGTATCGTATTCCCTCTATTTCAAAAGCTTGGAACGCATCCCCAGAGGTTGTTACAGATGCATCTTCAAGTGTTATGACCCGTGGCAGGAGTGCTTCAGATTTGTTTTTGTCTGTCTTCCAGCCCAGTGCATCTATCTCTATCCGCCAACCGTCTGAATCTGGTGGCCTTCCGATGACACCGATATCGCCCGACGCATCGATCATTGCAACTGTAATATCATGCGATTGCACGATGTTTAATGCCCGATCGATGGCAAATCCCATACCAATACCACCAAGGTCAAGCCTCATATCCGGTTTGAGAAGACTCACCTTGCGAGCATCTTCGATCCTGAAGGTCTCTGGGCCTGAAGCATTGCGCGCGGCTGCAAGCTGTCTGACAGAGGGCATGCGCCTTGTCTGTCGTGCTTTCCGCCATAAGGCAGTAAACACTCCAACTGTTGGATCAAAAGCTCCCTGACTCCGATCACGCCACGCAGTGGCCTGGATGAGAACTTCCCAGAGGTCTGGACTTACTTGTTTTGGACAAGGTGTTGGGGCCAGAGCCGAAAGTTGGCAGAGTTCGCTTGTTGGTTGATAATCAGACAAGACGTTCTCAAGTCGACTTACCTCATCGAGTGCTGCTGTAATTGCTTTTTCAGCTTTGGCCAGCGTCTCTGTGAATACTGTTACAGTCCACGCTACACCCATACACCTCCTGGTACCCTGATAGCGACTAGGCAAGGCTGCATTCACTGGATTTTGCATAAGAAGGATAAAAAAAATCAGTATCCGTGACACCATCTGTGCTGAACAACTCGCTCCATTGCGGTAGAATCGGGTACGTCTTCGGCTTGAGAAAATAATCACGTGTATGTCCAAGCTGTTGATTTTTGAAAAAGGAACATCCGATGGAACCACCGGTCACGATTACCTTTGACTGTACACCATTACGAAGCGTTTCTCTCTTCGACGTACTCTTTTATTAAAATTTATATGTCTGAATCTCCAAATTCTATCTGTCCCGTATGTGGTGGTGACACATATGAAATTCGTGCCAAACTTCATTGTCGACAATGCGGAATGATTTTAGAAACATGCTGCGAGGGTGGCCCGATGGGTGCTCGTTCATGTGAACAACAAACATTCCCTGAAGAGTCCAAACAACCTGAAGACTTCAAAACAAGCTGAGCTTTGGATTAGGAAAACTCGACCATTTTTCTGTTCGCAAAAAACGAAATAAAGCTTTTCGATATGGTGAATGGAATGACGAGACCAATTTTAAATTTTCATTCTCGTTGTATTGTGGAGCAGATACAAAATGACACGACGAACCAACCTAGCAAGATTCATTCGGATGATCCACGAATATGTAAAATAATATTATAGAGCTTTAGAATGAATCGGTTGTTTCTAAAAATCCACCTGGTGTTTTCTTCACTTCAAGAAAACAGGTACTCGTTCTCAATGTTGTAGTGGAGTGATCAATGCACTATTGGCTGATAAAAAGTGAACCAACAACTTTCTCTATTCACGATCTTGCTCGTTCGAAAAATAAGACGACTTGCTGGGAAGGTGTTCGCAATTACCAAGCCCGTAACTTTCTACGAGCAATGAAAGAGGGTGACCGGGCTATTTTTTACCACTCAAATGCAAAACCTCCAGCCGCTGTTGGCATTGTTGAAGTCATAAAAGAGGCTTATCCAGATCATTTTGCTTGGAAGGAAGGACACAAGTATCAAGATGCAAAAGCTTCTCCTGAAAAACCAATTTGGAGCATGGTCGATGTGAAACTTGTTCAGATCTTCTCCCAAGAAATCTCGCTCGAACAATTACGTGGTGTAAAGGCTCTCGAAGGCCTCGAATTGCTGCGTCGTGGCAGTAGGCTTTCAGTTCATCCTGTTACAGCTGCTCACTTCAAAGTGTTTGAACGACTTGCCAAACAAAAGTAAAACCAGTTCTATGTCATGCCAGCATGAATCATCTCAACGAACAGTGGCACCAGTACGTAAGCCTCTGCTAGAAAGCCTCCATTGGCTTGAAGAGGATTTAGGTGCCATCAAATCCGATGACCTCTTCAGACCGGTTCGAATACGATTAGGGCGACAAACTGGCACCGTCACACTGAACGATCTCGAACTTATTAATTTTGGATCCAATGACTACCTTGGCTATGCTGGGGACTCCCGTCTTATAAAAGCTTCTGCAAAAGGGGCCTGTTCTGAGGGTGCTGGTGCCGGAGCCAGTCCACTCGTGAGCGGTCATTCTGCTCTACATGAATCTCTCGGAAAGAGTCTTTCCTCGCTCTTGGATACCGAAGAGTCGCTCATCTTTCCAAGTGGTTATGCTGCAAATACGTCAACAATTGCATGTCTCACTGGTCCTCATGATCTGATCGTGAGCGATGCACATAACCATGCAAGCATTATCGATGGTTGCCGACTTTCTGGGGCGAATGTTCAGATCTATCCACACCGTGATGTCACAGTAGCTGCCAGCCTTCTTAGAAGTATTCCCGCAAGACGACGGCTCATAGTGACTGACAGCCTTTTTTCTATGGATGGCACGATCGCGCCTTTGGCTGACATGGTTCAACTTGCACATGACACCAAAAGCATGCTCCTCGTTGATGAAGCACACGCCACCGGCCTTTTTGGCACTCACGGTAGTGGACTTATTGAGGACGCTGGCATTGCTTCCTCTGTCGCTGTACGCGTTGGGACCCTCTCCAAAGCTCTTGGAGGTTCAGGTGGGTTTGTCTCTGGACACCGTACTCTTATTGACTACTTGAGGCATCGGGCCCGCAGTTGGATGTTTTCCACTGCTCATCCACCAGCATCTGCCGCAGTCGCAATAGAAGCAATCAAGCTGCTCTCTGAAGAACCTTTTCGTCGAAAAAAACTTACAGAGAGTGCTGCTCTGTTTCGGCAGAAGCTCTCGTCTCACGGAGTCAATATTGGTGATGCAGAGGCGCATATTGTGCCTGTTTTTGTCAGAACACCACAGCGAGCTGTTCAAATAGCTGCATCACTTGCCAGTGATGGGTTTTTTGTACCCGCAATTCGCCCTCCTAGTGTTCCGACGGGCTCAAGTCTTCTACGGGTAAGCCTGTCCTATAGGCATACACAAGATACTATTGATTCATTGAGTAACTCGATCATCAAATATGTCTGCATGTGAATCAAACAAACCGTCGAAGTGGTGTGTTATTGGTGCTGGCCCGTCAGGGCTAACGGCATTGAAGAATCTATTGCAGTGTGGCATCCAGGCTGAGTGCCTCGAACGTGAAGATAATCTCGGGGGGAACTGGTATTTTGGATCATCATCATCACGAGTGTTTGAGTCCACAAAACTGATCAGTTCCAAGTCACTGACTGAATTTACTGACTTCCCCATGCCTCGTGAGTGGCCCGCATATCCGTGTCACAGGCAATGTCTTGAATATCTTCATCATTATTCTGATCACTTTGGTTTGCGAGATCACATTCTTTTTAAGAATTCTGTTGCTCGCA
>CAXEMW010000179.1:0-6851 GCA_963997395.1 uncultured Planctomycetaceae bacterium
CACATGACGGCTGTTCATATCCGCGGAAATATCGAAGTTGTCGAAGCACAAGCGCTTCGAGTTTCAACGGTGGAAATATTTTGGCCGCCATGCAGAAGACGGAACCGCCAACTGGGGACAATCTCACTGCTACTGCGATTGGCATCGAGCGCAGCGTTGACCGAGGATATAGTAGTATTACCCGGAGGCGGGCTCTCAGTTCCGCGGGTACCACGGCTATTCTCGGAGCCGGACTCTTTCCCGTATGGAAAAACCCTCTCTTCATAAACGATTTCGCTGCTCGCGGGTTGCAGGAGGAGCGCGAGTGGTTGGTATCCAATGGATTCTCTGAGCTGTTGGTGAAATCGGACGGCACCCTAGTGCTTTCGGGACAGAGTACATCTGATATTCCACAAACCCTCGCAATCTCATTGCCGACCTCCGCAAAAGCTGCAGGGGCAACAGCTTTTCCTGCTCAGGAGTTGCCGGCCGGCTCGATGCTCGCTTTGCGGTGGTTGGGAGGGATCAGACTCGTGATATGGCCGGCCTCTTCCGACGAAAGCCACTCTTCGAAACAATTTGACTCTCAAGGCTGGAGGGCCTGGGCTGGTGGGATCACTGACGGGTTTCTCATCGAGGTGTCTGCTCCTGTGGAAACAGATGAGCAAACCGGTCAATGCACAGCGGCTTCTCTTGATGTTGATTTGCGGAGCGGAGGTCGGTGGTATGGCGGTGCACATATGCTTCGGCAGCTTTGGCCTCTTGACCGGGCACAACTGGAAATAGGCCCGTATTATCCTTTTGACCACGGCCCGAACGGGCTAGGATCGGTCATCGGATATCATTGGATCAGTAGCCGTGGCACTTTAATTGCGGTTGACCCAAAAACGCCTTTCCTGCACGTCGGGCTCAATCCCCCAATAACTCCAAGACCGACCAGCGATCCGAGGTTCTTTGGTGTGGGCATCCAGCATCTGACGCAAGAGACGCTTCCCTTTGAAGATAATTTTCAGATGCGTACGCGAGTGGGGAATCAGGGCGATGGTAAGCTGCACATACAAGCCCGCTCTTCTTGGAACGATCCTGGCATATTGCATCCGTGGCAACAGATAGAAACTCCAGAACTTTCTTTTGCGCGGCGATCGTCATTTTCAAAATCAGTAGGCAAAGCGTCCTATGCCATACAAAATCACGATGAGGCCACCGAAGATGTTTGCACTTTGCGAATCGCGATAGCGGCCACACCAGATGTTCGGACAGCGACGCTTGCTGCTCTTCAACCACTGTCTGCTCCAAAGCACTCTCCTCCTCCTGTGGTACTAGAACGGCCAATATGGACGACCTGGGCCACGTCGCATGCAGACGTAAATCAATACGCTACTCTAACTTTGGGCAATGCAATATTAGAAAACGGTTACCGTCCTGGTGTGATAGAGATCGACGATAGGTGGCAGTCAAGATACGGAGATCTCGAGTTTGATGCGAAAAAATTTCCCGATCCAAAGGGAATGGTGGAACAGCTTCACAGCCAAGGCTTCCTGGTAACAGTGTGGGTCATGCCGTTTCTTCAAGATGGCTCTAAAGCCTGTGCAGAAGCACGACGTCTCGGATATCTTATTGAAGGTGGTGAAGCTTACTCAATGCTGCGTGAGATATCTGTCGGTGGTGCTGGGGAGAGGCTAGGTTCTGCAGTCAAAATCCTTGTCGACAAATACGATTTCCCCCCAGGTCACTGGCAAGGCGGAGGGGGAGGGGGCCAGTTATCTTCCGGCCAGCTTCGATGGTGGGGAACACAGCCTGTTCGTGCTATCGATCTGACAAACGATGCTGCCATCGAATGGTTTGTTTCGCGTTTGAGATCGCTCAAACAAAGAGTTGGACTTGATGGTTTTAAGTTTGACGCCGGTGAACCATGCTTCCTTCCCACTGGTGCCAAGACCAGTCGCCCTCTAAACTATCCGGCGGAGTACACCCAACTCTGGGTACACAAGGTGGTCTCTCAATTCAAAGTTTCTGAAGTCCGCAGCGCCGCAGCGACGACAGGGTACGGGGGTTTGATTCGGATGGGAGATCGGGACACTATTTGGGGTGTGGACAATGGTCTGCGGTCACTCATCCCAACGCTTCTGACATCCGCTGTGTTGGGTTACCCATTTTGCCTTCCAGATATGGTTGGTGGGAACGCTTATTGGGGTCAGTATCCGGATACGGATCTGATGGTACGTTGGGCTCAGGTAAGTGTGTTGATGCCTGCTGTGCAATGGTCGATCCCGCCATGGGAAGTCAGCTCCGAGGCAAAGGAAGCTTGCAAAAAAGCTGATCTCCTGAGAGAAGAAATCTTGTTACCGAGAATGTCTGAACTCGTTACAAGCGCTACGGGAGCCCTGGTCCCATTATGCAGGCCTCTTTGGTGGCTGGATCCTAAAGATGAAGAAACATTTGGTATTGATGACCAGTTTGTCGTCGGAGACGATATTATCGTTGCTCCTGTGGTGACGAAAGACACCAGGCAGCGAAAAGTCTATCTGCCTGCTGGTGTTTGGATCGAGTGGAACAGCAATATTGTTGGAGAGGCAGACTCGCGAAATAAGGAAAATATTTTTCCGACCCAGGTTTTCGATGGACCGTGTTGGATTGAAGTGGATGCCCCTTTAGAAAAGCTGCCGGTTTTCATTAAGCATGGCATATCCTGAAATCAACTTGAAAGCCACGGGTTCCGTAAGCATAGAGCGCATAGGCGGAGAGCGCGCTGATGTGAGATGGATACGGCCCATACTAGCACTTCATCAGTAGACCAAAGTATACCGAAATACTCTTAAGTTTACCGTTTAGGTAGTTCTGCTCCACCTCGAAAGGTACGCCCACCGCATCTGTGAGCGGCTGCAGATCTGAGTTCCTCGGAAGGAAAATCATTACATTTTCAGTTATCTCCAACGCCAGCTGAAGCAGCTCCACAAAGTTCTTTCCTGAGACAAAAACAGCTCGTAGATCAAAATTTTGTACAGAAAGATACTCAGGACCACCCCAAGGGGGCGAAAGAAAAATCATATGGTATTCATCCTCAAAACTCCCATTCCGGGTCAAAAGCGCCATTCTTTTAAAAGAAGCCAACGTATCACCCTGAACGAAATCAATGGCATGAGATACCCCGTATATAGCGGCGTTATTTGCTGCTAGTTTCAGACGAGACAGGTCGTCATCACAAGCGACCACTCGCACTGAGTGATTGCGAGCAAAAGCAATCGTGTTTCCACCGACGCCGCAGAAGGCATCCAAGACTACCAGCGGATCAGTCACTCCGAGTTTGTATTTTTTGCTGTGTTTGCGGAGCGCATTGATACACCGCCGTGCTTGATGATGGGCGATGCGCTCAGGTGTCACCGAGAACCATGATTCTGCATCTAGTAGAATGCCGTGATCAAACAGTGAAAATAATCTGTGCCTCTGGGACCAATATTTTGGATGTGGAATGCTCAATGCGTTCACCAGATGATAAGAGGTAGATTCCCTCTCGACCCACTTCTCGCGGTCGAGGAGCAAGTCTTGCGTCTGTCCGAGTGGCACAAAGCCAACTGTCGGTGCCTCCCACTGCGTACTCCGTGATGCCCGGCAATAATAGTAGTGCTGTCGGTACTCTCGGTGGAAGGCCTGATGCCACAGAAAGAAACCTGCCTGAGACAAATATTCTTCTCCGTCGTTTGGCGACGCAAGCCCGCCTTGATGCCCGCCAAATATTCCATTCGCACTGAGCTCAGCACGGGTCATATGAGTGTTTGACGCATGTGCCACATAATTCTGAGTCGCGGGACACAACACTGTGCACTTCTGTGGAAGTTTCGACCGCAGGAGAAGAGCTCGCTCGCTCGCGGACAACGCTGTCGCCTCTCTCGCGCTGCCGCCGAAACGCCGTTGACCCTTAGATGGATGTCCTTCACCGTTTGATTTGTATTGAAAGTGTTCCGGGAATGCGAGGCTATCAGTCAGGTACGCGGCTGTCTGCACGGGAGATGCGATACTATTACTCAACCCACGCATGTGCTATGTACTTTCGAAAGTAACTAGACTAGTCTAGACTAGTCTAGTCATTCTCCAGAAAATCCAAGAATCGATCAACTTTGAATCGATTTATGCTAGCGGGTAATGGAAATGGGCCATAGGCCTCAGTCGAAGAAGTGAAGCTCTCGAAAAGTTACACATGAAAATGCAATAAAATTTGGGCACCATCCGTGAAAAAAATAAGTTTGTCAGTCATGGCTTGTCATGGAAAAATGGAAAAAAAAAGGGAAAAATTCCTCTGAAAAGCCCAGACTGAGGCCTTTTGAGTCTGGCAACTCAAAAATTTTGACTTAAGGCCCACCGCGTCCTTCAGATCTCATGTTTGGCTTGTCGAGAACTGCCAAAATCCGCGGTTTTTTTGCGAGACTCGAAAACTTCGACGAGTTATGACGTCTCAAACTTGATCGATTCTTGGGTTTCCAGTAGGATACTACGCTACATGCGCTCACTCAAACTGATTAAAACTGTTGGTACTGTATGCGTAGGGCTGAAAAAAATCCACGGCCTTAGTTGCGAAGGTTTTTGCTTGTGACGGTTCCACCAACCTCTGGGCTTCGTCAATGAGACCGACCTCACGGTAAAGTTCCATTTTCTGTTGAATGTCCGAGACCCGAGCTATATGTTTCGATAGCTCGTTTTTTGGCGCGCCGTATTGTTGACAAAGTTCGATGATGTGGACACAACTGATGTGCGAGTGTGTATCGCGTGCCAGCAACTCAAGAGTTCCCCAAGCATGTTTGTAAGCCAGGGCTTCTGCATGTACCCAATCAACGTGACGTGAGGACATGTTGAAATCGGAGGATAGTTGTAATGCTTCTTTCGTACTACCTTCGAGAAAAAGCGATTTGAGATGGTGCCTCAAGCTCGTCTGAAATGTTTGTTCTGGTGAAACAGTTCTGACTGCAAGGATGTCAGGTATCAGCGTCCTCAGCAGGCCCTGTGCTTCGTCCAGGGCGCTTTTGTGAAACTCGTCGTTCAGACCTTTATACATGACCGAAGTCTGTCCACACGTATACATCGTATTCGCATCCCAATGTATTTCTTTCATGGATCTGTCTGCCGTAGAGCAAAACGCTTCGCATAGTAGAATATGGGCGCCTTTTTTAGTTTCACCAGAGCTATAGTAGAAGGATTTCAGCCTCTCGACATCAGTGTGCTTACAGAACGACGCAAACAACATCTTTGCAAGTGGAAAATCAGATAGCATAGACGCAAGATCCTGAAACGTCGCACTGCATTGCAGATGAAACCACGTCCGACATATGAGGTCAGCGTCCCGACTCTCAATCGCCTTCGCAAGTACAAATTCATCCTTGGCTATGGAATGAGTTAGACAGACCTGCGCAGAAGATTTTGGTTCTACCTCAAGAAACTGTTTAGTAAGTCTTGTTTTGCCTCTCAAATGTGCTTCCTTGGCCACTCCCATGTATGTCGACCCGTGATTGAGCGTAAACTTCGCAGAGATAGCATCCATTAATTTGTCGTCCGAAGTTTCGATTGCAATGGAAACTATTGAAGACGCCCATAGCTCCGTGATGTGATGCAAGCCCTTGCTCAATTTGCATATCCGTGACGCGAGGAGGTGATTTTTGCGGTAATCAAGACGAGCAATCAAAACACGTAAACCAGAGTGACAGTATTGTGCATATGTCAATGGAATACCAACGATCGGCTTTCGAATGCTATTCAGCACACGAATCATCAAACACGTCTGATGAAAAGTCCATGGACACCTACTATTTGCTTTCAGATACGAAAGCCCAAAATGTGCCGCCTGCAAGAGTGCCGACTGCTGTTTGAGACACGACGCGTGGCAAGCGGCGAGGGAGCACCCATGCACAGCTTCGGACATATTGTCACCGATCAGCTCTAGCAGGCTCTCAGCGTGTTTTATATCTTTGAAAAAGCATTCTGTAGCATTATGAAGCGCGGCAGCGGGCGTTGTCGACCCCATGGAGAAGACATCCACAAGAAAATCAGGTACCCTACAGATAACATCGTGATGTGTCGAGGTGATGACGCGTAAGCCGTCTATCTCGGATATCAACGCTGCGTTCCTATATACTGTATACGTTATTGAGTGTCCGTGGGGCCCAGTTACGAGGAGAAATCCCGGCCAGTGGAGTGTCACAGCATCCGAACCACACCAAACTAGCTGATCAGGCGGAACTGACGTGTTCGTAATGTACTCAGATATCACTCTCGTGAAATCTATAGCCACAACGAACAGTTTCCCGCACGCTGTGAAAAGCGCAATCAACTTCCCGTTTGGACTGGCTTTCAACTTCACTGGTTTGCCACCAGGAAATGAGTATGTCCGATATGAATTTAATTTTGCGGCAAGCACTGCCTCGTCGCAGGCAATTAAAGCTGTTATCTCATTCACACTGGTTGTCTCGTGATCGTGAACCTCTAGTGCATGGATTTCTCCAAGGGTTGGTTCGAACTGAACAGGAAGTATTCGTAAAAACGCATCCTTAAATGTGATCTACAGTGAGGAAGATTCTGGCGTTAGTCACATGAATTCGGAACATGGAAGTCATCGAAGCCGAACTCACCAGGACGAGTGTTTTCTGGCTTGTCAGCACAACTACGCCATCTTTCCAGATTCTACAAAGCTCTATACTCTGCTTCAAATGCGCACTGCGAGGTAGGGTTGTATGTTGTTCAGAGTTTACACGCAGCTAAACTTCACCAACGAGTGCCTCTTTCGCGAGAAAAAGAGACGACCTTGTGCTTACCCGACGAATCGCTCTCTGCCCCCGCGGCCCCCGGCGCCGCGTACTCAGTCACCTGCCCCGTGTACCAGCCATCCG
>CAXEMW010000180.1:0-6788 GCA_963997395.1 uncultured Planctomycetaceae bacterium
AACAATAACACTGGCGGGAACAATAACACCGGCGGGAACAACAACGTAACCGGCCCAGGGGGTGATGTTCAGCAGACTTTCACCTCAGGTTTGGGTGGAGCTGGGATGCTTGGAATAACAACAGGAGACCTCCCATCGACTATCACAGGAGAGGGGCCTGGTTCGATTTTCCAGACAGCACAGTGGGATACATATACTTCCAACAACATGGTCGGGCCTGAGTTTGGCATGTTGTTCGAGGGCAGTCAGGGTGCATGGGACTGGTACGCCGGAGGCTCATTCACAGCTGGATTCAACTGGCAGAATAATATTTACAAGGGCGCAAATTTGCCGCAGAACCTTGGAGCAGATTATCTCAGAACCAATTTTGCTGGTGGTGGTGTAACAACCGTAAACTTCTCCTCGCCAGCAGACGGCACTAATTCAACCTCTGTGGTTTCAGTGCCGACGAGTCCTTTGATTGTTCAAGTGTTTCCCACAGGGCAGTCAGGTGCGACAAATTCAGCAGAACATAGATTTTCATTCTCTCCTATTGGAGAATGGAGATTTGGAGGCCGTTACAGGATCTCAAAGGGAATTAGCCTGAACTTTGGCTACACAGGAATGTGGCTGTCGCAGATCGCGAGAGCCAGTTCGAACACAAAATTTATTAATGCAATCAAGCGAAACCCAGCAGTTGCAAGAAATCAGACAGCAATTATTGAGAACAATCAGGCTGTCAATGTAGGTTCAACTGCGATAATAAATGCTCAGGGATTTGTGACGGGATATACGGATATACCTTTAGCCGCACTTCCTTCTGAGCCGCTTGGCCCCGGATCTCGTTACGTGCCGGCGACGATTACGTATGGTAACGGTGCTGGAGAACGGGTCGTACGGAATCCCGAAGAGTTTCTTGAGCTTCAGGAAACGGTTTACACACAGCAGACAGCAGGTGATGCTGGCAATGAATACGTATTCACGAACGGGATCGATTTTGGACTAGAAATAAAGTACTAAGGTATTATTCTTTGTGCTTGATTCCACAGGTGAGTTATCTGTTTCCTTCAGCTATCCAACCTGCAGTCGCACCACGAGTTTTGGTTTCTGAGAGACGCTTGAGAAGGGGTGTCCAAAACGTCGTGTTGGAAGCCGTGTGGATTTTTTTCGGCAATTCAGTCGGCAGCCCCTTCTGGTCAACCTGCACAAAACCAAAAAGTCCATCCATCCACGGTACGTCTCCATTCGCCAGAGGCATGCCGACAACACCGACAACGATATGGCATTGTCGTACCTGCAGAATAGCCCCCTGTATTTCAACCAGGGTGCCCACGGGTACCGTTCGACGGCACTCCACGCTCAGTACTCGTCGGAGCATGAGATTTGCTTCGGGGCCAACTCCGCGGGTCGCGGCTGCGTAGGCAGCTTCAAGGCCATATTTTAAAAGGCTGCCTGCGTAAAGCGTGCCATAGTGGTTGGCATCTGCAGGGAGTACAAGGCGGTGGGTAGTCGTTTCCTGATTGTCGGACATCCATCAGTTATAGCGATACAAGTGAAGAAAAACATAGTCCTAGCGATGGCAGGCGGTCGATGGCCTTTTGCTCATGATGATCGCAGAATATGAGTCGATTGAGCCACTCATGATCCGTAATGATTACGCAACCGAAATGGGTGGCCTTTGTTCACGTAAGTCAGCAGCATACGAGGGATCAATTTTTACTAGTTCTTCACTCACGGCAGTCACTGTTTTCTCTATTTGGTCGGATGAGTGATTTGCTGTGATGAAGAATCGCAATCGTGCTGCTTTTTCTTCCACAGCGGGGTAGAGGATCGGCTGCACGTTAATACCTCGTTCAAATAACGCCCGTGATAATTTCAGGCTGTTGATTGAGTTGCCCAAAATAACGGGGACCACACCAGACCCACCCGAAGATCCAGTATTCAGGCCTGCCTTCCCAGCTAGTTCAATAAAACGTTTTGCGTTTTCTTGAAGTTTCGTAACTCGCTGTGGCTCATCTTTGAGGAGACGCAGAGCTCCCAACGCAGCACCCGCGGCTGGTGGTGGTAGACCAATCGAGTAGACGAACCCTGGTACCGTGTATTTTAGCCACTCAACGAGCGTGGAAGATCCGGCGATAAGCCCACCACAACTGCCAAATGCTTTTGATAACGTTGCCATCCAGATGTCAACGTCTTTCGGATTCACTCCGAAGTGCTCGCCAATGCCTCGTCCAGTAGGGCCCATCACGCCGAGGGAGTGGGCCTCGTCTACCATGAGGAGTGACTTGTGTCGTTTTGCAAGACCAATGAATTGAGGCAAATCAGCGAAGTCACCATCCATGCTATAGATGCCTTCAATGACAACGAGGACACGTCGGTATTGGCTCCGAAGTTCAGCAAGCATGGATTCTGCTGCCTCATAGTCGTTGTGCGGAAAGGGCCTTCGACGAGCGCCTGAGAGTATCGCACCCTGAAGCAGGCTGTTATGAGCAAACGCATCGTGCAGTACGAGATCACCTGGGCCAACCACATGGCCAATAACTGTTTCATTTGTTGCGTGCCCCCCAACCATCGTGACGGCATCTTCGGTGCCGATGAAGTCAGCAAATGATTTCTCGAGTTCTTGGTGAATTGTTTTTTCGCCAGAGACGAGCCGACTTGCTGAGACACTCGTGCCATAGTGGTCAAGGGCGTCCTTTGCCGCTGCAGTCACAACGGGGTCGCCTGACATCCCTAGATAGTTGTAGGATGCCCAGCTAATGAATGCACGGCCATCAATTGTTGTCTTGTCGGTTGTTTTTCCCTCGTGAACACTAAAGTAAGGGTTCTGCAGTCCAGCATTCCGAACCATTGCGAAATTCTGTTGAAGGGCCCTTACTTCCGGGAATTGTGCGATGTTGTACGAGTCGGGGGTGATCTCTGCCACGACACGGGCAGAATGCGATTTTTTATTCCCCTCAAGTGGCATGTGGTCAAGAATTGCTTCTGTGACTTCACGGCATGTTTCGATGGTAGGCAAAACCTGTTCAGGAAAGCGTGCGCCAAATGCTTCCTCGAGACTTGAAACAATTTCCATTCGTTCAAGTGAGTCGAGGCCAAGTTCGACGATGTTTGTGTCTAGCGTGAGGTTGCCGGCACGTTCCTTAGCTATCCTTCGGACATGCTCAAAGACGGTTTGAGTAACTTCACTTGGAAGTTCTCTATTTGGTCTATGGCCGCGGGAAGTCTCTCCGAGAGGTCGCTGTCGTGCAAGCCTTGGAGTCTCGGGTGAAGATGTCTCTTTGGTTGAATCCAGCCAACTAATGTACTGTTCGATGACAGCGAGTGACTCATCTGAGAATTGACGTCGACACGCATGTCTCTGAATCTTCCCGCTTGATGTTTTGGGGATACTGTTTGGTCGTACTAATACGATAGCTTCCGTCGCAACTTCATGCTCCGTAGCAAGTCGCTTACGAATGGCATCAAATGCGGCCAGAACATCCGCCTTGTCTCGCTTGCCTCGTTCCAGCTCTGCCACGATGACAACTCGTTCTCGGCCTTCTATTTCGACAGCAAAGGCTGCAACACAACCTGCCCGAACAAGGTCACTTGCTTCCTCTGCACAATGTTCAAGGTCTTGAGGGTAATGATTTCTGCCCCGGATGATTATCAGATCTTTGAGACGGCCGGTTACAAAAAGCTCCCCATTATCAAAAAAACCTAAGTCTCCAGTTCGCATATACGGCCCTGGGTTGGGCTTCCATCGTCCAACGTGGCCTGTTGTGTTTGCAGGCAGTTTCAGCATCGCTTGAAACGTCGATCTGGTTTCTTCAGTACGATTCCAGTATCCCTGTGCAACACTTGGGCCGCTGACCCAGATCTCACCAACCCGATCAGGTGGAAGTGGCTCAAATGTTTGTGGGTCGACAATCAGAACATCTTGTCCGTCCAGCTCCCGTCCGCTGCCAACAAATTGTCGGGCGTCGGGAGAAGAGTTTTCGTTGAGTGTGACAGCTCCAGTCTCGACTGACAGCGGATCAAAACGACGGATGACAGGTGGCTCAAACTTCATGCCACCGGTTACCATCAATGTGCTCTCTGCTAATCCGTAGCACGGATAGAATGCCTCATTTCGGAAGCCACTGATTGCAAAAGCTTCAGAAAAGGCTTTCATTGTCTCAGCTCGAACCGGCTCGGCACCATTGAATGCGAGTGACCAACTTGACAGATCGAGAGACGCTCTCTGTTCGGGAGTTGTCTTACGGACACAGAGTTCGTAGGCAAAGTTTGGGCCACCGCTAATTGTCGCCCTGTATTTGGCAATTGCTTGCAGCCAACGGAGTGGCTTTTGGAGGAATGCAACAGGGGACATCAGCACATTAAATTTGCCACCATAAAGCGGTACAAGAATTCCACCTATAAGCCCCATGTCATGGAAACTAGGTAGCCAAAAGACCCCTGATTGACTTCGGGTAATCTCGAAGGCTTGCATGATGCGGAGTGAATTATGCAACAGGTTTTCATGACTGAGCATGACGCCCTTCGGCGTGCCAGTAGAACCGCTTGTGTATTGCAGGAAAGCAAGTGTGCCACCCTTAATGTCTGGACGATTCCAGCGATTTGACCATGACTGATCGAGTTCATCATTGACTTGCCATACGAGATGTTCAAGGCTCGGTGCGGAGGCTTTGAGAGACTCAAATCGGTCAAGGACATCTCGGGTAGTGAGCGCAACAGAGGCATTCGCGTCAGCAGCTATCGCTTCAATCCGTTCAACCGAGCGATTTTTTCGTGGAGGATATGCGGGAACGGCGATTGCACCTCCGTAGAGGCATCCCATGAATGCAGCAATAAAATCAAGACCGGAAGGATAAAGCAGCAGGACTCGTTTGCCTGACATGCCTTGGTCCATCAACCACGCACCAATAGTTCTGGCTTTTTGGTCAAGTTCAGCGTAGGTGATGTTCAATTCTTCATTTTCGCCATCAACGAGGAACGTGAAAGCTCTGTCATGAGGGCGATATGCCGCTCGCTGACGCAAAAGGTCAACGATGGTTGGTGCGAAGGAACCTTCGGGTAAAGGGGTCGGATTCACGTGTAGAAGGCTCTCCGGACCAACTGCCACGGCAAAGGAGAACTCATGCCGGGCAGCAAGGTATCAGTTGTTGGTGAACGATGGCCCGCCTGGCCCTGGCACACTACGGTTTGCTCCACTTTCTTAATGGAACTTTTGTGTCGCATCCGGCGACACTAGTGATGAAATCCAATTGAAATTCCTCAACTCTTTTTAGAGTCGGCAGAAACTTCTCATCAACAAGAAAGTATAGCGGGGAAGTTGGTGTAATCGATATTTTCGTCGTGACCAGCCCGTATAACACGGATGATCCAACACTTTTCAGGCCCACGTACGCCCGCTGGCACGTTCTGCCCGTTGAGCAAATCCACCGAGAAGCCCCCCAATAAGGTCCCAGCGGTCATGTCGTCTCACCTCAACGTCACCCTGTTCATTCACGCGTACAAGGCAGGTGTCGGTGAGCCCAACTTGCTGAAGTTTCTCTGGTGAGACCTCGTCTGGTTCGATCATGCTCATTAATGCATGGCCGGTCATTTCAATAAATTTCATAGCAAAATACTTCCTTCTTGTAACTTAAGTATGACATGGATTAGTTGTGGCTGCCAGATTTTAGGGGTATCTCAATAAGTGAATGACGAGGACGTTTCTTGAGGGGCATGACTACTACTATTGTCTTGATTACTTTTATTTAACTTTATCTAAGGGTATCACGGTCGTGAAAACTCATGTTCGAGTTGTACGAAGGTGTCAGGGTCTATCGACTCGGCACGAATGTTTTTTTCAAGTCCAAAGGTCTCGTACAGTCGATCGATCCGGTTCACCGCGTCGGGGCTTTTCTTCCCCCCAGCTAAATTTAAGAGAACACCTCGTAACACCTTCCTGCGATGGCAAAAAATATCACGGACAAACGTATGAAACCGTGATAGGTCAGAGATTTGTGCTCGTCGATGTTCATCCAGGTCGAGTCGCACAATAGCCGAATCGACCTTTGGTCGGGGCCAGAATGCCGCAGGCGGCAGGCTTCGGATAATTTCACTACGGCATTGTGAGCCAATCCAGATGGAAAGCGCGTTGTAAGAATGATGGCCGGCTGAAGCGGTCATGCGATCTGCCATTTCGTATTGAACGGTTACGGTTGCAGAAGCAAAAGGCTTTGATAGCAATAAATTTGAGATGACCGGTGTAGCGACGCAATAGGGAAGATTTGCGACAAGAAGGAACCGTCCCCTTTTTCCCGCGGCTTGCCGTTGTTTCTCAGCTTCATCTAACGCACTAAGAACGTGAGGCGATAACTTGTTTTTTCTGGCTAAAACGTCTGTGTTAACGAGTTGGACGTTGTCAGCGTCGATAAGACGTTCTTGAGCCAGCGTTGCAAGTCGACTGTCGATTTCAATTGTGACCACCCGAAATGCTGATCGAGCGACGCCAAATTCCGGTGTGCTGCTCGGGGCGCGGAGGCGCCCCGAGCGGCACATCGGAGGTTTGGCGGAGCGGACCATGCGTGGGAGCCGTCAATGCCTCCACACTCACACGGAATGAGGTTGAAGGTGAGTTAAATTTTGAACTTTGCGTCAAATATCAGTCTTAATTTACAAAACACTTAGTCGTTTTGCCAACTACAAGTGCCAGAAAGAATTCAGAGTGGCCAGTCGTCTTTGCCTGTGACAGGGGCACGAGGGTACAAGAGGATACGAGAGGGTACGGGAGGGTACGGGAGGGTACGGGAGGGTACGGGAGGGTACGGGAGGGTACG
>CAXEMW010000181.1:0-6773 GCA_963997395.1 uncultured Planctomycetaceae bacterium
GCATCACGTTCGCTGCGGCGTGTATTCCACTTCTGAGGGTGGTGAACGCGTGAATGCCGATGAGATAATGATCGGCGAGGTTTTCAGAAACGCAGGATACCGAACTGGGGCGTTTGGCAAGTGGCATAGCGGAATGCAGCATCCGTATCATCCCAATGCACGAGGTTTTGACGAGTTCTACGGTTTCTGTTCGGGCCACTGGGGAAACTACTTCAGTCCGATGCTCGAGCACAATGGGCAGCTTGTCCAAGGAGACGGATACCTAGCGGATGACCTCACGAATCGTGCTATCAGATTTATCGAAGGTGAGCACAAAAGCCCATTTTTTGTTTATCTGCCATACAACACGCCGCATTCACCCATGCAGGTGCCGGATAGATGGTGGAATAAGTTTAAAAACAAAGAGCTCACTCAAGAACACTCGAAAAAGAAAAATGAAAAAATTGACCACACGCGAGCAGCACTCGCAATGTGTGAGAACATCGATTGGAACGTAGGCCGACTTCTCTCCAAGCTCAGAGAGCTGAATCTGGAAAAGGATACAATCGTCGTGTATTTCAGTGACAACGGCCCAAATGGTTCACGGTGGAATGATGGCTTGCGTGGGCGCAAGGGGTCCACCGACGAAGGGGGCGTCAGGTCTCCCCTGATTATTTGTTGGCCGGGGGTGATCGCAGCGGGCACTGTTGTGACCCAGATATGCTCAGCGATGGATCTGCTGCCAACTCTTGCAGAGTTGGCAGGTGTTGAGGTTGTCGGTACGAAACCGATCGATGGCTTAAGTATTGCGCCACTTTTACTTAACACCAAGACTGCCTGGCCGGAGAGGACGCTCGTTCATCATTGGAAAGATAAGGTGTCTGTCAGGACGCAAGGCTTTCGCCTTGACTACGAGGGACAGCTCTATGACATGGATAAGGACCCAGGGCAGCAGGTTGGGCTCAATGACTCACAGCCAGAGCTGGCAGCGGCTCTTCAAGACAAAGCGGACGGCTTTCGGCAGCAAATGCTTTCAGAGTATGGCAAGCCATTCGACAGGCGGCCGTTTGTCGTTGGGTATGAGGGCGCGCCTTTAACACAGGTTCCGGCTCGTGATGGCGTTGGGCATGGCAATATCGAGAGGTCGAACCGATTTCCAAATGATTCTTTTTTCGAAAATTGGACAACTGTAGACGACTTTATTTCATGGGAATGCGAGGTTGGTGCTGCTGGACTCTACCGTGCTGAAATTTTTTACACCTGTCCCAAAGAGGATGTCGGGTCCATCGTTGAGCTGGTCTTTGGAGACAGTTCGCTCACCGGAGAAATTACGGTTCCTCATGATCCGCCGCTGACTGGAATGGAAAATGACCGATTCAAGCGAACGGAGTCGTACGTCAAAGATTTTAAAAGAATGACTCTTGGTGAAATTGAGCTTGAGGAAGGTGAAGGCACCTTGACGCTTCGAGCGAAGAAGATTCCTGGTGACACGGTTATGGATTTTCGCCTGTTGTTACTGACTCGTGTGGATTGAATGCAATCAAGGATCGGGTGAGTGTGTTTCAATGCAACAGGCTCGAGCCGAAAGGTCATTGTTTAAAATGCGACTGTTTTTTCGTTTTCAGTTGACCCTTTGTTCCTTTTTTTTGTCGTTGTTGATTCTTTCACGGGCGGACGCAGTAGAACGTCCAAATGTGGTCTGGATTGTGGTCGATGACATGTCCCCGAATTTCTCGTGTTATGGCGAGACGGCCATCGAGACACCACATGTGGATCGCCTGGCAGCGGAGGGCGTACGGTTCACGCGTGCGTATGCCACGTCACCCGTATGTTCAACCTTTCGGTCTGCTCTGATCACCGGGATGTATCAAACGGCAACAGGGACACACCATCATCGAAGTGGCCGAGGATCGCATCGTATTTCTTTGCCTGCCGGTGTGAAGCCAGTGCCGCAACTTTTCCAAGAGGCTGGGTATTACACATGTATCGGGAGTGGTTTGCTTGACCTTGACTACCGAAGTCAGCCGTTCACAGATCGTTCTCGCGGAAGAATGGGCAAGACGGACTACAATTTTGATTGGAAGCGTTCAATTTACGATGACAATGATTGGTCTGGACGTCGCGCAGGACAGCCTTTTTTCATGCAGGTGCAGTTGCATGGAGGGAAGCTTAGAGGGGCCTCAGCCGAAGCGTATGTCGCTTTTGAACAGCAGGTAAATAGCATAGTGGGAGAGGCTACAGATTTTGGCAATGTTCTGTTGCCGCCGTATTACCCTGCCGATCGTATTCTGTTGCAGGATTGGTCGTTGTATCTTGATTCAGTCCGCGTGACGGACTATCACATCGGGCGTGTGCTGCAGCGGCTTGAAAAAGAGGGGTTGCTCGAGAATACGCTGATTGTTTTCTTCACTGATCATGGGGTGAGTCATGCCCGTGGCAAGCAGTTTTTATACGACGAAGGAACGCACGTACCTCTTGTGATTCGAGGCCCGAACATTCAGGCGGGGCGTGTTCGAACGGACCTGGTCGAGCATATCGATGTTGCGGCGTTGTCTCTTGCAGCGGCTGGCATCAGCGTCCCGGATTGGATGCAGGGCCAAAATATTCTTGCACAAGATTTTCAGCCCAAACATGCAGTTTTTGCCGCTCGAGATAGGTGTGGAGAGGCCGTTGATCGAATTCGATCGGTGCGCAGTGAAGACTTTCTCTACATCAGGAATTTTTTTCCAAATCGTCCGCACCTGATGCCAAGTAACTATAAGGACAGCAAGTTAATCATTCAGCGACTCCGAGAACTTCACGCGACCCAAGGGATTGGTGCCGTTGGGGAAGAACTTCTGTTCTCAGAAGTCCGCTCGGCAGAAGAGCTCTATTTGTATCGTCAGGACAGGTGGCAGATTCATAATGTAGCTGAAAACAAAAAGTATACGGACGAGTTAGTGCGCCATCGTGAGCTGCTCGACAAATGGATCAGGCAGACAAACGATCATGGCACCGAGTCTGATGACGTCTACGTGCTCGAAGTAGAAGATCAATTGAAGGGGATGAAAAGTGAAGCATCGCGGAAAACGTATCGTGCAAACATAGAGACGTATAGGCGTTGGGCCAGAGAAGGTAGATAGCGATGTGCTGGTCACCGGCTTGAATTATTTCCGGAAGCATCTTGTGTTGGAAGTAGGCAAATGAAGATTCGAACTTCGGTGCTACTGAGGGCAGTCCCAAAGGGCCTGTTTCTTGCTCTTCGGTGAACAATTAATTATTTACTTTACCACTGATATGCAGACCTAGTACATTAGGACAAAATCAATGTGCACGAAAAGTGAGTGCAGATAACAGTTCTGCTAGCAGTGTTTGTTCGGTTCATTGTGGTTGCTGGGGAGGACGTGAATAATGAAACGAAGTCTTCTCTTTTTGATGATTGGCTCTTTTCGTGGGAGTTCTCATTTTTTTGGGTGGTTGCTGCACCGCGGCACCAGATGAAGTTGAACGCAACAACATGGAACACAATTCAGAACAAGCTGAATAACAACCAAGCCGTCCAATCCGTACGGGGGGTGAATAATGTCATCTGATGCAGCGATAACGAGAGCCAAAGAGCGATTCGAAGCATTACGAGCCAGGGATGCTGTCGCCATCATGTATTCCGAATCGGCAACAGAACTAGTGCCTCTCTCTCCCACTCATCTGCCGAGGCATTTCCGTAAATTTGAGGGCAAGAGAGCATTCAATTTTCATCCCTGCAAAGATCGTCGGGGGTTGGTGGTTACTCACTCGAGTTGCACCGAATCTGAGCGACTCGTCATCGAAGCGTTCCGCAGCGTTTCAAAGGATTTAGAAGAGCATCTTGAAGCACACGAATACACTACCCGTTTCAGGATCAGGGAACTGGATTGGGCCATCGCTTTGGTTGAAGCCTCTCATAAGAAGGTGCTTGGGTCTGAGGGGTACGAATGGCAATGGTGGCAGGATGCCGACGATGATTTGCTGATAACCGGCAGAATTGCCGAGTGTTGGGACAAGAGTATGAACATCATGGACAGGTATTTTATCGAACTGACCAATGCTGTCGAAAGTAGTCTCAGGCTGATTGAACATCTTGCGACAGAGCCAGAGGTGCCAAAGCAGACGGTCGCTAGGGAAAAGACAGCTGACCAACTGCTACAGGATTTGTACGAACGTAATCCCAATTTCGCCTGCACAGCAAGTTTGAAAGTATTGGCGGCAGACTTAGGGTTTGCGTCACCGAGTGCACTTGCGGCGACACGCTTTTACAGAAATGTGTTGAAGGAAAAGAGAGATGCGGTAAAGGAAATCATCAGTCATCGCAAACAGGCTGAAAAAAGAATTCGGGCGGGCATGCCCTATGTTGATGATAAGGAAACGATCGACGCAGTGAATGAAACACTTGGTGAGTATTTCGAGCAGATAGCAGACGAAGTGCATCGAGTGAATCAGGAGCTTTAAAAAGCCAACGATACGACACATTGAGGCATTTGGGTGTTATGTCATCGTCTTTCCGTACATGTCTAATTTTGGTAACCGCTGCGGTTATCTCCTCTACCATGAGTTCACAGGTGGTGTTGGGGCAGGCAGAGCAATCGCAGGTGCTGAAAGTCATAACGCACAATGTCTGGTACGGATTCACAAAAGAACCTGAGCCCCGTCACGGCGAGTGGAAGCAGTGGATGGGCCAGCAATCTCCTGACGTTGTTTCTCTGCAGGAGCTCAATGGGTTTTCTGCGAACGATCTTGCAGAGGACGCAGCATCGTGGGGGCACTCGTACTCAGAAATTCTCAAAAAGGGAGGATTTCCGACAGGCATTACGTCTCGATACCCAATTTCACATGTGCGTCGAATTCAGGAGGGGTTTCACCATGGTCTCCTGCGATGTCAGATTCGGGGTATGTGGTTTTATGTGGTTCATTTTCATCCATCAAACTATAAGAAACGCATTGAGGAAGCAGGCTTGCTCAAGCAGGACATCATGAGTCTTCCCGGTGAGAGCCCTCGCGTTCTCTTGGCAGGTGACTTCAATGCGTTTTCACCCGAAGATGAATACCAATACGAAAAAGACAGAAAGCTGATTTCTTTCTTTGAGCAACTCGACGCAACAAAGTCGTCGGCTCGTAATCTCAATCATGGTGCAATTGACTATGGGGCGATTGAGGCTGTTTTGGAACGCGGCTTCATTGATGTCGTTGCCAGTCAGCGATCTGCAGATAACCCATACGTCGGAACGTTTCCAACACGACTGATTGATGACAAAGACCATGGGCCGGATCGACGCATCGATTATATTTTCGTGTCACCGAATCTGCAGAAAAGCGTTTTGTCTGCTGGGATTCTTCGTGATGCGACGACTGAGGTGTTGTCCGACCATATTCCAGTCGTTGCCATTTTGGATATGGCTAAGGAATGACTGGTGCTTCGAAGTGCTTGGTGTTGTTGCCACAAATACAAACTAAGCAATGCTCGTGCTGGCCGCAGAGGGGGCTATTGAATAGGTGGCTAGAGATTTCAAGAAGAATCAGGAACAAGATTGATAACTGAAGGCGTTAATCTTTGGGACGCGAAGCGAAGGCAAGCCGTACAGCTAGGGCAGCAGCTACTACTACCAGCACAACAGATAAATAAATTCCGGACATTGCGACCTTGTCTACCTAAAGCCAAAGTTAGTGTGTGTTCGGATACCATCCAGATACCTGGCTATCGACCGAACAAACCGAGATGAAGGAACGATCGAATTCAGAAGTTTCAAAATCCCCTGACCTTGTTTTTAGTGGACAGAGGGAGGCTCGAACTCCCGACACACGGATTTTCAGTCCGTTGCTCTACCAACTGAGCTATCTGTCCTGAACCTCAGAAAACCTGTCGATTGAGCGACAAGATACCGACGAACACCCCTATTGGTACGGTTGTTTTGCTCTGTTGTCAACGAGAGTTCGTGCCGCCGGGGCTCTGGGGTTTGGCAATCTGAATTGATCCGATTCACGTGGCCGCGCGGTTGAGTCGGTCCCGTACCGCTGCCCACTCTGGCCCTGAGGGAACCGCGTCAACAATCAGTCGATCCAGTCCACGTTGATCAAGGGCGTGGAGTGTGGCGTAGAGGCTGCGGGCGTACGCGGTGGGGTCGTTGGGCATTGGAATGACAAGCACCTCTGGAGACTTTGCAAGCGTTTGTACGGCGCTGTCCTTGGGAGAGTTGCACAGCCAGCCTACTCGGTGCCCGTCTTGAATGAGCTGTGGAATGACGGAGGGTGCATTCTTGGCTAGCGTGAGTTGTGTCCGAGGTGCGTAATGCCGCTGCTGTGTTCCGGGGCTGCGGAGAACTGTATCAGACCCACTGCCCTGCCCTGCTCCACTTGTTTCTGGTTCTGATGAACAAATCGTTATGCCTAAAGCTTGTTCAAGCTGCACAGCAGATATCGGACCTGGACGCAGAATTTTTGGTGGGTTGACGGTGCAGTCAAGAACCGTTGACTCAAGGCCATGCTCGCAAGGCCCGCTGTCCAAAATCATGCCTATTCGATTTCCAATCCCCTCCAGCACATGTTGCGCCGTTGTGGGTGACACTGCTTCAGATCGATTTGCACTTGGAGCCGCTAAAGGGCATTGAGCCAATTCGATGAGGCGACGAGTACTGACCAGACCAGGGCATCGTAACGCAACAGTCTGTCCATTTGCAGTGACAATGTCTGGTACGACGTCGGCTTTGGGAACAACCACGGTCAGCGGTCCAGGCCAGAACGCGTTCGCGAGCGCTTTCGCGGCGGGCGCGGCGGAGGAGGCGGAG
>CAXEMW010000182.1:0-6759 GCA_963997395.1 uncultured Planctomycetaceae bacterium
CGTGAAGCATTGGGAGAATTTCTCAGACTTTCTCTAGGTGGGGGGAGACGCTCAGGATTGATTGTGACCCGTTTCGGTTCGAGTCTAGGAATACCGCCTGATGCACGCAGTCTGGCTAACTTCCACCTCAAGCGGCTCCTTAAACAAGTGACTAGCATTTTGTCTGAGAATATAAAACAGGAAAAACCAGTAGTCATTGACGATACATCGCGAGCTCATCTTGAAGACATTCAACGTCGGATTGAAGCGGTCCTCGACGCAGAGATTGTGGTTTCATCGCCATAGAAATTTCTGTCTCGACGAGAAAAGTAATAGTACCTATGTTTCTCGTATTCGTTTGGATTGTGGACAATGGAGATTGAGGTCCGGTGCAGTTGCTCAAGATTTTATTGATTTCTCCTGATCTGATGTCAACGAGTAAGCTTGCAGGTCTCGCAAAAGAGGCTGGTGGGCTGCTGGAAACACTAAGAAGTTTGAGTGAACAGCCGCGGGCAAAGCACTATGATCTTGTACTTCTTGACATTCAGGCGTTCCAGGAAGACCCAGCTGTTCTGGTAGCGAAAGTACGGCTTTTGCTCGATAGCATTAGTCAAAAAGACGTAAGTATGAAATTAATTGCGTTTGGCCCGCATGTCCACAAGCAGCGTCTTGATGATGCAGTTGCAGCTGGCGTAGACGAAGCTGTGAGTCGTGGAGAATTGTTTGGTGGATTCCCCGCCCTTCTTCGTCGATGGATTCAAAGCTAGGCTCTGGAAAATATGTGCTGCAGACTGGCTCTTATCCACCAGCTGGCTCGTCAAGCACGATTTCATCAAGTTCGGTTGCGTCCACGCTTTGTCTGAGAAGAAGGTAGATAGCTGGGGCAATACACCAGAAGAAGCCCCATCCGAAGGAACTCAACAGAACTCTTAAGCTGTCGGTCCAAAACTGGAGTGCCTGAATACCCCAGCGAGGGTCCCCATTTCCTTGCGCGACGGCACCAATGACATCAGCGGTCCGTTCATGTCCCATTCCAAAACTCCCGGCCCAAAGTGCGAACATGACCGTGGTATCTGCGAAAAGACCGGCTGCGAAAAAGCCGAGTCCTGCAAGTACGCACGAAATGAATCCGTAGAAGGCGAAATGGATTGGGCGCTGGTACAGATATGAGAAGGCAGTTGAGATAGCTTGAAAGCTATCTCCCCGTTCAACACCGACTGCTGAGACCATGAGTGGCCACCCAGCAGCCAGACCAATGCTGAGGATAGCGATGACAACCGCACCAAGGAGGACGAGAGGCCATATAACTCCGACGACCGCGAGGCCCCAATCGAAACGCATCAAGAGTCCTAGAGCGGCCCCAGGTAGTGCCAGAGCAAGTATTCCGGTGAAAACAAAAGTAGCCGAATTAAAAGCAGCAGGCCATTTTTTCATTCCGAAGCGAAGTGTGTCTCGAAAAGTCGGCTGCTCTTCATCAACGAGCCGCAGGGCAACATAGCGTGCGATCGCAGTTGCAAATATCGACCAGACCAAAAGGAACCAGATGCATCGGACTAAACTGCCTACAAACTGGGAGGAAGTTGCAAGTGGATTCCAGGGTGTTGCAAGAAGATGGAGAAGCTCACGCACTGGAGATGGTAGCTGGGCAACCTGCGATGAGAGCGTTGGCAGAACGCCCTGGCTTGGCGTCGGGAGTATTGTTTCAGTTCTGCCATATTCTGGAGTCGCATTTTCCCCAGCTTGGATTTCAGCGGGAGCATCCAACGGAAGACCAAGAGAATCCAGCAACGAAAACCCGGCCCAACTGCCAGCAGATGCGAGGGTGGCCAGAATGAGCACTGTTGGTGCAAATGCCATTCCCGCTGCTTTTAGGAGAATCCACCACGGGAAGGCTTCACTCCATATTATTTCATGAATTATCTGGGCGCGGCTCGGTGGCTGTGCATTGTCTGACATCACGGATCACCAATTGATAAAGGAAATGAAAAAAGAATTTGTTTAAGCATTTGAAATATTACCAAACTCCTGGCCCGCCAGCATAATCGACCTTTTTCAATAATGCACTGAGTAACTTTCGCCGTCGTCATCATCATCACTCTCCTTGGCCGCGTCTGGCACGCTATAAGACTCGTCCAGCCACCGCCCGAGGTCAATATTCTTACAGCGTTCGCTGCAAAAAGGTGCTGTGACTGTGGCGGGACGACCGGGAACAGCCCGAAGGTGAACACTTGCGTTACAGATTGGGCAGTGTGGCATTGGTTCCTTGATCGTTGGGTCGTTCGATCCTGACGTGGCAGGCACAGTCATCCTGGGAGACGGGTCACTTTGTTGAGGAGTTTGAATTGCCTTTGGTCTGCTTCGATCCAGCATCTTTTTTTGATGAGCCAGATTTCTTCGACGGAGGTTTATCAGCGGCCGCCGCCTTCTTATACGATTCGCTACGGTAGTCTGTTTGATAAAAACCAGACCCTTTAAACATGATGGCACCGCCAGTCCCAATCAAACGTCGCAGTTTTCGTTTTTTACATTTTGGACATGTTCGTTTGACCGAATCGGTCATCGATTGAAAGAGTTCAAATTGATGGCCACACGCATCACATACATAATCATAGGTTGGCATGGTGTTCAATTTCCTTGTAAATGGGTGGCCGTGATCGTCTTTGTAGCGATTCTGCAGGGCTATTCATTGGCTGCCACAATGACTTGCGCGGGGCGAACAACCCTGTCGTGGAGCACATATCCACGACTTGTGACCCCAATGACAGTGCCGGGGTCCGCACCGTTGCCTGGTTGTTGAGAGATTGCCTCGTGTACTGCTGGGTCAAAGATTTCTTTTTCCGTTTTAATTGCTTCGCAACCATGGCTTTCGAGGAGTTTTTCTATCTGGCCTCCTGTCATTCGAAAACCTTCGCGTAAGGTTTCAACGTCTGTGGTTGATTCGCTGGCCTCGATCGCCCGTTCGATGTTATCGAGAACAGGCAATATGTCACGTAGGAGATTCATTTCTCCGTAGCGAAGGGCATCCTCTAATTGTCGCTGACCTCGTTTTCTCACATTTTCAATTTCAGCCTGTGCCCTGAGCACTCGCTCCTCTGCGTCCTTGAGCTGTGAAGCAAGTTCGTTGACGCCTGATTCACCATCAGTGCGTTCGGTATCGTCGACCGGCACGTCATCAATGTCCTGAGGTGTATTTTCGTTTTGCATGAATGTGTCCTCAACCTGTGCTGGGGTAAACAAAAGTGTGTTTGGAAGGCCTAGGTGTTCTTTGCCGCTTCTTCATCTGGAGTTTCTTCAGGATGCTCCGGCGTGAAATACTCGGTCAGTCGAGTGAGGAAGCTTGACCGTTTTGGGCTTACATCGGCTTGTTCTTCTTGCGCTAATTCACGAAGCAGTTCTTCAGCCCGCTGAGAGAGCTTTTTGGGCACCTCAACATGAATATGCACATTGAGGTCACCGATTCCTCGGCCCCTCACATCAGGCATACCTAGGCCACGGATGCGAATGATATCTCCTGGCTGTGTTCCTCGTGGTATCTGGAGAGGCTTTGGTCCATCAAGGGTGGGAGCGTCGGCTGTTGTGCCAAGAGCACACTGGCTAAACGTAAAAGGGACTTCGCAATGAAGTTCATGCCCATCGCGTGTTAGAAAAGGGTGGTCGCTTATTTCAATGACACAGTAGCAGTCGCCGGGTGGCCCGCCATTGGCACCAGCTTCACCTTCACCGGCGAGACGAACCTGAACGTCATTATCAACTCCAGCTGGAATGGTAACTTTGCGTTCGATGGTTACTTCGGTTTGTCCTTGGCCACTACAATCGCCACACTTATCACGAACAATACTTCCTGCGCCACGGCAGGCTGGGCAGGTTGTTTGAAGCCGAAAGATTCCAGAGCTTTGAAGAACCTGTCCCTGACCACCACAATAATCGCATGCCTGTGGTGAAGTTCCAGCTTTTGCACCGTTGCCGCCGCATGTTATGCATTCTTCATGTCGACGAAAGTGGATCGTTTTACTTTCACCACGTGATGCTTCGAGCAAAGTAAGAGAAATTTCACAAAAGACATCACGGCCTTTTTGAGGTCTTGCGGCCCGCCCACGGCCACCAAACATCCCACCGCCACCGAAAAGATCGCCAAAGGCTTCAAAGATGTCAGAGATATCGTTGAATTCGTGTTGGCCGCCACCACTATTTTGAAGGCCCGCATGGCCGAATCGATCGTATCGCCCGCGAAGGGACTCATCTGAAAGAACTTCGAAGGCACGGGCCGCTTCTTTGAAACGACTGGCAGCTGCGTCATCCCCCGGGTTTTTGTCAGGGTGAAAACGGATTGCCAGCTTTCTGTAGGCTTCTGTTATTTGACCAGAGTTGGCCCGCCGCTCAACGCCTAAGACTTCGTAATAACACCGTTGATCTACCATTTGATCATTCCTCCACACGCACCGCAGTGAAGAAAATGTCTTCGGAGTTGCTTCGGGGTGCTTGCTGCCATGTTTTCACGTGTCCGTTTGCCATTCACGTCGACGTGATCAGCGGTTCACCAAACTTAACGGACGGAGCCTTCTATTCGCTGTTTTTTTGCATCCTCTTTTTCGAGATTCGTGACGAGTGCTTCGGTTGTAAGCAGTAGTCCAGAGATACTGGCTGCGTTGGTCAAGGCAACCCGAACGACTTTGACTGGGTCAATGATGCCTGCCTTCACCATGTCAACATATTCACCTTTATTTGCATCATATCCAATGTGAAGATCTTTTTGTGAAACCTCATCAGCGACTACGCCACCATCAATTCCGGCGTTCTCTGCGATCTGACGCAAGGGTGCTTCGAGTGCACCAAGTACGATATCAACACCTATCTTTTCATCACCTTTCGCCTGTGACCGTGCCTTCTCTACAGCTTCACGGCAGCGAACAAGTGCCACTCCACCGCCAGGAACGATTCCTTCCTCAACAGCAGCTCGCGTAGCATGTAAAGCATCTTCGACCCGTGCCTTTTTTTGCTTCATTTCAGCTTCGGTGCCGGCACCTACAGACACAATAGCAACACCACCTGTGAGTTTGGCGAGTCGCTCTTGTAGTTTTTCTCGGTCGTATTCGCTTTCAGTAGCTTCCAACTGATTTCGAATTTGTTGGACACGGGCCTGAACGTCGGCGGGTTTTCCTGCCCCTTCGACGATTGTCGTCTCATCCTTATCGATTGTGATTGTTCGAGCTGTTCCAAGGTGAGAGAGTTCAACATTTTCCAGTTTGATGCCCAGGTCTTCACTGATCAGCGTGCCGCCGGTCAGTGTGGCTATATCACCAAGCATTGCTTTCCTGCGATCCCCAAAACCCGGGGCCTTCGCCGCCGAGATATTCAATACACCGCGAAGTTTATTGACCACCAATGCCGTCAGGGCATCCCCATCAATATCCTCAGCAATAATCAGGAATGGCTTACCGGACTGCGCAACCTTCTCAAGAAGTGGAACAAGTTCTCGAAGATTCGAAATCTTCTTCTCGTGGATAAGGATGAGTGCATCCTCAAATTCACAGATCATTTCGGCAGGTTTATTTATGAAGTAAGGAGAAATATATCCTTTGTCAAACTGCATTCCATCAACAAAGCGAACAGCTGTTTCAGTAGTCTTTCCCTCTTCGACAGTGATGACGCCATCCTTGCCAACCTTTTGAAGTGCCTCGGCAAGAAGGTCACCAATGAAATGGTCATTGTTGGCACTAATAGCACCTACCTGGGCCACTTCTTCAGGACGACTTACTTGCCGGGAAATCTCCATGAGATGATTCACGGCAGCCGTAACACCTTTTTCAATTCCGCGACGCACTGCAGTTGGGTTACTGCCAGCAACAACATTTCGAATTCCTTCACGGAACACGGATCGTGCCAGAACAGTTGCGGTTGTGGTTCCATCACCAGCAAGGTCAGATGTCTTGGAGGCAACTTCATTCACAAGTTTGGCACCCATGTTTTCAAAGGCATCCTCAAGATCGACTTCCTTACTAACGGTAACCCCATCTTTTGTGACAGTTGGGCCACCGAAGCTTTTGTCAATAATCACATTACGACCGGTTGGTCCCATAGTGACTGCGACAGCGTCAGCGAGTTTCTCAACACCCTTAAGAAGTTTTCCACGGGCGTAGTCTTCGAATAGCAATTGCTTGGGCACGACTTATCTCTCCTTCGGTGACCAACCCACTCGGCTGGCCGTTGTTGTAATTTTTTCCGAAACTGATCACAGCGTGACTTGCCATGCTCACGCCAAAGAAAACAGGTGGCTGCACATGTCACCCACCAATGGAACAATTAATTCAGAACCTTTGCCAAAATGTCACCTTCACGCAGGATTTTGACATCGTGTCCATCGACCTCAATGTCATTCCCTGAATATTTTCCATAAATAACTTCGTCACCAAGTGAAACCAGCAGGCTTGCACGCTGGCCACTTTCAAGCAGGCGACCGGGACCAACCGCGACCACATGTCCTCGCTGCGGTTTTTCCTGTGCCGAGTCTGGCAGCACGATCCCACCGGATGTCCGCTCTTCTGCTTCAACAGGCTCGACGACGATTCTGTCATCAAGAGGATGAATTTTTAGTTTTTTTGCAGCCATTTTTCACTCCAAAGTTGTTGTCCGCGAAAGTAAACGTTTTTGGGGCCTCGCTAAGGAAAAAACCCCTTTAGATTGTGTTAAATTTTCAGTGATTACATCATGCCAGGCATGCCACCCATGCCACCCATGCCAGGCATGCCACCCATGCCGGGCATGCCGCCGCCCATGCCGCCC
>CAXEMW010000183.1:0-6733 GCA_963997395.1 uncultured Planctomycetaceae bacterium
GACAAACTAAAAGGACCAAATCCTGAATCAATTGCCTCATTCGAAAACGACTTGTCGTTAATGTGAATTGCTTCTGGGAACAGCGTTTCTGGCCCTTGCTCAACAACTGCCCAATCTTCTACCGACGCATATGTTGGATCGAACTCAACATACTTCATTTCAATAAACCGCTGTCCGAAAGGAGCCGGCACACCAACGACGCACACAGAAACACCTAATCGACGACAAATTGTCGCAACCTGATCGGCAAGAGACTGATCATCACCAACCTCATCCGTAAAGACAACAATCATTCCATTTGAACGGCCAACCGGACGGACGGCATTCAGACGCTCCGCGGCGGCACGAATCGCGGTGAATGTCTTTTCGACGCCACTGTTATCAACCTCAATTTCTTGAATCGCTTTAACAACTTCACCAGAAACATGCGTTGGCTTATTTACAATAAATTGAAAACTCTGACCGTACGCCAAAACGAGGTTCGTCAAGCCTGCTGGTGCGTCACCCTCACTGTCATGACTCAACTCACGAAATACTCGTTTTAACCGACTCGCTATTTCTTGACGCTGACCTGCAAGGCTCACTGACTGGTCGAATGCCCAGCACACTGTTGTTGGAGCATCTTCGAGCGAGCGGGCAATTTCAAGACTGAGGCGATCAACTGCACCACTGGCTCCGGTTGCCGCCACACCAACATTCACACCAACTACTGTATCAATAAGCTGATCTACCTCATTCGGCCCCATGGACTCGAACGTTACGGGCTCAATACGAACACTTTTCGTCACAAGCGTATTTTGTGGCGGAGGAATGAAAGGGATGTCTGATTTGTTTGAGGATATTGCCTCTGCAACAGTCACGCCTCGTTCACTTAAAGCTCCAAGTTCTTTCAGGTCCATATCAGAAACTTCTAACTCTTCTGGCTCGAATACAAACTCTGGTTCTGGCTCAGAAATTGGTTGCTCAATCTGAATTGCTGGAGCATGAATAATTTGCGGATCAATCGTAATGCCCGCCAAGCAGAGTAATACAACACCATGCAGTCCAAGGCTTACCAACCACCCCGAGCGTCCGCCCTGCTTTCTCAACCGATTCTCTGCCAAAGTACCTGGCACTTGAGGTGGCAGGACATCCTTGCATGCAGGAACTGGTCGGGGCGAGGGGTGTGCTGACGGCGAACCGCTCTTCGATGATGAGAAACTATACGAATCCATTACAAACAGCCTGTCACAAGAAAACTCTACAACTACCTCATATTTTGATAAATTATACCTTCTTGTTCGCAATGTTTTCTTCCGGACGACTTCCTATGATCACCTTTACCCAAAAAAACATCAGTTTTAACTGTCATTTTCAGAATAAGAGACCGAAACAGCTAGCTGCGGGTAGGTGTCGATCTGCTCAAGAATCTCATTGCCAACTCATTGAGACATCTGGGCAGCTTGTGGCCGGACAACTCATTCATAAGAAAATGATGCTCTTCTGTCTCGTCGCATGTAGTTGCTGGGCGATGACAGCACAAAGTGCTGATGAAAAATCTAGGACAAAACTGCCTGCAGTCGAGCAAGTCAAGAGCCTCAGAACATCTGATGGTGTTCCTCTTCAACTTGTGTATTACCCACCTCAAGGAAAAGCAACCGCCACCGTTATTCTTGTACACGACATTGGTGGCTCAGAAAAAACTGTGCGAAAGCTAGCGGCTGGCCTGCAAAAAGCAGGCTGTGCAGTCGCAGTTCCTGACCTGCGAGGACACGGAGGCAGTAAAAACACAGATCTCGACGTCTCAAAGAAAAGACTTCTTGTGAATCAACTACGCATGATTCCTGCAAGTGGCGGTGGCAGAATCCGTACAAGTGCCAATCTCAAAGGCGACCTCGAAACCGTTCGAAATTGGCTTGCAGAGAAAGAGGCCGAGGGTGACATCGACCTCAAACAACTTTGCATTATCGGATCCGGACTCGGCGGCACACTCGCCGCAACATGGGCCGTAGCCGACTGGAATTGGCTCCCAAATACTCAAGGCCCACAAGGACAACAGGTTCAAACGATCATTCTGATTAGTCCGGTCTGGGCTGACCAGGGAATATCCATCACGAATGCTCTCAGCGTTCGAACAACCAATGGTCAACGTGAAGTGAAACCATTTCTAGAACACCTTCCAGTCATGATCATTGCCGGAAGCAACGATCGCCAATCAAGTCAACTTTTCCAGCGATTGAAGGGCGCGCGTCCTGCGAGTTGGTTTAAGGAATCAGCAAATGGGACAAAGGAGCAAAGCAAAAAGAAACTTCCACCGAATCAGCCTAAAACGGGGCCACTTGTCTTTGAAGAAATACGTTCAAGTCTTCGTGCAGACAAACTCGCATCTCTCCCCTCAGGAAATCGTACTCCATTGCAATTGTGTGTGTGGTTTATCAGCGAAACATTGTCGAGCAACAATTAACAAATCCTTGGTTGATCTATGTTACCTGCATGATCACATACGGAAAAAGCTCCCACAAAGGCTTTCCCTTATACATTACGGAAGTCGTAATTCTGTGCCAGGCACAAGCAATTCAGGGCTTCGCAAGCGATCTCTATTTGCATCAAAAATGGCATTTGCCATGTGTTTGTCTCCATACACTCGTTGAGCAAGCGAAGCTAACGTCTCACCAGGTGCAACGCGAATCGCGCCACGGCTACGCTTGCTGGCCGTGTCCTCGGGACGAATCGACTGTAGTTTTGGTGGACTTCCAAGCCACGGCCCACCTGCACCTTCGGAGCCGTTTTCTCTTTGACTTGGCAACCTGCTTTGCATTGACGTCGAATGGACAGTCGCGTTAGGAGTACTTTTTGTACCGGTGATATCAGAAGGCTCAATGCGACGAGTACCTTCGCATGCCGACCCCTTACCAAAGACACGCCATGCAGGTGGCACGATCATCTCAAAGCCAATCGGCAGCACTTCTGGACTCGATAATCGATCGGCATTCACCTGCCACAGGGCTGACGCTGCTTGTGGATGTCCGTATAGGCGAGTTGCAATACCTGTTAAATCATCGCCATCCTGCACACGATACCGATCCGGAATCGAATCTGGTATTTCTCGATGCGGGCCAACATTTTTATTTCCAGCCAGGTGGAGCCGATGCGACGCGTCAGCGTGTGATCCATCCAGAAGTGGTGGTGGGGGCATTTCAACGGTCGTACGATATGCGCCATACATGCCCGGCGGCGCGTTACCTAGCGAACGTGCTGGCATTCTCTCCGGGGTGACACGCTGATGTTGTGAAGGTAAATGTCTTCCTTCTAGTCGACTTAATCCTGATTCCGAAGGGTTATTATTCTGGCGAATAAAGCGAGTTCCTTCAGAGTTTTTTACAGGAACCGTAAAGGAATTCGACATCGACTGTGATGATTTGCCTCTATCAAAAGGATTGGTTTGGTGACGAGGAATTTGCGTGACTGCTTCACGGGACGCAGTACTCAAGACTGATGAGACAAACGGCGCAGTAACGAAGCCACCCGCCACAACCATTCCTAAACCAACAAGAAACCGAAAGATTTGAACAAGACTTGTCATGCTTTCACCACAAAGAGGCTGGAGACTGTGTTGAGCAGGCACAAGAGGCCCTGCCCAACTGCTGCATCCTTGCAATTGAAAACACCTAGAATCGAGAATTACGATTACCTATAACTATGCGACATTTATTAGGGGCAAGCGTTCGAAGAACACATTCTTCGTCAGAAAGATCACCTAACGACTCTCCTTAAGCCTGCACAATCAGCATGAACCGCAAGGATTCACAAGAGCGTCGTCACAGCGGCTCCGCTATAGCCTGGCGCTTTTCGGGTGCCGCATTCCCCACACTCCCTTGCAACCAAAGTACTATCGGCGATGCGATCACAATTGTGCTGTACGTACCGCTGATAATCCCTATGAGAATGGCAAAAGCAAAGGCATGAATACCCTGCCCGCCTAAACAGTAGAGAATGATGGCTGCCAACAGGGCTGTTCCCGATGTAAGTATTGTACGACTCAGTGTCTGATTAATTGCTCGATCAACCATCTCAGCGGAGACAGCTGAACTCTTACCTCGTATTTCTCTCATCCTGTCAAAAATAACGATCGTGTCATTGATCGAAAAACCCACGATCGTCAACAGTGCTGCGACGACATCAAGACTGATCTTGAAATCATCAACAAGCGCCCAGCCTAGATATGGGGCAACATAAACACTCAGTGCAATACACGCTATTGTGACAAGAACATCATGTAGCAATGCGACGACTGCTGCCAACCCAAATGCCACATTTTGAAATCGCAACCAGACGTATGCAACAATCATTACAAGGCTGGCCAAAAGAGCATAGACGGCTGTCACCTTCGTGTTGCCGGCGACTTTCCCGCCTATTGAATTCGCTGAGAGATAAATTGGTGTACTTGCCAACTGGCCCGCAACTTGCTCCAACACTTTACGAGTGTCCTCCGGGGCAAGCGATGTAGACAACGACCACGTGCGATATGGCTTCTTTCGGGTTTGCATTCCAGGGGACGTCAACTCAAAGGCAACCCCTTCGTGGCCAGCTTGCTTAAAAGCCTGCTCGATAGTCTCTTGCAACGTTACTTGATTAATCTTCTGCGGGAAATCGAGTTCGACAGCAGTACTCAATGATTCGATCGCCTGGGAACTACTCTCTTCACCCGCTTCTGAGTCACTTTCATCTTCGTTTGCCTCAGAACCTGCCGGTCCCTGCGAATCGCCAGAAGACTTATCAGCGGTTGATACGATTTCACCAAAGCCCATTGAATACGTCGCCAATCTGCCCGGGAAGGAGGTTCGAAGCATCTCCTCAACTGCATCACCGCTTCGCTCCGACGTATCGATCTTATATCGTAGATTTGCTGGGACATCACCGACGGTAACTGAACTTACGGCAACGTCGGGCAGGCTTGAAACAGCTTCTCGAACAGATGAAATATCGAGCCCTTGGTCTTCCTTAAACGCAACCTGCACACTGGTACCACCGGTGAAATCAATATCGAAGATACCTTGCCCTCGCTGCCATGCGGCAACAAGACCAATCGTAATAAAAACAAGTGACACGACAACGGCTGGCCGCACCCATCGCACAAACTCATAGCTCGTTTTCCCGAACAAGCGAGCCATCGAAAGAGTCTTGAGCAGCCGCTTTTGTTCAGCAAGATCAAAAATAACCCGTGAGCAAAAAACTGCTGTGAACAAATTAAGAGACAGACCGAGAATCAGAGTAACCGCAAAACCTTTAAGTTGATCTGTACCAATCGAAAACAGAACGATGCCCGTAATAAGTGTTGTCAGATTCGAGTCGACGATGGTTGAAAACGCTCTTTGAAAACCGTTCCGAATAGCCATACGAACAGACGCACCACGGTCGAGTTCTTCTCGCATCCGTTCATAGATAAGCACATTCGCATCGACAGCCATACCAACAGAAAGCACGAGGCCGGCTAGTCCCGCCAACGTAAATGCCGCTTTGATAGAAATCATCAGTGCCACAACAAGGACGATATTCAACAAAACAGCTAAATCAGCAACGATCCCGGAGAAGCGGTAATACATGAGCATGAATGTCAGGACAACGATTGTTGCCAGCAACATAGCCCTCGCACCAGAGCGAATTGTATCGGCCCCTAGCTGTGGACTTATCTTCTGTTCGCTAATTGGATCACTATACAAGGCAGCAGGCAGACTCCCCGCATTCAACACACCAACAAGAAACTCAACGTCAGCCTGTTTGAAGCTACCCGTAATTTGTCCGTCACTTGAAATCGTACTTCGGATAGTAGGGGCTGATAGCAACACGCCGTCAAGCACAATCCCTAGCCGACTTAGCAAACGGTTCGCTGGATCTGGCAGGTTCTGGCTTGTGAGTGTCCCAAAGAGCGCTGCCCCTTGAGAATTAAAAGAAAAGTTCACGCAGGGCTGCAAATTCTGGTCATATCCACCTGAAGCCCTCGACAGAAAATCTCCTGTCACATCAAATCGATCCAGTGCTACAAGAACTTCCGGAGTCCCATCACCAGCTTGACGCATCACCAAAGTTGAGTCACCTGCTGGATTGATCTTCTGGGTATCTATCTGTATCCACCTACCGATTGAGCGATCTCCTGAACTGACCAAACTCCCAGAAGAACTAGTCGCCTTTTCTATAATTTCTTTATGGCGGGGATCCTGGGGATTAGCGACTATACGAAACTCTAATACACCAGCACTCGAGACGATTCGCTTGATAAATTCGACCTCTGCTTGATCCACCTCAGGCACAATGACTTCAAGTTGGTTTGTTCCATACTGCCGAACTGTCACCTCTTTCTGGCCACCTGGATTAACCCTACGACTTACTGCAGCGACAAGCTTGTCCATGCTCACGCCGCCTTCGGGCTGTTTAGCAGAATCAATTTCGTAGACAAGTATGACCCCTCCCTTGAGATCAATACCCATGCGAGGAGGCCATCCCAGCGCAGTCACTACAATGCCCGCTGCGAGAGCTACAAGGACAATCGACAGCCTTCCCCAAAGACCACTTGCTTTGAGTTGCCGCGTGACAAGCCACGCTAAGAATGTTGGCACAGAAATAATGGCAAGCGTCAGCACCCAGACCGCCCACGACTCGTTCCACCACGCTGCAGAGGCGTTCTCAGTTACCTGAGCAATCAATCCGAACCAGCCATCCATGCCATTCATCTCAATCTTCTTTCATCAAAAGTTTA
>CAXEMW010000184.1:0-6708 GCA_963997395.1 uncultured Planctomycetaceae bacterium
ATCCCGTGCTTATCGGTGAGGCTGGTGTTGGAAAAACTGCAATCGTCGAAGGGTTTGCGCAGAGAGTTATCGAAGGAAATATTCCCGAACTTCTTGCCGAACGAAGAATTGTGGTTCTCGACTTGGCGATGATGGTCGCTGGCACGAAATATCGCGGTCAGTTTGAAGAGCGAATTAAGGCCGTCATGAACGAAGTCCGACGTGCCAAAAATACCATCCTTTTTATTGACGAACTCCACACACTTGTTGGAGCTGGAGGAGCAGAAGGTGCCATTGACGCCTCCAATGTCCTTAAGCCAGCCCTTGCCCGTGGTGAAATCCAGTGCATTGGGGCAACCACGCTGGATGAATATCGCAAGTACATTGAAAAAGATTCGGCACTCGATAGGCGTTTCCAGCTTGTCATGGTCGAACCCGCGTCGAAAAAAGAAGCAGTTGAAATTCTCAAGGGATTGCGGGACCGCTACGAAAGTCACCATAGAGTGTCTATTACTGATGACGCCCTTGAAGCGTCAGTAGAACTCTCCAGTCGATATATCACCGGCCGTGCACTTCCCGATAAAGCAATTGATGTAATAGATGAAGCTGGAGCACGAGTGAGGTTGAAGGCAATGACGCGTCCACCAGACCTCAAGGAAATTGATGCGGAAGTTGATAGCCTAAACAAGGAAAAAGAGGAGGCTGTTGCCAACCAAGATTTTGAAAAAGCGGCCGCACTGCGCGATCAGGCTGACAAATTAAAGAAGAAAAAACAGCAAATGACCAAAGAGTGGCGAGAAAAATCTCGCGAGGCTGATGGCGTTGTTGACGAGGAAGTTGTTGCTGAGGTTGTTTCGAAGATGACTGGCATTCCGTTGACAAGAATGTCCACAGAGGACAGCCAACGGTTAATGGAAATGGAAGATTCACTTCACAAGCGAGTGATCGGGCAAGATGCGGCAATCAAAAGCATTTCTAAGGCTGTTCGCCGAAGTCGTTCGGGGCTTAAAGACCCCAAGCGGCCAATTGGTTGCTTTGTTTTAGCTGGCCCAACAGGCGTTGGAAAAACCCTTTTAGCCAAAGCACTTGCTGAGTTTATGTTCGGAGACGATGACGCGCTCATATCAATTGATATGAGTGAGTACATGGAAAAGCACAATGTCAGTCGTCTCGTTGGCGCCCCTCCTGGATACGTTGGTTTCGAAGAAGGAGGCCAACTCACTGAAAAAATTCGTCGCCGTCCATATGCGGTTGTTCTTCTTGATGAAATTGAAAAAGCTCACCCAGACGTCTTCAACATGCTTCTTCAGGTGATGGAAGAAGGTCGACTCACTGACTCCTTTGGGAGAAATGTTGACTTCCGAAATACGATTCTCATCATGACAACCAATGCAGGAGCCGAGGCAATCAAGAATGAATCTGCCTTCGGTTTCCAGAAGCCCGAGGACGACAGTGGGTATGAAAGCATGAAAGCCCGGGTCAATGAACGAATTGAGAAGGTTTTCCGTCCAGAGTTTATTAATCGCCTCGACGATCTCATAGTCTTCCATCACCTTACGGTTGAAAACCTAAAAGAGGTGATTGATATTGAACTTGCAAAAGTCCGGGAACGACTACTCGAGCGTGGTCTCAAACTTGAACTTACCGATGAGTCGAAGCAGTTTCTCATTAAGAAAGGCTCTGATACCGATTTCGGAGCGAGACCTCTTCGACGTGCACTTGAGAACTACATCGAAGATCCTGTTTCGGAGGAACTTCTGAAAGGTGAATTTGAAGGAAAAGACACTATTCAAGTGGACTGCAAAGAAGTGGCTGGAAAGAAGCAGCTTGTTTTTCATGGGATCGTAACTGCCGAACCGGTAGCCGCAGGATCTTCAGACGAATCGACCAGTTGAGAAAAAGACCATCGAATGCTTCCAGAGCCGTTCTGGCATGACGAACTCTCTGCACGATTCAAATATATAGCTTTTATGACATCACAGCTTTCTGTCGGAGAGCTCTTTTGTGATGCTGCGTCCTTTGGATTTATCCAAAAGCCCGCAAAGCCCGCAGCCTCTCCCTAAACGGTTCAAGGTACCAGGTCCTTCTAGCCGATCTAATCCGCAAGGAGTGCCGCCACCGCGGTGAAGGTCTGTATTTATGAATTCAACTGCCATCCCACAATCAGAACAGGCCGCTGACAATGTCACTGGCTGGTTTGCGAATAGAGTCGCTGATGTCGGTGACATGGCGATCACAGCGGTTGCTGGCATTGGTGACGTAACTCTTTTTGCTTTACGAACCATTGGGTGGTTATTTGCACGTCGTCAACGACGAGACGTGTTGATGCCAAGCTTCTACCAGATTGGCGTTTTGTCACTCCCTGTCATAGCACTAACCGGCCTTTTCATCGGAATGGTCTTGGCCGTCCAGAGCTATGCCCAATTCAAAGCGCTTGGCCTGCAAACACGACTTGGTTCTGTAATTAACCTTTCCCTTATTCGTGAACTCGGCCCAGTACTCGCAGCAACAATGCTGGCTGGACGGGTTGGGAGTGCCATGGCTGCAGAATTAGGCACGATGCGCGTTACAGAACAAATTGATGCTCTTGAAAGCATGGGGGCAAACCCAATTTACTATCTCGTTGTCCCTCGCTTTCTAGGCTGTCTTGTACTCATTCCTGCACTTACGATCATGGCTGATTTCATGGGTGTACTCGGTGGCTATGTCTATTCACATGCCATCCTTGGCATTGATTATCACCACTATTGGACAAATTCTCGAGCCTATATCGATTCCTTTGATTTTTTTATGGGAATTTTCAAAAGCTTCTTTTTTGGTGCGGCGATTGCTTTAGTCAGTTGCCACCATGGCTTTCATTGTGACCATGGCGCACAGGGAGTTGGCCGAGCTGCAACAAATGCTTTTGTGCACTCATTTGTTCTCATTCTTGTACTCGATCTTTTCTTGGGCATTGGACTGAACAACGTACAGGACTACTTACGGCCTGAAGGTCCTCGAAGCCTTCTTTAAACACCTGACATTTCATAAAAACCTTACGATGACCACTTCAGCTATCGATACACCGACACAAGAAGCAACAACTGCAGAACCACTGCTTTTCATTGATTCGCTTTCAATAACCTTTGGTGACCAGCAGGTTTTGCGTGACATTTCTCTCGAACTTGCCTCTGGTGAAACCCTTGTCATTCTTGGCGAGAGCGGATGTGGAAAAACTGTGCTCTTAAAAACAATGATCGGGCTTATACAGCCCACCAAAGGAGATATACGATTTGAAGACACTTCTTTAGCTGTGATGACCGAACGTGAACTTGCCCATCTCCGGACACGCTACGGGTTTGTTTTTCAGGGTGCTGCTCTTTTTGATAGCGCTACAATTGCCGATAACATAGCCTTCCCTCTGCGTGAACATACTCAACTTGATGAAGATGAAATAGCAAAAATTGTTGCTGAACTTGTAGCGGAGGTTGGCCTACCACGAGCAGTACTAACCAAGAAACCAGTTGAACTGTCTGGCGGCATGAGAAAGCGTGCCGGCCTTGCGCGAGCACTGGCACTGGACCCACAGCTGGTTCTCTACGACGAGCCAACTACGGGGCTCGACCCAATCATGGGTGACGTCATTAATGAACTTATTCTACGAGTCCACCAAAGACCAGAAACAACAAACGTAGTAGTCACTCACGACATGACAACTGCTCATAAAGTGGCAGACCGAATTATTATGCTCTATCCACTTTCTCGGCTTAAAAAAGGCGAGTCACAAATAATTTTTACTGGCACACCAGAAGAACTTGACGGATCAAACGATCCTCGGGTTCGACAATTCGTTGAAGGCAAAGCCGGGCAACGTCTCAACGAACTCCGAAAAGAGCAGGACCAGAAAGACTACGCACCATCCTCTGAGACTAACGATCAGGAGAACGATCATGAGTGAGCGTGTAATCCAATTTCGTGTTGGCGTGATGGTCTTGGCAACGGCCATTATCGCTGGAATACTTATTGTTTTATTTGGAGATTTGCCAAGTCTTGTCCAATCAACATATCCACTACGCATGAACTTCTCAGAAGCGAGGGGGGTTTCAAGCGGCACCCCCGTCCGAAAGAATGGCATTCTTGTCGGACGAGTCAACTCAGTCATGCTCGATGAACGTGGTGGCGTAAGTGTAGTGGCTCAAATTGACTCCTATGTACCGGTCTATCGCGATGAGACACCACGTGTCGCAAGCACAATTCTTGGTGATGCCGAAATTGAACTTGTGGCTGGCCGTATTGCACCTCCTCGCCAACGAATCACAACAGATGAGGTTTTGCGAGGTGCGGTGTCGAAAGATCCCCTTGCACTATTTTCAACACTCGAGCCAAAAGTAACAGCCTCCCTCGAGTCACTCACTCGGGCAGGTGATGCTGTTGCTTTGCTCTCAGAAAATATTGAGAGAATTTTTGTAAAAGAGGACATTCAGATTGACCAGACTGTTAAGAAACTTGACGTTGCACTGGACACCTTTACAACGGCCATGAACAATGTGAATGATATTGTGGGTGATGCTGAAGCGAGAGAAAAACTGAAGGATTCTATCTATACATTGCCTGATGTTCTTGTTGATCTGCGAAAGTCTGTTGGAGGTATCAGTGCAACCATTGATACTGCTGATCGGAACCTCCGAAATCTTGAAGGCTTTTCAAAACCCCTCGGTGAACGCGGCGCATCAATGGTACAGGGTATAGACCGTGCTATTAATCGCCTCGACACTGTCCTCGTTCAAGCAGCCACCTTCACTCAAGCCCTGAACGAATCACAAGGAACGCTTGGCAAACTGGTTCGCGATCCAGAGGTTTACAATGACCTCGCCCAAGCTGCGAACAACGTCAACCGTCTAACACAAGACTTACGGCCAATTATTGATGATGTTCGCGTATTTACCGATAAAATCGCACGTCACCCGGAGCAGCTTGGTGTGCGTGGAGCACTTGATCGCAAAACTGGTCTTAAATGATGGTGGGCAAAAATCTATTGCCTCACAGATCTGATGGTCGATCTTTTTTGTGCTCAGGGTCTAGCGGTACCTCATTTGGATCTAACGATTGAACATTTGCTATTTGATCAAAACCAATGCCACGTAGTCGATTACCATAGCGTTCCATTAACCACGGCATTGTTTGTTCGATCGTATCAGGCTGCAACAAAACAAGGTCACCAGGCTTCACCGCGTCGAGTACCGACGCAGCTGAGGTCTCCCAATCTCCTCCAGACTCGACTATAGCGCGACGCTTTGAATGTTTTGTTCGCACAATACCTTCGGCAATGAGTCGAGTTATCTCCCCCGGACTGCGGCCTCTTCGATAGGCGTCTTCGTAGATGACAATACGATCGAATGTCTTTCCCAAGAGTTCACCCTGCCGCAGAAGATCTTCATTGCGACGATCTCCAGCTGCTGAATACACAGCAGTTCTTTGAGCATGTGGTAGCTTTTCGAGCGTTAAACAGACCTGCTCTAAAGACGGCACATTATGTCCGTAGTCAACAACCACAGTGGCTCCATCCAACTCAAGCATATTAAATCGCCCGGGACTACCGAGTGCACCACTTGAAAAGTTCTCAAGTCCGAGTCGCACCAATTCAAGCGGAACGCCCATGCTCCATGCAGCGGCAGCAGCAGCAAGTGCATTTTCGACTTGGAACGAAACCAAACCCTGATGAACCAGAGGAACTTTGTCTAAACTGGCTAATCGAGTTTCACGGGGTCCGTCGCACAACACGATCCATCCGTCGCGGATGGTTGCACCAAGGCCTCCGGAGGCCAGGTGTTCCATGAGGACAGGAAATTCTGGATTCAGAGAAAAATAAATCACCCGACCCTGACACCACTTCTTCATATCGACAACCAGTGGATCAGCTGCATTGAGGACAGCTGCACCGCTTGGCCGCACAGCGGCAACAATGGCGCCCTTCACCCAAGCGAGTTGTTCTGGAGTATCGATTTCATGCAGACCAAGGTGATCACCCGAGGCAATATTAGTGACAACGGCTACATCACAAGCATCAAACCCACACCCTTCGCGAAGAATTCCTCCTCTTGCTGTCTCGAGTACAGCCGTCGTTACGTTGGGTTGCGCTAATATTCGTCGTGCACTTGCTGGCCCACTACAATCACCAGAATCAAGTTGTCTGTCACCTACCCAGACGCCTTCAGTACATGCAATGCCAACCGTTGCTCCCCCCGCCGAGGCTACATGAGCTAATAAACGGGTAACTGTTGTTTTTCCATTTGAGCCGGTAATACATATTGTTTTACAAGAACTCTTCTTATTATAGATATCTATATCTGTTTCTATATTTTTATTTTTTTTTATTATTTCATTTATAAAATCTTTTTTTAATTTTAGTCCAGGACTAATAATAAAATTGTCATGCTTCGAAATAATATCTTTATCAAAATTTCCTAAAAATATATATTTTTCATCAATATATTTCGTAATATCTTTAGTTATTAAAAGATTTTCTCTGGTATCGTACACAACAAAATCAATATTATTATTTTTCAAATACTTTGCAATAGATAAACCTGTTTTTCCAAGTCCAATTATTGCGGTTCTAGAATTATTTCTTTTCATTATAATTTATATTTATCTTAATTTTAAAGTTGCTAATCCAATAAGTATAAGAATAAAACTAATAATCCAAAATCTTACAACAACTTTTGGCTCGGCCCACCCTTTTTGTTCAAA